>NZ_JBFAQK010000091.1:0-16912 GCF_040677245.1 Streptomyces kurssanovii
CCTCACCCCCGATCTTCGGTTCGGGTCCCCCCACGCCGCCAGGCGTAGGGGGAGGAGCCCCCGAAACACCGCGCGCAGCGCGGTGCCGGGCCCGGGCGGAGCCCGGACCCGGAGGACGGGCCCGGGCGGAGCCCCACGCGGCGGAGCCGCACATCGGTACAGCGGGAAGGGGCGGGGTGGGGGAAGGTCACGTTCCCCGGACCCGCAGGGTCCTCCGTAGGTCGTCGAGCTGGTCGGCCAGCTTGCGGCGCAGTGCCGGGAGCATGTCCGTCCCGGCCAGGCAGGCCTCCCCCGCGTCCAGTGCCTCGGCGTCGACGGCGTGGACGGGGAAGGCGTAGCGGCCGCAGGCTTCGGCGATGGCCGGGCCTCGGCGGTCGGCGAGGGCGACGGCGTCGGGGTAGAACCGCGGGACGTACTCGCGTACCAGGTCCGCCTGTTCGGGCTGCCAGAAGCCTTGCGCGGTGGCCGCGAACAGGTAGTTGGACAGGTCGTCGCCGGTGAAGAGCCGGGCCCAGGCCGCGGCCTTGGCCTCGGGTGTGGGGAGGGCGGCGCGGCAGCGGGCCGCGCCTTCCTGGCCGGTGGCGCTCGGGTCGCGTTCCAGTTCGGCGGTGATGGCCGCGTCGTCGGTCGCGCCGAGGACGGCGAGGCGCGTCAGGACGCGCCAGCGCAGTTCGGGGTCGAGCTCGGGGCCGCCGGGGACGCTGCCTTCGGTGAGCCATTCCTGGATGGGCTCCGGCTGGGTGGCGGCGTCGATGTAGTGGCGTACGGCGGTCAGGCGCAGGCCGGGGTCGCTGCCGTCCTCGGTGCGGCGCAGCAGGGCGCGGCTGATGCGGGTGAGGGTGGCGAGCGCGGCGGGGCGCTGGTCGGGGGTGAGGTAGCAGTCGGCGATCTGGCCGGCGGCGAAAGAGAGGACGCCCTGGACGATGGCGAGGTCGTTCTCGTGGGGCAGGTGGGTGCCGGCTGTCTCGAGGTAGGCGGTGGGGGCGAGTTCGCCGTCGCGGACCATGTCGCGTGCGGCGTTCCAGACGACGGCTCGGGTGAGGGCGTCGGGGATGCCGGAGAGGGAGTCGACGACGACGGCCCAGGAGGCGGCGTCGAGGCGGACCTTGGCGTAGGTGTTGTCACCGTCGTTGAGGACGATGAGGGCAGGGCGGCGCCCGGGGCGGGGTGCGGTGGTGCCGGTCTCGGGGACGTCGATCTCGAGGCGGTCGCGCAGGACGAGGCGGCCGGGGTCGATGGGGTCGGCGTCGTAGGCGCCGACGGCGATGCGGTGGGGGCGGGTGCCGTCGCGTTCGACGGTGAGTGTCCAGCCGCCCGCGGTGTCGGCGAGGGCGGGGGTGAGGGTGTCGACGCCGGTGGTGCGCAGCCATGACTCGGCCCAGGCGTGCACGTCGCGGTCGGTGGCTCCGGCGAGGGAGTCGATGAAGTCGGCGAGGGTGGCGTTGGCGAACTTGTGCCGGGCGAAGTGGGTGTTGATGCCGGCGAGGAAGTCCTTCTCGCCGAGCCAGGTGACGAGCTGGCGCAGGGCGGAGGCGCCCTTGGCGTAGGAGATGCCGTCGAAGTTGAGCATCGCGGACGCGGTGTCGGGGACGGCGTCGGGGTCGGGGGCGACGGGGTGGGTGGAGGGCCGCTGGTCGGCGTCGTAGCCCCAGGACTTGCGGGCGATGGCGAAGTCGGTCCAGGTGTCGGTGAAGCGGGTGGCTTCGGTGAGGGTCTGGTAGCCCATGTATTCGGCGAAGGACTCGTTCAGCCAGATGTCGTCCCACCACTTGAGGGTGACGAGGTCGCCGAACCACATGTGGGCCATCTCGTGGGCGATGACCATGGCGCGGGTCTGGCGCTGGGTGTCGGTGACGGCGGAGCGGTAGACGAATTCGTCGCGGAAGGTGACGAGGCCCGGGTTCTCCATGGCGCCGGCGTTGAATTCGGGGACGAAGGCCTGGTCGTAGGAGTCGAAGGGGTACGGCTCCTCGAACTTCTCGTGGTAGCGGTCGTAGCACTGCCGGGTGATGTCGAGGAGTTCGTCGGCGTCGGCGTCGAGGTAGGGGGCGAGGGAGCGGCGGCAGTGGATGCCGAAGGGCAGTCCGGCGTGCTCGGTGCGTACGGAGTGCCAGGGTCCGGCGGCGACGGCGACCAGGTAGGTGGAGAGCAGCGGGGTGGGCGCGCAGGTCCAGCGGCCCTCGCCGTGGTGGGTGGCGACGCCGTTGCCGAGGACGGTCCACGCTTCGGGCGCGGTGACGGAGAGTTCGAAGACGGCCTTGAGGTCGGGCTGGTCGAAGGCGGCGAAGACGCGCTGGACGTCGTCCATGAACAGCTGGGTGTAGACGTACGTCTCACCGTCGCTGGGGTCGGTGAAGCGGTGCATGCCTTCGCCGGTGCGGGAGTAGCTCATCCGCGCGTCGACACGCAGTTCGTGCTCGCCGGCGGTCAGGCCGGTCAGGGGGATCCGGTTCTCGGTGAGGGCGGCGGGGTCGAGGGGCTGTCCGTCGAGCGTGAGGGAGCGGAGTTCGGCGGGCTTGATCTCGACGAAGGTGTCACCGGCCGCTGTCGCGGTGAAGTGGATGACGGTTCGGGAGTCGAAGGTCTCGTCGCCGGTGGTGAGATCGAGGTCGATCGTGTACCGGTGTACGTCGAGTTGCCGGGCTCGGGTCTGCGCTTCGTCGCGCGTCAGTACGGACATGGGCCCATGCTGCCTGATGGGCCCGGGTCGGCACACGGGGTGGTGGTTGCGCTGTCAGCGCACACCCGCTCCCCGCGCGCGGGTGTTCGGGCGGGGTGGGGCGGGTGGGCACGCGGGTCGGGGGTTTCGGTGCTGTGGGCGTTCGCCGGGCTGGTCCCGGTGGTTCAGTGCTGTGGGCGTTCGCCGGGCTGATCGGGTGGTTCAGTGCTGTGGGCGTTCGCCGGGCTGTTCAGCGCTATGGGCGTTCGCCGGGCTGGTCGGCGATCTGCTCGTGGTGGCGGATCACCTCGGCGATGATGAAGTTCAGCAGTTTCTCCGCGAACGCCGGGTCGAGTTTCGCGCTCTCCGCGAGCTGGCGCAGCCGTGCGATCTGACGGGCCTCGCGGGCGGGGTCGGCGGGCGGCAGGTGGTGCTGGGCCTTGAGGTGGCCGACCTGCTGGGTGCATTTGAATCGCTCGGCGAGCATGTGGACGACGGCGGCGTCGATGTTGTCGATGCTCGAGCGCAGGCGGTCGAGCTCGGCGCGCACGGATTCGTCGATGTCACTCGTGGTCATGGTCAGGGAGCTTACGTCGGACGGGCGCCGATGGTCGGAGGGTGTTCAGGGTCCGGGACGCGGGTGCTCCAGCCGCCGGGTACGGCCCTGCCCTGCTGTTCCCTGAAGCGGACGGGGGCGAGTCCGACGCGGCGGGTGAACAGGCGGGAGAAGTACGCCGGGTCCTCGTATCCCACGCGGCGGGCGACGGCGGCGACGGGCAGGTCGGTGGCGGCGAGGAGTTCCTTGGCGCGGCCGAGGCGGATGCCGAGGAGGTAGTCCTTGGGGCTGCACCCGGCGCCGCGGCGTACGGCGGTGCGCAGTTCTGCGGGGGTCATGCCGTGGCGTGCTGCGTGTTCGGCGACGGACAGCGGCCGGAAGGCGTCGCGGGCGAGGGCGGTGAGGACGGGGTCGCCGTCGGGGCAGAGGTCGGCGCGGGCGCGGCGCAGGGCGACGAGCAGTTCGTGGACGGCGGCGCCGGTCTCGACCTCGAGGAGGGGGTTCCCGCGGCGGGCGGCGCGGGCGATCCTGCCGACGGCGGCGCGTGCGCCGGCGGCGTCGGACAGGGGTACGACGGGCCGGTCGGGTTCGATGTAGCCGAGTTCGGTGTAGGTCGTGGTGGCGGGGCCGGTGAAGTCGACGAACGATTCGTCCCAGCCGGCGGCCGGGTCGGGCCCGTAGTGGTGGGGGACGCCAGGGGTGAGCCAGATGAGGGCGGGGCCGGTGACGGTGGTGCGCCGTCCGTCGGCGGCGCGGTACCAGCCGCTGCCGGCGCTGATGACGACGGCGACGTGGTGGTCGAGGGTGCGGGGGCCGACGGTGGGGAGGCTGCCGTGCTGGAGGCCGACGCCGAGGCACACCAGTCCGAGCCGGTGGTGCAGGGGACTCGGGGTGAAATAGCGCATCCAGGTGTGGTACATGCCGATTCGTCGCTCCTTCCCGGCCAGTCCAAGGAGAGCCGATCTTTGTCCATGGACCGGCTGTGCGCCAGGGGTGATCGTGGGGGCGGCGTTTGCGAGAGAGGGACGGGGCCGGTGGCTGACTTCACCGTGGGTGACACGGATTTCCTGCTGGACGGGCGGCCGGTGCGGCTGCTGTCGGGGGCGATGCACTATTTCCGGGTGCACGAGGGCCGGTGGGGCCACCGGTTGTCGATGCTGCGGGCGATGGGTCTCAACTGTGTGGAGACGTACGTCCCGTGGAACCTTCATGAGCCGGAGCCGGGCAGGTACGCGGACGACGGGGCGCTGGGGCGGTTCCTGGACGCGGTGCACGCGGCGGGGATGCGGGCGATCGTGCGGCCCGGTCCGTACATCTGCGCCGAGTGGGAGAACGGCGGCCTTCCGTTCTGGCTGACCGGCCGGGTCGGGCGGCGTGCGCGTACGGAGGACGCGGAGTATCTGGGGCATGTGGAGCGCTGGTTCACCAGGCTGCTGCCGCAGGTGGTGGAGCGCGAGATCACGCGCGGCGGGCCCGTGGTGATGGTGCAGGTGGAGAACGAGTACGGGAGTTACGGCTCGGACGGCGGCTATCTGCGGCAGTT
Organism: Streptomyces kurssanovii; assembly: GCF_040677245.1. Lineage (NCBI taxonomy): Bacteria > Bacillati > Actinomycetota > Actinomycetes > Kitasatosporales > Streptomycetaceae > Streptomyces > Streptomyces kurssanovii. The sequence goes on from NZ_JBFAQK010000091.1 coordinate 4,759, forward strand.
GGTGGAGCTGCTGCGGTCGTGCGGGGTGGGCGTGCCCCTGTTCACCTCCGACGGTCCGGAGGACCACATGCTGTCGGGCGGTTCGGTGCCCGGTGTGCTGGCCACCGTGAATTTCGGGTCCGGCGCCGTGGAGGCGTTCGCGGCGCTGCGCCGGCATCGTCCGGAGGGGCCGTTGATGTGCATGGAGTTCTGGTGCGGCTGGTTCGAGCACTGGGGGGCCGGGCCGGCGCGCCGGGACGCGGAGGACGCGTCGCGGGCGTTGCGGGAGATCCTTGAGGCCGGCGCGTCGGTGAATGTGTACATGGCGCACGGAGGGACGAGTTTCGGCGGCTGGGCGGGCGCGAACCGGTCGGGTGAGCTGCACGACGGCGAGTTCGAGCCGACGGTGACGTCCTACGACTACGACGCGCCCGTCGACGAGGCGGGCCGGCCGACGGAGAAGTTCTGGCGGTTCCGGGAGATCCTCGCCGAGTATCAGGAGGAACCGCTGCCGGAGATTCCGCCGGCTCCGCCGGTCCTGTCGGCCCCGGTGCGGGTGGAACTGGGCGAGTGGGTTCCGCCGGAGACGGTGCTGCGGCTGCTCGGCGACGACGAGTGCGAGGCCCCGATGCCGTTGACCTTCGAGGAGCTGGGTGTCGGGCGGGGTCTGGTGCGCTACCGGGTCGAGGTCCCGGGGCCGCGGGAGCCGTATCCGCTGCGGGTGGCAGGCCTGCGGGACCGCGCGGTGGTGTTCGTCGACGGGGTGCGGGCGGGAGTGCTGGACGGCGCGACGCCGGCGCTGGGGGTGCCGGTGGCGGGACCGGCGGCGGTGGAGCTGTGGGTGGAGTCGCTGGGCCGGGTCAACTACGGGCCGCTGACGGGTGAGCCGAAGGGCATCACCGGCGGGGTGCTGCACGAGCGGCAGTTTCTGCACGGTGTCCGGGCGTGCGCACTGCGGCTGGAGGCGTTCGAGGAGCCGGCGGCGCTGGCCGGAATGCCGTGGCGTGTCCCTCCGGCGGGGGCGGCCGGTCTGTACCGGGGGACGTTCGAGGTGGCGGAGCCGGGTGACGCGGGGCTGGAACTGCCGGGGTGGGCCAGGGGTTTCGTGTGGGTGAACGGGTTCAACCTGGGGCGCTACTGGTCGGCAGGGCCGGTCCGGCCGCTGTACGTGCCGGGGCCGGTGCTGCGCGCCGGCGCCAACGAGGTGTGGGTGCTGGAGCTGGAGTGCGCCGCGGCTGAGGCCGCCGTACGACTGGAGTGCGCGGCGGCGGACGCGGCCGTACGGCCGGGGTGAGCCGTGACGGAGGGGCAGGCCGCGGGCCTGCCCCTCCGCCGTGTCCGGTTCCCTGAGGGGTTCTCTACAGGGTGGCGGCCGCCGACTTGATCGCGGCCGCGAAGGTGGACACCTCGGTGTAGACGCCGGGGTAGCCGGCCCGTGCGCAGCCGTAGCCCCAGCTGACGATGCCGACCTGGGTCCAGGCGCCGGCGTTGTCCTTGCGGAACATGGGGCCGCCGGAGTCACCCTGGCAGGTGTCGACGCCGCCCTGGTTGTAGCCGGCGCAGATCTCCTCGTTCGGGACGAGTTCGTCGTACGCCTGCCCGCAGGCCGCGTCGGAGACGAACGGGACCTGGGCCTTGAGCAGGTAGCGCTGCTGAGCGCCGCCCTCACGGGCCGCGCCCCATCCGGCGACGGTGAAGGTGCCGCTGTTGTACGCGGTGGTCTCGGCGATCTTCAGCGTGGGCAGGTTGATGGGCTGGGCGAGCTTGATCAGTGCCCAGTCCTTGCCCGTGCCGTTGTAGCCGGGGGCCTGCAGGACCTTGGTGGAGCGGACCTTGATGGCGCTCGAGCTGCGCAGGTCCACGACGCCGGCGGTCGCGGTGATGCTGGTGTTGTTGCCGGAGCCGCTGACGCAGTGGGCCGCGGTGAGCACGATGTCCTTGGCGTAGAGGGCGCCGCCGCAGCCCATGGAGAGCCGGACCATGAAGGGGAACTCGCCCTGTGCGGCGCGGGTGCCGCCGACGACGGGCGGGGCGGCGGCGGAGGCGGAGGTGGGCTGGAGGCTGACGGCGGCGAGGATGACGGCACCGGCGGCGACACATCTCTTGAGGGCGCTAAGAAGCTTCAACTGACTGCCTCTCGTGGGGGGTTGAGGGGAACGCCCGGCCGGGCACAGCCGTTCGGCACCACTGGGCGATACTGCGGGTGACCCATTGGTGACATGTGCTCGACAAGACGCTGTCCGGAGTATGAGACCCGGGTAGCGGACACCACAAGAAGCGCCTTTCGGCCAGTCCCCTCCGGCCGCGAGCCCCTCCGCTCCCCCGCCGCGCCGTAGAGTTGAAGCCTGCTCGGGCGGGCGGCCGGGCGCAGCGGACCCGGAGCCGCGCGGGACGCGGAGCCGTACGGGAGGCATGGGGGTACGGGAGTGGGCAATGGCAGCGAGGTCGTGCACGGCTTCCCGCACCTGGACACCGTGCGGTCGGCGATCACCGCCCTGTACCGGCGGCTCTCCCCCGAGAGCATGCTCACCTACACCCCCAGCGTGCTGCCCGCCGATGTGGCCTTCGGCGACAGCGACGATCTGCATCTGGGCGCACAGCGCGTCGCCCGCGCCCTTGTGCATCACCTGCGGCTGCCGGACGCCCGGGTGATCGTCAGCTTCCGGGAGATGGAGCACGCGGCGAGCGTCGAACTGACCGCCGGACCGGAGTACTTCATCGAACTGAACGACCGGTTCCGTACCCATCGTCGGGACATCGGCGCCGCGCTCGCGCACGAGATCACCCATGTTCTGCTGCACCGGCTGGATCTGTCGTTCCCGGGCACCCGCGACAACGAGATCCTCACCGACACCGTGACCACGTACCTGGGCGCCGGGTGGCTGCTGCTGGACGCCTTCCGCGAGGACGCCGTCTCCAGCCAGAAGCTCGGCTACCTGACCCCCGAGGAGTTCGGATACGTCCTCGCCGGGCGGGCGATGGCCTTCGACGAGGACCCGCGGACCTGGTTCACCAGCCCGCAGGCGTACCACGCGTACACCCGGGGCCGCGCGCAGGCGCTGCTCGAGGCGCAGCAGCCCCCGCTGACCACGGCCGGCCGGCTGGGCAGACTCCGCTACGCGAAGGACCGCCGGCACGCCAGGGAGCATCCGGGCGCGGCGGCCACCGGACCGTTCACGTACGCGTTCGAGCACGGGCCGGAAGGGCTACGGGTGTCCTTCCCGTGCACCACCTGCCACCAGCGCATCCGGGTGCCGGTGCGGGGGCGGGTGCGGGCCCGCTGCGGCCTGTGCCGGACCGTTCTCGAATGCGACACCTGACCCTGCTTCCGTAGGGTCGGACCATGACGAACCAACCGGCGGCGCAGGAACCGGCCGCAGCGGCGCGGGAACTGTTCGAGGCGTTCTACAACAGCGACGACGACGCCGTGGTGCGGTTGCTGCGGGCGGGCACGGACCCGGAGAGCACCGACGAGGACGGCAGGACCGCCCTGTATCTGGCGGCCACGAACAACGAGGCGGGGATCGTACGGCTGCTGCTCGCCGCCGGCGCCGACCCCGACCGGGCGTGCGGCCCGGAAGCCGGCGACCTGCCGCTGTGCGGGGCCGCGGTCTGGGGGCACACCGAGGCCGTGCGGGCGCTGCTCGCCGCCGGCGCCACGCCCGACCGCCGCGAACTGCTGGGCTTCACCGCGATGATCTGGGCGGTGGGGCAGGGACGCACGGAGACGGTGGAGGCGCTGCTGGAGTACGGCGCCGACCCCGACCTGCCCGGCCCGGCCGGCGAGGCGCCGCTGGTGCTCGCCGCCCGCCGCGGGTCGCCCTCGACGGTGCGGGCCCTGCTGCGGCACGGCGCCGGTGCGCGGGCCGAGACGCTGGAGGAGGCTCTCGAGGAGGCCCGCCGGTGGATGACGCTCGACGTGGAGGAGGAACTGCGCCGGGGGCTGCTCGCGTACGACCCCGGGGCCGAGACCGCGTCGCGGCGCGTCGAGGAGGACGGCGGGGCGACCGTCGTGGTCGAGGTGCTGCACGACGGAAAACCGACGGCGGGCAACGAACAGCAGACCGGCCACGGCGCGATCGCCACGCTCCTCGAGGAACGGCTCGGCCTGCGCACCCCGTGCGCCGACCTGGCGGAACGCGCCCTGCTCCACGGCAGTCCGGAGCGGGACGAGTGGATCGAGGCGGTGACGGCGCTGTGGCGGCGCGGCGACGAGGAGACGTTCCTGGCGGCCGCCGCCTGGTGCGCGAGCGACGACGTCCTGCAGCAGACGTTCGCGGCCGACGTGCTGGGCAGGCTCGGCTTCACGGCGGGGCCGGACGGGAAGGTCGTGCGGCCGTTCGCCGCGCGGGCCCTGCCGATGCTGCGGGAACTGTCCCGGGAGGCGACGGATCCCGAGCTGCTCCAGGCGGTGCTCCTCGGGCTCGGCCACCACGGCGATCCGGCCGCGCTCCCCGAGATCCTGCGGCACGCGGACAACCCGGACGCCGCGGTGCGCCTGCGGGTGGCGCTGGCGCTCGTCGGGCTGGTGCCCGGGGACCACGCGGAGGCGGTACGGACGCTGATCACGCTGACGAAGGACGAGCAGGCGCCGGTACGGGACTGGGCGACGACCGCGCTGGCGGGCGTCGACGCGGACACGCCCGAGATCCGCGACGCGCTCGCCGCCCGGGCCGAGGATCCCGACCCGGAGACGGTGGCGGAGGCCGCCAGGGGCCTGGCGATGCGCCAGGACCCGCGGGCCGAGGACGTACTGGTGCGGCTGCTCGCGGACGAGGACCCCGACGGCTACGCCCACGACACGGCCGCGAACGCGGTACGGCACCTGCGGGACGAACGGCTCAGGCGCCGTCTCGAGGGAACCCTGCCGCGCCGCCCCTGACCACTCCGGCCGGCCACCCGGTCACGGCCCGCCCGTTGCGCCGGCGGCCGGCCTCCGGGTGGGCCTGCCCGATGCGCGCCTCAACGGAGTCGGAGCCGGCCGGGCGCGCGCTCTTCGAAGACCTCCACGATCCAGTCGAAGACGGTCGGCCCCTGACCCGCCCGTACCCGCGCCAGGTGCTCCAGCACCTCTGCCCGGCCGGAGGGAGGGACGCGCTGGGCCCGCAGCCCCAGCTGCCGTACGGTCTCCTCCCGGCCGAGCGCCCGCCGGGAGAGTTCGTGATCGCGCCATTCGAAGACGAAGTCACCGTCGTCCGGAGTGCCGAAGCCGCCGCTCAGACAGTCGGCGAGGGCGTCGAGGTTCCGGCCGAAGTAGCCGCCCGGGCCGTTGACGGCTTCGCCGACCGCTTTCCAGAAGCTGTCCAGGCCGGTGACCTCCGCCCCTTCGATCACAAAGGTCGTCGTCATGGGGCGGAGGCTACCGGCAGGGCCGGACGGCGGGCCGGATTCAGCAGCCGTGGTCGACCAGGTCGAACGACTCGTAGTGGTCGGCGGTGTAGTAGTCCTCCTGGTGCGCGTCACCGGTGACGATGCGGCGCGCGCCACGGGTCGGTGAGCCGGGGGTGACGACCGTGTACTCGTGGTAGTAGCCCGTCGAGTGCGACGGCAGGATGCCCTCGCGGTTCTGGAAGACGGTGCCGTCCTGCTCGTAGGGGAACGGTCCGCCCTGCTCGATCAGGTCGAGCGTGTCGTGGGCCTGGGCGGGCAGGGCCGAGTAACAGATGTCACCGACGGCGAGCGCCCCGGCGGGGGCGGCCGTGGCGGTCTGCCCACCGATCAGGAGAGCCGGGACAAGGGCGGCGATGCCACCGAGGGTGGCGATTCGTGGGGGGATTCGCATACGTCGATTGATGCGCGTAGACCTTGCCGGGGTCAACATCAACTGCCGTGAATTCCCCGGACGTTCACCGAAGTCGGGAACTGTGACCGCCGATCTTCACAGCTCTCCGCGCGCCCCTCGGTTCTCCTGCCGGACCCCGTACGGCCGCCGTCCCGGCCTCGCGCCACGCCGTGGACCCGGCCACCGCGAGACGGCTCGCCGAGGATCGTCCAGGCTCATCCAGGAAAGCCGGAAAAAAATGTGGACGGCGATGTCGAGAACCCGTGACCGGCTCCGTCCCCGCAGTGAACGCGACCACAATGGGTCGCACACCACCGAGGAGAAGCACGATGGCCAAGTACCTGCTGCTCAAGCACTACCGCGGCGCCCCGGCGGCGGTCAACGACGTCCCCATGGACCAGTGGACGCCGGAGGAGATCTCCGCACACGTGCAGTACATGAACGACTTCGCGGCCCGGCTGGAGAAGACCGGCGAGTTCGTCGACGGCCAGGCGCTCGCCCCCGAGGGAGCGTGGGTGCGGTACGACGGTGAGGGCCGCCCGCCGGTCACCGACGGCCCGTTCGCCGAGACCAAGGACCTCATCGCCGGCTGGATGGTGATCGACGTCGACACCTACGAGCGTGCCGTCGAACTGGCCGGCGAACTGTCGGCAGCCCCCGGGGCGGGCGGGAAGCCGATCCACGAGTGGCTGGAGGTGCGTCCGTTCCTGGCCGCGCACCCCACCATCAGCGACTGCCACTGAGATGGACGAGGTCCTCCTGAGGAGCCTCACACCGAGCGTGCTCGCCGTCCTCGTCCGCCGCGGAGCCGACTTCGCGGCGGCCGAGGACGCCGTCCAGGACGCGCTGGTCGAGGCGGTCCGCGTCTGGCCGGCCGACCCTCCGCGGGATGCGAAGGGCTGGCTGGTCACCGTGGCCTGGCGCAAGTTCCTCGACGCGGCCCGCGCGGAAACCGCTCGCCGCCGGCGTGAGGACCTCGTCGAAGAGGCGCCGGCGCCCGGGCCCTCGCCCGCGGTGGACGACACGCTCCAGCTCTACTTCCTGTGCGCCCACCCGTCGCTGACGCCGTCGTCAGCGGTCGCGCTCACACTGCGCGCCGTCGGCGGGCTGACCACCCGGCAGATCGCCCAGGCCTACCTGGTGCCCGAGGCGACCATGGCGCAGCGCATCAGCCGGGCCAAGCGCACCGTCTCCGGCGTGCGGTTCGACCGGCCGGGCGATGTCGCCACGGTGCTGCGCGTCCTCTATCTGGTCTTCAACGAGGGCTACTCCGGGGACGTCGACCTGGCCGCCGAGGCCATCCGGCTCACCCGGCAGCTCGCGGCCTCGATCGACCACCCCGAGGTCGCGGGGCTGCTCGCCCTCATGCTGCTCCACCATGCCCGGCGGGCCGCCCGGACCGCGCCCGACGGCAGCCTGGTGCCGCTCGCCGAGCAGGACCGCGGCCGGTGGGACACCCAGTCGATCGCCGAGGGCATCGAGATCCTTCAGACGGCCCTCGCCCGCGACCGCCTCGGCGAGTTCCAGGCCCAGGCCGCCATCGCGGCGCTCCACGCGGACGCGCCCACCGCCGAGGAGACCGACTGGGTGCAGATCGTCGAGTGGTACGACGAGCTCGCGCGCCTGACCGACAGTCCTGTCGTCCGGCTCAACCGCGCGGTGGCCGTCGGCGAGGCCGACGGACCGCGCGCCGGCCTGGCGGCGCTCGCCGAGCTGGACGACTCCCTGCCCCGTCACACGGCGGTGGCGGCGTACCTCCACGAGCGCGACGGCGACCTGGCGACGGCGGCACGGCTGTACGCCGAGGCGGCCGGAAAGGCACCCGACCTCGCCGAGCGCGACCACCTGACGCGCCGGGCCGCCCGGCTCAACGCCCGCCTGCGACCCTGACGGGCCGCGCCTGGGACCTGCCCACGCCCTCGCGGCGACAGCGGTCGCCTCGGAAGGAGCCGGCTGCGCGCTGCGCCGGACCGACCGGCTCAACCCGCACCGGCGCCCCTGACGGGCCGCGCGACGGACCTGCCCGCGCCCCCGCGGCGACAACGGTCGCCTCGGAAGGAGCCGGCTGCGCGCAGGGGTGCCGCGTCAGCCCGCCGCGCCCCTGCCGCCACGCCTTGCACGCCCACGCCCCGCGGCCGAGTTCCGCGACGCCTCGACGGCGCCGGACGCTCCAGCCGCGCGGGACGCCTGGGCGCCCCCACGAGAGCCGCGGGATCCGGCACGAGCCGCCCGCGGCGCCTCCGCCGCGCCCGTTCCCTCACCGCGCCGACGCGCGGGCCGCCGCCGTCCGGTGGAGGAGGGAGCCGTCACGACCGGCTGCGGGACCTCGATGGTCACCGCCACACCGGAGGGCTCACGGGCTCCCGTGAGCCGGCTGAGTTCCTCGTCGCTCGACTTCACCCGTGCCGTGCGCGGGCTGATGCCCGCGTTCGCCATCAGGCGGGTCATCTCGCGGCGCTGCTCCGGCAGGACGAGCGTCACGACGCTGCCGGACTCGCCGGCCCGCGCCGTGCGGCCGCCACGGTGCAGATAGTCCTTGTGGTCGACGGGCGGGTCGACGTTCACGACCAGGTCCAGGTCGTCGACGTGGATGCCGCGGGCCGCGACGTTCGTCGCGACGAGCGCGGTGACCTGGCCGTTCTTGAACTGGTCCAGGGTGCGGTTGCGCTGCGGCTGCGAGCGCCCGCCGTGCAGGGCGGCCGCCCGTACACCGCTGGACAGCAGCCGCTTGGCGAACCGGTCCGCGGACCGCTTGGTGTCCACGAAGAGGATCACCCGGCCGTCGCGGGCGGCGATACGCGTGGCGACGGCCTTCTTGTCGGTCTCGTCCAGCACGTGCAGGACGTGGTGCTCCATCGTGGTGACCGCACCGGCGGACGGGTCGACGGAGTGCACCACCGGATCGGTGAGGAACATCCGCACGAGCCGGTCGATGTTCTTGTCGAGGGTCGCGGAGAAGAGCATCCGCTGCCCGTCCGGCTCGACCTGCTTCAGCAGCGCGGTGACCTGCGGCATGAAGCCCATGTCGGCCATCTGGTCGGCCTCGTCGAGGACTGTGATCGCGACGTCGCCCAGGGTGCAGTCGCCGCGTTCTATGAGGTCCTTGAGCCGCCCGGGCGTGGCCACGAGCACCTCTGCGCCGCGGCGCAGCGCCCCGGCCTGCTTGGTGATGGACATGCCGCCGACGACGGTGGCGATCCGCAGCTGGGTCGAGGTCGCGTACGGGGCGAGGGCGTCGGTGACCTGCTGCGCGAGCTCGCGGGTCGGCACGAGGACGAGCGCGAGGGGTGCCCGTGCCTCGGCACGGCGGCCGGCCGTACGGGCGAGCAGCGCGAGGCCGAAGGCGAGGGTCTTGCCGGAGCCGGTGCGGCCGCGGCCGAGGATGTCCCGGCCCGCGAGGGAGTTCGGGAGGGTGGCGCCCTGGATCGGGAAGGGCTCGGTGACGCCCTGGGCCGCAAGGGTCTTCAGCAGGGCGGCGGGCATGTCCAGCTCGTCGAACGCCGTGACGGCGGGCAGCGCGGGGGTGACGGTTTCCGGCAGGGTGAATTCCTGCGGGGGCGCCGCACTGCGGGCGCTCGCCTTACCGGAGCCGGATCCCCTGCCGGAGCCGGTCCCCTTGCCGGGACGGATCCCGGAGCCGGGGCGGTTTCCGGCGCCGGATTCGGCCGGGCGCCTGCGGGCCGGCCGGGCGGACCTGGCGGCGGAGCGGTCCGGTCGTTCGGAGCGGTTCATGCGGAATGTGCCTTCCTGGGGCCTGTGGACAGCAAGAGCCGGGGCCCGCACCGACGAAGGTGCGGGCCCCGGCTGCAGGAGCTGCGAGATACGCGCCCGGCAATCAGGCCGGGAGGATGTTCTCCGCCTGCGGGCCCTTCTGGCCCTGCGTGACGTCGAACGTCACCTTCTGGCCCTCCTGGAGCTCGCGGAAGCCCGAGGTGGCGATGTTGGAGTAGTGGGCGAAGACGTCGGCGCCGCCGCCGTCCTGCTCAATAAAGCCGAAGCCCTTTTCCGAGTTGAACCACTTCACGGTTCCAGTAGCCATGTCATTCTCCTAAAACAGGGGCAAGCCGAAAATCCACACCTCGTGAATTTCCCGTCGCTGCATTGACCCCCATCCGGAAAAGCCGGAAACAATAATGTGCGCCTGAGGAAGCATTCCCGTCAGGCGCACACAAAGTTCATGGGTACCAAAACTGCAACTACGCCACCGTAGCACGCCGAGGCGGGGAAGTCGTGGATCAGACACGCCCGATGATCGTCACGTTCCCCTGACCTCCGCCTTCGGACACGGTCCGCAGGCCGCAGCGGGCGTCCGTCCGGTCCGGTTCCGTGGTGCGGCTTGATCATGATCTCCGCCCCGGCTGCTCCGAGCGGGTGACCCGGCACGACGGTCCAACTCCCTGTACGGGGTGCCGCGTTACGTCGCAGCACACTCCCGTCCAGCCCGTCCGGCATCGTCCGGGGACGAGGGACCGGCCTTGAAGGCCGGGGGTGTCAGCGGCGCCGCCGGGTGCGGACCGGCCCGCCCGGGCCCCAGTGCCGTACGACCAGTTCGTCACCCTCGACGGACGTCCGCACCACTTCGGCCAGCTCGGCCCTGAACAGGTGATACGGCTCCGGCGGCTTCACGTCGTCGGTGAATCTGGCCTTCTCCGCCGGCTCGGTGACCTCGAGCGCGCGTCCCGAGATCCTCACGTCGCCACCGTCCATCGAGTCGTCGACCCCCGGGTTCGTGTGCAGCGCGAAGCGCGGATCACGCAGCAGGTCCTGCGCCTTGCGGGAGCCGTGCATCATGCCGAGCCACAGCTCACCGAAACGGAAGGTGACCTCCAGACCCGTCAGCCGCGGCGAACCGTCCTTGCGCAGGGTCGCCAGAACGTGATGCCTGTACTTCTCGAAGCGGTGCTGTACGGACTCGGCGAACTCGGGCTCCGCCGTCACGAAGGCGGCCCAGCTGGATTGCGTCATGACCTCATCGAACACCGGAATGCAGTCAGCTTCTGTCTGATTTTCCCGGTGTCCGCGGAGAGTGGCCGGGGCGGGCCCGCCGTGCTGTGCTGGAAGGGGTACAGGCCGCCGACGGGGCGGCGGGGGCGGCATCGGGCCCCCGCACCGAGGAGACCGGCGATGGCCATCTTCATGCGCGCCGTCCTGCCGGACGTGACCACCGAGCAGTACGAAGCGCTCAACGAGGACCTGCGCGACCAACCGGGCGACATCTTCGCCGGCTGCCTCGCCCATGTCTGCGTCCCGACCGACACAGGACTGGAGATCTACGACCTGTGGGAGTCCGAGGAGGCGATGAACAAGTTCGCCACGTCGATGATGCCCGTGGCGGAACGCAGGGGCATGACCGCCGTCTCCGGCCGGCCACAGGTCATGCCGGTGCACCGGTACTGGTTCCCGGGGCAGTAGGGGCGGGACCTCACCGGACGATGCCCTGGGCGCGGGCGGCCGCCAGCCACTGAGGGAACTCGGCCACCAGCCGGTCGTACAGCTCCGAGTCCGGGACCTGCCGCGGATCGAGCCCCGCGTGGAAGAAGCCCGCGTTGTCGACAGGGCGCTTGGCGGGGACCGCGAGCTCGTCGAGCTTGCGCAGGAAGTCGAACTGCGAGCTCCGCTTGTTGCCGAAGCCGACGAACTGCCAGAACAGCGGCAGCTTCGCGGCCTTGCAGAGATAGCGCTCGGCGGCGAGCTTGTTGATGGGCCCACCGTCCGTCTGGAAGACGACGAGCGCCGGGTCGGTCGACCCGCTGTCCATGTAGTGGTCTATGACGGCGTCCATGGCCAGGTGATAGCTGGTCTTCCCCATGTGCCCGAGGCCGGCGACGATCTCGTCTATCCGGCCGTGGTGGTTCTCCAGGGCGATGTCGGTGACCGCGTCGACGTCCGTGGAGAAGAACACGACGGGCACGGTGCCGTCGTCGTCGAGATGCGCCGACAGCCCGAGGACCCGGTCCGCGAGGGCCTGGACGCTGCCGTCCTTGTAGTAGTCCTTCATCGACCCCGAATAGTCGACGACGAGATAGACGGCGGCACGTTGCCCGTGCATGCCGTGCTTCTGGAGGGAGACGCCCGCGGTCTTGTAGAGGCTGACGAGCGCGGGGGCGCGCTGCTCGAGCTTCTGGAGGCTGACGGGCACGCGGGCTCCGTTTCGTCGATGCGGACGCCCTGACAATATCCGCCCCTACGGGGCCTGTTCCCCACCCCCGCCCCGTCCCGCTGCACCGATGCGCGGCTCCGCCGCGTGGGGCTCCGGCCGGACCCGTCACCGCGCTCCGCGCGGTATTTCGGGGGCTCCTCCCCCTACGCCTGGCGGCGTGGGGGGACCCCCACCGGACCCCCGCGCCTCAAACGCCGGCGGGGCTGACAAAGTCAGCCCGCCTGGGGGCACCT
>NZ_JBFAQK010000092.1:0-16797 GCF_040677245.1 Streptomyces kurssanovii
TCTTTGTTTAGACACTTTCCTGGTTTACAGTGGTGGCCTTTACCTAGCTGGGGGACCCCCCGGTTTCGGGAAGGGCCGGGTAGGGGAACGGCTCCGCGCAGCGGCCGCCCACCCCCCGCGGCCCCCCGCCCGCCACCCCCTTCAGAGGTCCTCGCGGCTCGCCAGCGCCAGCGTCCGGCGGGCCGCCGCCACCACCGCCGCGTCGACGAAGCGGCCGTCCGGCAGAGCCAGCGCCCCCGCGTCCGACGCGGCCGCCTTCACGATGTCCTCGGCCGCCTCGATCTCCTCCTTCGTCGGGCGGAAGGCGCGTTCGATGACCGGCAGCTGGCGCGGGTGGATGGCCGCCCGGCCCAGGAAGCCGAGGGACCTGCCGTGGGAGCAGGAGGCGTAGAGACCGTCGAGGTCGAGGATGTCGGGGTAGATCGACTGGGGCGGTGGCGCGAGCCCCGCGGCCCTCGCGGCCATGACCGTACGGGTGCGGGGCCAGTCGAGACCGGCGTCGCCGCGCAGACCGAGGTCGGCGCGGAGATCCGATTCGCCCAGGGCGATGCCGGCGACGGCGTCGTGCGCGGTGGCGATCGCGTAGGCGTGTTCCACGGCGAGCGCCGACTCGATGAGCGGATACAGGGGGACGCCCGGCGCCCGGGCCGCGACCTGCTGGATGTCAGTGGCGTATGCGACCTTGGGGATACGCAGGGCACTGAGGCCCGGCAGTCCGGCGAGGGTCTCGACGTCATGGGGGGAGTTGATGCGGACGTGGACGGGGAGCGGCTGGGGGGACGACAGCAGTTCGGCCGTCGCGTCGAGGGCGTACGGCTTGCGTCCCTGGGCGACGGCGTCCTCGAGGTCGACGATGACGATGTCGGCCTCGGAGGCGAGGGCCTTGCGTACCACTTCCGGGCGGTCGCCCGGGGCGTAGAGCCAGGTGAGGGGGATGGTCATAGTGCCCCTTGGGTGCGAAGTGCGGTGATGTCGGCGGAGGTCAGGCCGAGTTCGGTCAGCACCTCCTCGGTGTCCGCGCCGTGCGGCCGGCCGGCCCAGCGGATACGGCCGGGGGTCTCCGACAGGCGGAAGATGACGTTCTGCATACGCAGCGTGCCGAGTTCGGGGTCCGGCACTTCCGTGATGGTTCCGAGCGCCCGGTACTGCGGATCGTCCATGACGTCGCTGATGTCGTAGACGGGGGCGACGGCGGCCTCCGCCTTCTCGAACGCGTCGACGACTTCGTCGCTGGTCCGGCGGGCGATCCAGCCGCCGACGGCGTCGTCGAGTTCGCCGGCGTGTTCGGCGCGGCCTGTTCCGGTGGCGAACCACGGCTCGTCGACGAGCTCGGGCCGGCCCACGAGGTGCATGACGCGTTCCGCGACGGACTGGGCGGAGGTGGAGACGGCGAGCCAACTGCCGTCCGCGGTGCGGTAGATGTTGCGCGGCGCGTTGTTGCGGGAGCGGTTGCCCGTGCGGGGCTGGATGTAGCCGAGCTGGTCGTACCAGAGCGCCTGCGGGCCGAGCACGGCCAGGATCGGTTCGATGATCGCCATGTCGACGACCTGGCCGCGGCCGGTGGTGGCGCGGGCGGCGAGCGCGGTCATCACGGCGTAGGCGGTGGCGAGGGCGGCGACGGAGTCGGCGAGGCCGAACGGGGGGAGTGTCGGCGGGCCTTCCGGTTCGCCGGTGGCGGCGGCGAAGCCGCTCATCGCCTCCGCGAGGGTGCCGAAGCCCGGGCGGTGGGAGTACGGGCCGAACTGCCCGAAGCCGGTGATGCGGGCGAGGACCAGCCGGGGGTTGGCCGCGCTCAGTTCGTCCCAGCCGAGCCCCCATCTCTCCAGGGTGCCGGGGCGGAAGTTCTCCACGACCACGTCGGCGGTCGCGGCGAGACGGAGCAGCGTCTCCCGGCCGCCGGGGGCGGACAGGTCGAGGGTGACGTTGCGCTTGTTGCGGCCGAGGACCTTCCACCACAGCCCGACACCGTTCTTGGCGGGGCCGTGGCCGCGTGACGGGTCGGGGCGGGTGGGGTGCTCGACCTTGATGACCTCGGCGCCGAAGTCACCCAGCATCGTGGCGCACAGGGGGCCGGCGAAGAGGGTCGCCAGGTCGAGGACGCGCAGACCCTCCAGCGGAAGCCGTCCCTCAGGCGGACGGTGGCCTTCCGGCGGAAGGGGATTCAAGGGGAGGGGGCTCCGGGGGTGGGGGTTCAGAGGCGGGGGAGACGCAGCAGGGCTCATGAGGCGGCGTCGATCTCGGTGCGGTACGGCATGGACGAGGACGCTCCCGGGCGTTGGACGGACAGGGCGGCGGCCGCGCATGCCCAGGCGAGGCACTGTCCGATCGGCTTCTTCTCACCGAGTGCCACGGCCAGGGCGCCGACGAAGGTGTCGCCCGCCGCGGTGGTGTCCACGGCGTGCACGGCAGGTGCGGGGACGCTGATCGGCTCGGTGCCCCGGGCCGCGTACAGGCAGCCCGCGGACCCCAGGGTGATCACCACCTCCGGGACCTGGCGCAGCAGTTCCTGTGCCGCGGAGCGGTGGTCGGCGATGCCGGTGAGCGTGGCCGCCTCGTGCTCGTTGGGCACCAGCAGATCGGTGGCGGCGAGGAGCTCGGGCGGCAGCGGCTGGGCGGGGGAGGGGGTGAGGACGGTCCGCACCCCGTGGCGGCGGGCTGCCTCGGCGCCGTCGAGGACGGCGCTGAGGGGGAGTTCGAGCTGGAGGAGCAGAGTGTCCGCGGTGGCGATGAGGGCTTCCTCGCCGGGGGCGAGGGCGGTGACGGTGCCGTTGGCGCCGGGGACGACGACGATGGCGTTGCCGCCCTCGTCGTCGACGACGACATGCGCGGTGCCGGAGGGGCACTCGGCGGTCCTGAGCAGGTCGATGTCGACACCGCAGGATTCGAGGGTGTGCCGCAGTTGGGGGCCGAACGCGTCGGACCCGACCGCGCCGATCATCGCGACGTCGCCGCCGGCGCGTGCCGCGGCGACGGCCTGGTTGGCGCCCTTGCCGCCGGGGACCGTGCGGAACTCGCGTCCCGTGACGGTCTCCCCGCGTTTCGGCGCGTGGGCCACGAAGGCGACGAGGTCCATGTTGGTGCTGCCGAGCACCACGATGCCTGTCATGGGCGGAGTGCCTCCTTGAGCGTGAGGTGGGCGAGCGTGTCGAAGCCGACGCCGTCGAACCCGGTGACGGAGGTGGCGAGCCGGTTCTTGAGGGGAGCGGTCCACCGGTCGGGCAGCGCGTCCGGCCGCCCGGCCAGGAGGCCCGCGAGCGATCCGGCCGTCGCACCGTTCGAGTCGGTGTCGAGCCCGCCGGACACGGCGCGGCAGATGGAGCCGGTGAAGTCACCGTCGGCGTGGGTGAGCGCGGCGACGAGCAACGCGGCGTTGGGCAGCACATGCACCCAGTGGTAGGCCCCGTACTCGGCGTGGACGCTGTCGACGGCGTCGGCGAAGTCGGCGTGCTCCCCGGCCGCCCGGACGCCGAAGCGCACGGCGGCGGCGAAGCGTGAGCGGGGAGGGACGACGGTGAGACCGGTGGCGATCGCCGCGTGCACGTCGGCGGTTCCCGTGGCCGCGGAGGCGATGGCGGCGGCGGTGAACATGGCGCCGTACACACCGTTCGCGGTGTGCGTGAGGCAGGCGTCCCGGTATGCCTGCGCGGCGGCGGCCGCCGGGTCGCCGGGGTTGGTCCAGCCGTGGACGTCGGCGCGGATGGCCGCGCCGATCCATTCGCGGAACGGGTTGCGGTGGGAGGCGGTCAGCGGGGGCTCGATGCCGCACAGGAGGTTGCGGTAGGCGATGCGCTCCGCCGTGAACGTGCGCCCGGCAGGCAACTCGTCCAGCCACAGCCGGGCGACATCGTCGGTGGTGAAGTCCCTGCCGTGGCGCTGGAGGAGAAGGAGGCCCAGGAGCGGGTAGTTGAGGTCGTCGTCCTCCGGCATGCCGTCGATGTTCTCGGCGAGGGAGGTGGGGGCGCTGCGCCGGTTCCAGGGATGGGCGGAGGCGAGCTCCGGCGGCAGGCCCTTGGCGGTGAACCAGGTGGTGAGGGGCCAGTTGCCGGTGGCGCGGGCGATGTCCCGGATGGCGTGGAGCGGCAGTTTCTCGACCGGTTTGCCGAGCAGACACCCGGCGGCACGCCCGAGCCAGGCGGCGTGCAGCGCGTCTCCGAGCTCGTGCGCCGGCCGGGGACGGGGACTGCCCGCCGGCCCGGAGGCACGGGTCGTGCGCGTATCGCTGCCGCCGTCGGGCGGCTCGGACACCTGCTCGGGCGGCTCGGACGAATCGGGGCCCTCGTTCCGCCCTGGCGGCTCGGACGCCGGGACGTCGCCGTCCGATCGGGCCAGGGGGGACCGCCGCGTACTCCCGCCGACTGCCCCGCCGTGGCCCGGGGCCGCCGGGGAAGGGTGGCAGGCTGCCGCGATGCCGGCGAACGACGTGGGCTCGTCGGTGGCGGACGGGCAGGGCAGGGCCGCCAGTTCGCCGAGCAGTTCCTCGGCCAGCGCGCGCAACGCGCCCGGCGCGGGCGCCTTCGACGCCCCCGCGCGCTCCGGCCGGAGCGCGCCGCCCGCCGCCAGCCAGCGGTCCCGGACCGGCGATCCGTCCCTGCCGTCCTCCTCCGCCTGCCTCAGTTCATGGCCGATCAGGTCCTCCGGCTGGACCCAGGTCAGCCGCAACGCCTGTGTCATCGCGCCGTGTCCGTGAGGATGGCGAACGCCGCCTCGTGGGCCCGGCGGCGCTGCGTGTCCCGCTCGTGGATCTCGCGTGCGACCGCGGCCAGCTCGGCCGCCGGCGCGTGCAGGTCGACACGGCTGGCCTCCGCGACCTGCTGTGCCCACTCCTCCGGCACGGCCGACTCACCGCTCAGGGCGCCGGCGATCGCTCCGGCCATCGTCGCGATCGAGTCGCAGTCCCTCCCGTAGTTGACGGCCGACAGGACCGTACGGCGGTAGTCGCCGTCGTTGACGAGGAGCATGCCGAGCGCGATCGGGAGTTCCTCGATGGAGTGGAGGCGGGAGGGGCGGCGTGCGCCCAGCGACGGTGCGCGGTAGTCGGGGCCGACCGTGTCGAACGGGGCGACCGCCGCCCGCAGCGGCACCAGCGCCGACTCGAAGTCCGTGTGCCGCGCAGCCGCTTCGGCCACCGACTCGATCGCCGCCTGGGTGCCGTCCTTCGCCAGGGCCGTCGCCGTCTCGACGACCGAGGCGGGGGTGGCGCCCGGCAGGCACGCGGCGGCGACGGCGGCCGCGAACACTCCGGCCGCCTCCCGGCCGTAGGAGGACTGGTGGGCGCCCGCGATGTCGACCGCCTCCGCGTACGCGGCCGCCGGGTCGGCCGCGTTGACCAGCCCCACCGGCGCCATGTACATCGCCGCACCGCAGTTGACGATGTTTCCGCTGCCCGCCTCCCTCGGGTCGTGGTGCCCGTAGTGCAGCCGGGCGACGAGCCACTTCTCGGCGAGGAAGAGCCGCTGGAGGGGAATGGCCTCGGCCTCGAGCTCCGGGATCCAGCGGGGGTTGGTGATGAGGTCGGGGACGAGGTGGTCGGCGACGGCGTACGCGTCGAGGTGGTCGCGGACCGTGGCGTACACCCCGATCAGCGCGTGCGTCATCAGGGTGTCGTCGGTGATGTGGCCGTCGCCCTTGTGGTACGGGGCGATGGGGCGGGCGGTGCGCCAGTCGTCGCCGTGCCAGGGGCCGACGATTCCGGTGACGCGGCCGCCGTGGCGTTCCACGATCTGGTCGGGGGTGTATCCCTCGACGGGGCCGCCCAGCGCGTCACCGACCGCTGCTCCGACGAGGCTGCCGGTGATCCGGTCTTCGAGTGAGAGGGGTTTCGTCGCCGCTGCTGCGGCCGTCTTCGTCGCCGCCGTGGTCGTCGTCATGTCGGAATTGTCCCCCTGGGGCGGCCGGCAACGGCGGACCTCGCGCCGGGGTTTCGGCTACCCGGTGGGCGGGGCGGCACCCAGCGGCAGCCCTCCCGGCGGGCGGAGCGCCGTTTCCAGCAGGGCGGCGAGCTCGACGAGGTCCGTCCCCGCGAGACGTGGCAGTGCGCAGCCGGCCAGTGTGCGGCAGGCGTCCCGCCAGGTGGCGGGCACGGAACTGCCGCCGCCGAGCGCCCCGGTCAGTGCCCCCGCGAGGGCCGGCGCCGAGTCGGCGACGCGGGAGAGGCAGACGGCCGCGGGCACGGCCTCCGCGACCTTGCCGCGCGCGGCGACGGCGACGGCGAGCGCGACCGGGACGGTCTCCGCGGCGGCGATGCCGTAGCTGTAGACGTGGTCGACGATCTGGTGCTCGAGCAGCGGTACCAGCTCGAAGGCGCCCGACGCGTCGCGGGCGAGCCCGACCGCGTGGTGCGCGTTGCGGCCGATCTCCGTCGCTTCCGGGAGCTGGGCGAGCGCCGCGTCGACGGCCGCGTCCACGTCCGCGCCGCCGAGTGCCGAGGCGACGGCGGCGGCCATGGCGCGGGCGCCGTGGACCCCGTCGCCGTCCTGTGTGTACCGGGCGTCGAACTCGGCCAGCACGGCGGCGGCGGCCGGGTCGCCCGGATGGACGACGGCGAGCACGGTGGCGCGCACACAGGCGGCGTCGTCGAAGTAGTGCGGGTTGTCGTGACCGGTGGCGGGAGGGCGCAGACCGGTGGCCAGGTTGCCGAGTCCGGCGCGCACGGAGATACGGGCGCGCAGCGGCAGAACGGCGGACTCGACCTCGGGAGCGCGCTCCGCGGCTGCGGCGACCTGGCCCGCGAGGGCGTTCCAGGCGACGTCGATCGCGGCCCGCATGCGGCGTTCCGGGGCGAGACCGCGGAAGAGCTGCCCCGCGGCGGTGAGCACGGTCCCGGCGGCGAACGCCGCCCATTCGGCGTCGTCGGAGGGGCCGAGACGGAGAGGCTCCGGCGGCTGGTTGAGCGCGATGGGGACGGGCAGGGTGGTCGTGGCGTTCTGCTCGGCGAAGGTGTCGAGTTCGCGGGTCAGACGCCGGGTCCACTCGGGCATCCGGGCGGCGCGGTGCCGTGCGGCCGGCCATCCGGCGGCGTCCCCTGCGGCGAGTCCCAGCAGGAGGCCCTCGATCCGGCGCGGCCCGTCCGGCGCGGGGTGCTCCGGCCTGCGCGCCGGGTGTCCGCCGGGCCGTGTGTACTTCGGTGCGGGCGTGCCGAGGGAGGTGCCGCGCGTATGGCCCGTCTCGCCGGAGGGCCGGACGCCGAGGGCGGCGGCCGGAGCGTGCGGGGCGGGTGCCGTCACGAAGGCGTGCGCCGCCGCGACCGGCGGCCGGCCGGTCCTGGTGTCGCGGACGAGCACCACGTCGGTGCGGCGCATCCGGCTCGCACTTCCGGCGGCGTCCGGGGGCCCGGCCGTCGTGGTGGCGTGGACGTGGATCAGCTCGGTGGTGTCCTGCGTCGGGCTCGTGGTCCTGGTGGCGTCCGGGGGCCCCGCCGTCGTGGTGGCGTGGACGTGGTCCAGGTCGGTGGTGTCGCGCGTCGGGTTCGTGGTCCGGGTGGTGGGCGAGGCGCCGGCCGTCGCGGTGGTGCGGGCGTCGACCCGGCCGGACGTGTCCTGCGTCGGGCTCGTGGCTTCGGCGGCCGGCGAGGCACCGGCCGTCGCGGTGGAGTGGGCGTGGACCAGGTCGGCGGCGCCCCAGGTTCGGCCAGTGGGCTCGGTCCCGGGCGATGTACCGGATCTCACGGCTTCGTGGATGTGGACCCGGCCGGCGGCGCCCACCGTCGGGCTCGTGGCTTCGGCGGCGGGCGAAGGACCGGCCTTCGCGGGGTCGGGGTCGGGGTCGGAGTCGGGAGCCGGGGCGTCCGGGTCGCGGGTCATGCCGGGTCGTCCCCGTCGTCCGGGGTCAGCAGATCGGCGATGTCCAGGACGTGGTAGCCCCGCATGGAGGGGAGGCAACTGCCGCGGACCGGGCCGATGGCCGACGCCCATTCCTCCGGGATCGCCGCGGAACCGGACACCGCGCCCGCCAGCGCGCCGGCGACCGCCGCCGTGGTGTCGGCGTCGCGGCCCATGTTGACGGCTGTCAGCACCGACGTACGGAAGTCGCCGCGTGCCGCGGCGAACGCGCCGAACGCGAGGCCCACCGCCTCGGGGGCCAGGTCCGTCCACGGGTAGCCGCCGATGACGACCGCGGAGCGGACCGCCCGCTCCATGGAGAGGACGTCGGGGTACGTCCGTCCGGCGGCGACGACCGCGCGCCGCATGGAGCGGGCCGTCCAGGAGTCCATGGGGACGACGGACAGGGCCGCGCCGATCACACCCGCCGGGCCCGCGCCTCCCATGGCCGCCGCGACACCCGCCGCCACCGCCCTGCCGCCGTAGATGCCCTCGCCGTCGTGGCTGACGCTCCCGTCGACGGCCACCAGCCGTGCCGCTTCGGAGGGGCGGCCGGCGGCGAAGACGCCGAAGGGGGCGGCCCGCATCGCGAGACCGTCGCTCCACGCGTGGCGGTGCTGCGCGGAGATGGGGGCCGCGAGGCCCCTGCGGAGGTTCTCCAGGGTTCCGCGCTCGCTGAACCCCGCCCCGCGGAACGGCCCTTCGTCCAGGTCCGCGATCCACTCGTGCCACGCCGACTCGACATGGGCGACGGTCAGCGCGGAGCCGTGGCGGGCGAGCAGCAGACCGGAGAAGATGGCGTACTCGGTGTCGTCGGTGCCTGCCGGGTCGTCGCTCACGAAACCCTCGATGCGGCCCCAGCGGCGCCGGATCTCGGAGGGCCGCAGGTTCTCGGCCGGGGCGCCGAGCGCGTCGCCGACCGCGAGGCCGAGGAGCGCTCCGCGGGCCCGGTCGAGCAGGGCGGCGTCGGAACCGGAGCCGGACGCTTCCAGCACTTCCATGAAGGTCCCCTTCGCGCGCGCGAGCCTTGTTCCTCGATCTGTGCCACGGGCCGACCGCAAAGAGTCGAAGGAACGTTTCTGTCACCCGCTTCGCCCAGTCTCCCGGCCAGGTAAGTAAAGCCTGCCTTGCTGGTACGCCCCTTACATCCGGCGTATCTTCGAGGACGTCGAAGGGGCGGGGCCGATCGGGCCGCTGCCGGAGAAGGGGGAGAGCCGTGTCCATCATCGAGACCGAAGCCACGCTGCACGAGGCGCACCGTGACAACCACACGCACCGCGATGTGAACGGTGGTTGGCTGCGCCCGGCGGTGTTCGGTGCGATGGACGGACTGGTCTCCAACCTCGCGCTGATGACCGGTGTCGCCGGTGGCGCGGTCTCCCAGCAGACGGTCGTCGTCGCGGGACTCGCCGGACTCGCCGCCGGCGCCTTCTCCATGGCCGCCGGCGAGTACACCTCCGTCGCGTCCCAGCGTGAGCTGGTCGAGGCCGAACTGGACGTGGAGCGCCGGGAGTTGCGCAAGCATCCGGTCGACGAGATGGAAGAGCTGGCCGCCCTGTACGTGGCCCGCGGTGTGCAGCCGGCGCTCGCCCGCGAAGTGGCGATGCAGCTGTCCAAGGATCCCGAGCAGGCCCTCGAGATCCACGCCCGCGAGGAGCTGGGCATCGACCCGGACGACCTGCCCTCGCCGCTCGTCGCCGCCGTGTCCTCGTTCGGTTCGTTCGCGCTGGGAGCGCTGCTGCCGGTGCTGCCGTACCTGCTCGGCGCGAGCACGCTCTGGCCCGCGGTGGTCCTGGCGCTGGTCGGCCTGTTCGCGTGCGGCGCCCTGGTGGCGAAGGTCACGGCCCGCAGCTGGTGGTTCAGCGGCGTGCGCCAGCTCGCCCTGGGTGGCACGGCCGCCGCGCTCACGTACGGCCTGGGCACGCTCATCGGGACCGCCGTCTGACGCCGCCGGGCTCCGGCAGATCACCGCACCGGCTCCCATGGGGAGCCGGTGCGTTCGCGTTTCCGGCCCGCGTCCCGCACCCTGTGACGTACGTCCTGCCGCGAAGGCGCCCAGGGGTGAGACACTATGCATGGCACGACATAAGTAGCCGTTACTCGGTGGTTTCGAATCCGCAATCCCCGGGCATTAGCCGAAAACGCTGTGGGCAATGAGGCCTGCTCTGCGAGAGTCCTCCGGATACCGATCTGTCCGTTGTGACCCACCTTCACCGCCAGAGGCGGTGTCCGCATGCTGGAATGAGCTATCCGCTTCTCGAGAAGCCCTCCATCATGTAACCTGCACGAAATTTCGCGGAGGGCCAACGTCGTCCCTCGGCACTGCACATGCCACGACGACGACGGGAGAGCCGATGCGTTCCGACGCCTGGTCGCCCATGGACGGTCGCCCCGCCCCCCAGGGGATGTACGACCCCCGTAACGAACACGACGCCTGCGGTGTCGGGTTCGTGGCCACCCTCACCGGTGTTGCCAGCCATGAGCTGGTCGAGCAGGCGCTGACCGTTCTGCGGAACCTCGAGCACCGCGGCGCCACCGGCTCCGAGCCCGACTCCGGCGACGGCGCGGGCATCCTGCTCCAGGTCCCGGACGCCTTCCTGCGCGAGGTCACCGCGTTCGAGCTGCCTCAGGCCGGCTCGTACGCCGTCGGAATCGCCTTCCTCCCGGCCGACGCGGAGGACAACGAGGCCGCTGTCTCGAAGATCGAGACGATCGCCGGCGAAGAGGGCCTCACCGTCCTCGGCTGGCGTGAGGTGCCCGTCACCCCCGACCTGCTCGGCAACGGCGCCCGCGCCACCATGCCCGCCTTCCGTCAGCTCTTCGTGGGCGACGGCAGCAGCGAGGGCATCGCGCTGGACCGCAAGGCGTTCGTGCTGCGCAAGCGCGCGGAGCGCGAGGCCGGCGTCTACTTCCCGTCGCTGTCCGCGCGCACGATCGTCTACAAGGGCATGCTGACCACCGGCCAGCTGGAGCCCTTCTTCCCGGA
The DNA here is from genome assembly GCF_040677245.1 of Streptomyces kurssanovii. Lineage (NCBI taxonomy): Bacteria > Bacillati > Actinomycetota > Actinomycetes > Kitasatosporales > Streptomycetaceae > Streptomyces > Streptomyces kurssanovii. Next base: position 10,804 of record NZ_JBFAQK010000092.1, read on the forward strand.
CCTGTCCGACCGGCGCTTCGCCACGGCCGTCGCGCTCGTCCACTCGCGGTTCTCCACGAACACGTTCCCGAGCTGGCCGCTGGCCCACCCGTACCGCTTCGTCGCGCACAACGGCGAGATCAACACGGTCAAGGGCAACCGCAACTGGATGCGCGCCCGTGAGTCGCAGCTCGCCTCCAAGCTGTTCAACTCCGGCGCCGGCAAGATCGACCGGATCTTCCCCGTGTGCACCCCGGACGCCTCCGACTCCGCCTCCTTCGACGAGGTCCTGGAGCTGCTCCACCTCGGCGGCCGTTCGCTGCCCCACTCGGTGCTGATGATGGTCCCCGAGGCGTGGGAGAACCACGACTCCATGGACCCCGCCCGGCGCGCCTTCTACCAGTACCACTCCACGATGATGGAGCCCTGGGACGGCCCCGCCTGCGTGACCTTCACCGACGGCGTCCAGGTCGGCGCGGTCCTCGACCGCAACGGTCTGCGCCCGGGCCGCTACTGGGTCACCGACGACGGCCTCGTCGTCCTCTCCTCCGAGGTCGGCGTCCTCGACATCGACCCGTCCAAGGTCGTCCGCAAGGGCCGTCTGCAGCCCGGCAAGATGTTCCTCGTCGACACCGCCGAGCACCGCATCATCGAGGACGACGAGATCAAGTCCTCCCTCGCCGCCGAGCACCCCTACCAGGAGTGGCTGGAGGCCGGTGAGATCGAGCTCGAGGACCTCCCCGAGCGCGAGCACATCGTGCACACGCACGCCTCCGTCACCCGCCGCCAGCAGACATTCGGCTACACCGAGGAAGAGCTGCGCGTCATCCTCGCGCCGATGGCCCGCACCGGCGGCGAGCCGCTCGGCTCCATGGGCACGGACTCGCCGATCGCGGCCCTCTCCGAGCGCCCCCGGCTGCTCTTCGACTACTTCACCCAGCTGTTCGCGCAGGTCACCAACCCGCCGCTGGACGCCATCCGCGAGGAGCTCGTCACCTCGCTGTACTCCTCGCTCGGCCCGCAGGGCAACCTGCTGGAGCCGACCGCGGCCTCCTGCCGCAGCGTCACGCTGCCCTTCCCGGTGATCGACAACGACGAGCTGGCCAAGCTCATCCACATCAACGCCGACGGCGACATGCCGGGCATGAAGGCGGCCACCCTGGCCGGCCTCTACCGGGTCTCCGGAGGCGGCGACGCGCTCGCCGCCCGTATCGAGGCGATCTGCGGCGAGGTCGACGCGGCCATAGAGGACGGCGCCCGCCTGATCGTCCTCTCCGACCGGCACTCGGACGCCGAGCACGCGCCCATCCCGTCGCTGCTGCTCACCTCCGCCGTCCACCACCACCTCATTCGCACCAAGCAGCGCACCCAGGTGGGTCTGCTGGTCGAGGCCGGTGACGTCCGCGAGGTCCACCACGTCGCCCTGCTCATCGGCTACGGCGCCGCCGCGGTCAACCCGTACCTCGCGATGGAGTCCGTCGAGGACCTGGTCCGCGCCGGCACATTCATCGAGGGCCTCGAGCCCGAGCAGGCCATCCGGAACCTGATCTACGCCCTCGGCAAGGGCGTCCTCAAGGTCATGTCCAAGATGGGCATCTCCACGGTCGCCTCCTACCGCGGCGCGCAGGTCTTCGAGGCCGTCGGTCTCGACGAGGCCTTCGTCGACAAGTACTTCAACGGCACCGCCACCAAGATCGGCGGCGCCGGACTCGACATCGTCGCCAAGGAGGTCGCCGCCCGGCACGCCAAGGCCTACCCGGCCTCCGGCATCGCCGCCACGCACCGCGCCCTGGACATCGGTGGCGAGTACCAGTGGCGCCGCGAGGGCGAGCCGCACCTCTTCGACCCGGAGACGGTCTTCCGCCTGCAGCACGCCACGCGCAACAAGCGGTACGACATCTTCAAGAAGTACACGGACCGCGTGAACGAGCAGTCCGAGCGGCTGATGACGCTGCGCGGCCTCTTCGCCCTGAAGACCGCCGACGGCTCCTCGGGCCGCGAGCCGATCTCCATCGACGAGGTCGAGCCCGTCTCCGAGATCGTCAAGCGCTTCTCCACCGGCGCCATGTCGTACGGCTCCATCTCCAAGGAGGCGCACGAGACCCTCGCCATCGCCATGAACCAGCTGGGCGGCAAGTCCAACACCGGTGAGGGCGGCGAGGACCCGGAGCGCCTGTACGACCCGGAGCGGCGTTCGTCGATCAAGCAGGTCGCCTCCGGCCGCTTCGGCGTCACGAGCGAGTACCTGGTCAACGCCGACGACATCCAGATCAAGATGGCCCAGGGCGCGAAGCCCGGCGAGGGCGGCCAGCTGCCCGGCCACAAGGTCTACCCGTGGGTGGCCAAGACCCGGCACTCCACCCCGGGCGTCGGCCTGATCTCCCCGCCGCCGCACCACGACATCTACTCCATCGAGGACCTGGCTCAGCTGATCCACGACCTCAAGAACGCCAACCCGGCCGCCCGCATCCATGTGAAGCTGGTCTCCGAGGTCGGCGTCGGCACGGTCGCCGCCGGTGTCTCCAAGGCCCACGCGGACGTCGTCCTGATCTCCGGCCACGACGGCGGTACGGGCGCCTCCCCGCTGACCTCCCTGAAGCACGCGGGCGGCCCCTGGGAGCTCGGTCTCGCCGAGACCCAGCAGACCCTGCTGCTGAACGGCCTGCGCGACCGGATCGTCGTCCAGACCGACGGCCAGCTCAAGACCGGCCGCGACGTCGTCATCGCCGCGCTGCTCGGCGCCGAGGAGTTCGGTTTCGCGACCGCGCCGCTCGTCGTCTCCGGCTGCGTCATGATGCGCGTCTGCCACCTGGACACCTGCCCGGTCGGCATCGCCACCCAGAACCCGGTCCTGCGCGAGCGGTTCTCCGGCAAGGCCGAGTTCGTCGTCAACTTCTTCGAGTTCATCGCACAAGAGGTCCGCGAGATCCTCGCCGAGCTGGGCTTCCGCAGCATCGAGGAGGCCGTCGGCCACGCCGAGCTGCTCGACACCGACCGTGCGGTCGACCACTGGAAGGCACAGGGCCTCGACCTCGCGCCGCTGTTCCACGTGCCCGAGCTGCCCGACGGCGCCGTGCGCCACCAGGTCACCGAGCAGGACCACGGACTGGAGAAGGCCCTCGACAACGAGCTCATCGAGCTCGCCGCGGAGGCGCTGAACGCCGCCACAGCCGAGGACGCCCAGCCGGTCCGCGGCCAGGTCGCCATCCGGAACATCAACCGGACCGTGGGCACCATGCTCGGCCACGAGGTGACGAAGAAGTTCGGCGGCGCGGGCCTGCCCGACGACACCATCGACATCACCTTCACCGGCTCCGCCGGCCAGTCCTTCGGCGCGTTCGTGCCGCGCGGCATCACGCTGCGCCTCGAGGGCGACGCCAACGACTACGTCGGCAAGGGCCTCTCCGGCGGCCGCGTGATCGTCCGCCCCGACCGGGGCGCCGACCACCTGGCTGAGTACTCGACCATCGCCGGCAACACCATCGCCTACGGCGCCACCGGCGGCGAGCTGTTCCTGCGCGGCCGGACCGGCGAGCGCTTCTGCGTCCGCAACTCCGGTGCGCTGGTGGTCTCCGAAGGCGTGGGCGACCACGGCTGCGAGTACATGACCGGCGGACACGCGGTCGTCCTCGGCGAGACGGGCCGCAACTTCGCGGCCGGCATGTCCGGTGGCATCGCCTACGTGATCGACCTCGACCGGGACAACGTCAACTCCGGCAACCTCGGCGCGATCGAAGCACTGGACGAGACCGACAAGCAGTGGCTGCACGATGTCGTGCGCCGCCACTTCGAGGAGACCGGCTCGACCGTCGCCGAGAAGCTTCTCGCCGACTGGTCCGTGAGCGTGGACCGCTTCAGCAAGATCATCCCGACCACGTACAAGGCAGTGCTCGCCGCCAAGGACGCCGCTGAGCTCGCCGGTCTCTCCGAGCAGGAGACCACCGAGAAGATGATGGAGGCGGCGACCAATGGCTGACCCCAAGGGCTTCCTGACCACCGGGCGCGAGGTCGCCGAGACCCGCCCCGTCGAGGAACGCGTCAAGGACTGGAACGAGGTCTACGTCCCCGGCTCCCTGCTGCCGATCATCAGCAAGCAGGCCGGCCGCTGCATGGACTGCGGCATCCCGTTCTGCCACAACGGCTGTCCGCTCGGGAACCTCATCCCCGAGTGGAACGACTACGCCTACCGCGAGGACTGGGGCGCCGCCTCCGAGCGGCTGCACGCCACCAACAACTTCCCGGAGTTCACCGGCCGTCTGTGCCCGGCGCCCTGTGAAGCGGCGTGCGTGCTCGGCATCAACCAGCCCGCCGTCACCATCAAGAACGTCGAAGTCTCCATCATCGACAAGGCCTGGGACTCCGGCGACGTCACCCCGCAGCCGCCGGAGCGCCTCTCCGGCAAGACCGTCGCCGTCATCGGCTCCGGCCCGGCCGGGCTCGCCGCCGCGCAGCAGCTGACCCGGGCCGGCCACACGGTCGTCGTGTACGAGCGCGCCGACCGCATCGGCGGCCTCCTGCGCTACGGCATCCCCGAGTTCAAGATGGAGAAGGTGCACATCAACCGCCGCATCGAGCAGATGCGCGCGGAAGGCACCAAGTTCCGCACCGAGGTCGAGATCGGCAAGGACATGCCGGCCGACGCGCTGCGCCGCCGCTACGACGCGGTCGTCGTCGCGGCCGGCTCCACCGTGTCGCGCGACCTTCCCGTGCCGGGCCGCGAGCTGAACGGCATCCACTTCGCCATGGAGTACCTGCCGCTCGCCAACAAGGTGCAGGAGGGCGACTTCGTGGCGCCCCCCATCACCGCGGAGGGCAAGCACGTCGTCGTCATCGGCGGCGGCGACACCGGCGCGGACTGCGTGGGCACCGCCCACCGGCAGGGCGCGGCGTCCGTCACCCAGCTGGAGATCATGCCGCGCCCGGGCGAGGAGCGGAACGCGAACCAGCCGTGGCCGACCTTCCCGATGCTCTACAAGGTCACCTCCGCGCACGAGGAGGGCGGCGAGCGGGTCTACTCCGTCTCCACCACCCACTTCGAGGGCGACGAGGACGGCAACGTCCAGGCACTGCACCTCGTCGAGGTGGAGTTCAAGGACGGCAAGCTGGAGCAGAAGCCCGGCACCGAGCGCAGGATCCCGGCGCAGCTGGTCACCCTGGCGATGGGCTTCACCGGCATCGACCGCTCCAACGGCATGGTCGAGCAGTTCGGCTTCGACCTCGACGAGCGCGGCAACGTGGCGCGTGACGCGGACTTCGCGACGAACGTCGACGGTGTCTTCGTCGCGGGCGACGCCGGCCGCGGCCAGTCGCTGATCGTGTGGGCGATCGCCGAGGGCCGCTCGGCGGCGCGCGGCGTGGACCGCTACCTGACGGGCGCGAGTGCGCTGCCGGCGCCGATCCGGCCGACGGACCGCGCGCTGACCGTCTGACGGCCGGCGGTCCGGCGGTCCGGCGGTCCGAGAGGGCTGTCGGTCCGACCGGTCCGGCCCGCGGACCGTGCGCTGACGGTCCGCCCCACAGAAACGTCCCGTACAACGGCGTGCGGAACTGAACACGGCGCCTGCCTGTCCCCGACCGGACCATGGCAGGCGCCGTGGTGTGTGCGGGCCGCTGCGCGGGGCTGTCCCCTGACATCCCCTCCGGCCTGGCGGCCGTGGGGACCCCCACACCCCGAACTGGGCTCTGCCCGGACCCCGGCCGGTCTTCGGCTGTGCCTGAAACGCCGGCGGGCCGGGAATGCCGCTGCGCGGGTCTGTCCCCTGACCGGGGGACCCCCACTCCCCGAACCGGGCTATGCCCGGACCCCGTACGGCCGTCGGCCGTGCCTGAAACGCCGGCCGGGCCGGGAATGCCGCTGCGCGGGGCGTTTTCCCCTACCCGCCCCATCCCGAACCGGGGCAGGTCCCGGGCCCCGTGCCGCCCTGCGGGCGGCGTACCGCGCTTCGCGCGGTGCCCTCAAACTCCCCCTACGGCCTGGCGGCCGTGGGAGGTGCCCCCAGGCGGGCTGACTTTGTC
>NZ_JBFAQK010000093.1:0-16771 GCF_040677245.1 Streptomyces kurssanovii
CCGCCGCGGGGCGCGCCGCCGCCCTTCCCCCGCTTTCCCCCGGCCCCGCCCCGGCCCCCCCCCGGGGGGCGGGCCGCCCCCCTCCCCCCCCCGCCCGGGGGGCCGTCACTCTGCCCCGCCCGGAGCCGGTGGCTGCGCCGCCGGCTCCGTAAGCAGGCCCTCCAGCAGCGTCCGCAGCCTCGTGGTGCGCTCGGCGCCGGGCTGCTCCGCGACGGCGCGCGGAAGTGCCTGGTCCACGCCGTGCACCACCGACAGATGGCGCTCCGCCCGTCCGAACGCCGTGTAGACCCACGGCCGGCTCAGGGACTGCGCGGCGTCGCCGGGCAGCACGACGACCACCGCGGGCCACCGCATTCCCGCCGCCTGGTGTGCGGTGAGGGCCCAGCCGTGGCGCAGCGCGGAGTCCACCCGCTCCCTGGGCACGACGGTCCTCGTGCCCTCGCAGTCGAGGTGCAGCCCGTCGGGGCCGGCGGAGACGACGGTGCCGGTGACCGTCCTGCCGAGCGCCTGGGCGTAGGCGACCCGGTCGCCCGGGTCGAATCCGGCGAAGCGGCCTGCTCCCGGGTTCAGGCGCTGCTTGAGGGCCGCGTTGAGGGCGCGGGTGCCCGCGGAGCCGCCGTGGCCGACGGTGATCACCTGGGTCTGCTCGGGCGGAACCCCGATGGCCCGCGGGACGGAGTCCGCCACGAGCTGGACCGTACGGTGCACCGCCTCGCCCGCGTCCCGTACCGGGACGATCACGACCTCCTTGCCGGGGGCCTCGACCTGGTTCAGCTCTCCGACGCCGATGCCCGAGACCAGTTCCCCGAGCGGACCGGGGTCCGGTGTACGGGACGCGACCTGCGGACACACCCGCGCGGCGAGCACGTCCGCGAACACCCGCCCCGCACCGGCGCCGCCCAGCACCCCGGGGTCGCCGCCGAGCACCAGCCTGCTGCCGTCGGCCAGGGACTCCACCAGCATCGCCGCGGTCTCCACGTCGAGATGCGGCGCGTCCAGCACGACCAGCAGATCGAGGGCGAGTGCGCCGTGCTCGTCGCGGCCGGGCCCCGCGGCGCCCGACAGCAGGTCCGCGACGGTGACCGCGCCGGCGTCCGGACCGAGCCTGCGCACCCCGTTCTCCCCGTGCACCGCCACAGCCGCCCGCAGGCCCATGGCGCGGGCCTGCTCCGCGAGCGCCACGGGCTCCGCCCTGGCGGCCTCGCCACCGGTGTGGACGACCAGGCCGTTCGCGCCAGCCGCCCGCACGAGCTCGGCCCCTTCCCAGACGTCGGAAGGCCCGGTCCTGACGAGCCTCGCCAAGCCGTCCGCGAGGCTCTCCTCCGCCATCGCGTACCGGTCGAGCCCGAGGAGGACCGTGACGGGAGCGTCTTCCTCCACGCCTTCCTGGAACACCAGCACCGTGCCGTCCGCGACCGCTTGCTGCACGGCCTCCTCCGGGTCCGGCACCGACCGCTCCGCGAGCGCGGCACGCAGGGCCGAGGCTTCCAGCGCGGTGTGCCCCTGGAGCGCGGCACGTTCCAGCACCCAGGTGACGAGGGCGGACGTCCGGCGCTCGTCACCGGGGGTCGCCTCCGCGCCGAGCAGCGCCCGCGCGAAACCGTCGGCCTGCTCCGGCCGCACCCCCGGCACCGAGAGCAGCCGCCAGGGGTCCTCGGCGAGCGCCTCGCCCGCCGATTCGCCGATCAGCTCGGCCACCTGCGGGGCGAGCGATTCGGGCGCGCCGCCCTTGAGCAGCACGGCCCGTGCGCCGGCGAGTGCCTCCGCGGGGACGGCGGCCGGCGCGGGCTCGGCGGCCCGAGGCCGGACCGGCGGGGCCGCTGCGGGAGCGGCCCGCCGCGGCTCGGGCGGGGGCGAGTCGAAGTAGGCGGTGGCCGCCTTCTCGCCGCTCTCCACGGCCCGCACGGCGGCGAGCAGGTCCGCGGCCTTGCCGCTCAGCTTGGCCCCGCTGTCGATGGGCCCTTCCTTCTCGGCCTTGCGCTGCTCGATCCGCGCCCGGAGCTCCCGCTGCGCGGCGATCTCGGCCTCGGCCTCGCTCACCCCACTGCCCGCGCCGGCACTGCCCTCTGCGCCGCCGTCCGCTCCCTCGGCCCCTGCGCCGCCCGTTCCGGCAGTGCCCTCTGCGCCTGCGCCGCCGTCCGTTCCCTCTGCGCCTGCGTCGCCCGTTCCGGCAGTGCCCTCGGCGCCTGCGCCGGACTCCTTCGCGGCGAGCATGTCCGCGTTGCCCTCGGCAGAGCCGTCGTCACCCGGCACGCTCGCGTCTGCGTCGTCGGCGCTCGGATCGATGGCGGCCGGACCGTCGCCCGCCGTGTCGCCGGCGTCGCCCGCACCGTCGCCCGCCGGGTCGGGAGCCGCGCTGCCTGCACCGGCGCCCGCCGCCCCCGCGGCGACCGTGTCCGCGCCCTCGGTCGGCGGCGGCGAGCCGCCGGGCCCCGGCGCGACCGTCTCTTCGGCGGTGTCGGCGGGTGGCCCCGCGGCCGGGGAACCGGGGGGTGTCCCCCGGGAAGGCGCAGTCACAGCGTGCTCCAGTCCTGGTCGGGATAGCGGTGGACGGGCGCCGACACATCGTCGAGCGCCCGGCGGATCTCGTCAGGAAGAGTAAGCGCCTCCACCGACAACGCCGCCATGAGCTGCTGCGCGTTGCGCGCGCCGACGATCGGGGCCACCACGCCCGGCCGGTCCCGCACCCACGCGAGCGCCACTTCCAGCGGCGTCGCCGCCAGGCCGTCCGCGGCCGTGACGACCGCGTCCACGATGCTGCTCGCCGCCTCGTCCAGATACGGCTCCACGAAGGGCGCCATCTGCTCCGACGCGCCCCGGGAGTCGGAGGGCGTGGCCGTCCGGTACTTGCCGGTGAGCACTCCCCGCCCGAGCGGCGACGACGGCAGCAGCCCCACCCCGAGGTCAAGGGCGGCAGGGAGCACCTCCCGTTCCACGCCCCGCTGCAGCAGCGAATACTCCATCTGCGTGCTCGCGAGCCGCGTGCGCGCGCCCGGCGCCGCCAGCTGCCAGGTCGCCGCCTTCGCGAGCTGCCAGCCGCAGAAGTTCGACACGCCCGCGTACCGGGCGCGCCCGGTACTCACGGCGATGTCCAGCGCCTGGAGCGTCTCGTCCAGCGGAGTGTCCGGGTCGAAGGCGTGGACCTGCCACAGGTCCACGTAGTCCGTGCCCAGGCGCGCCAGCGACGCGTCGAGCGCGGCGAGAAGGTGACCGCGTGAGCCGTCGAAGCGCCGGTCGGGATCCGGCACGCTGCCCGCCTTGGTCGCTATCACGAGCTCGCTGCGCGGCACGAGCCGCTCGACCAGCTGTCCGAGCAGATACTCCGCGTCGCCGCCGCCGTACACGTCGGCGGTGTCGACAAGCGTGCCGCCCGCCTCCCAGAAAACCTTCAACTGGTCGGCCGCGTCGTGCTCGTCGGTGTCCCGGCCCCATGTCAGGGTGCCGAGTCCGATGCGGGACACGCGCAGGCCGGTGCGGCCGAGATGCCTCTGCTCCATGGGCGCTGAGATTACTGGCCAGGGGCCCACCCTGAGAGAGCCTGTGGACAACGTGCCCCTGCCGGATCGACCGCACCCGCGCTAGAGTCCCGCCACAGGCACGTTACTGATCAGTAAGAGGGAGCGGTTATGCGGCTCGGCATCAACCTCGGCTACTGGGGCGCGGGCATGGACGGCGACAACCTCGCCGTCGCGCAGGAGGCCGACAGGCTCGGCTACGACGTCTGCTGGGCGGCGGAGGCGTACGGCTCGGACGCCCCGACTGTGCTCAGCTGGGTCGCCGCCCAGACCGAGCGCATCGACGTCGGCTCCGCGATCCTGCAGATCCCGGCCCGTCAGCCGGCCATGACCGCGATGACCGCGGCCACTCTCGACTCGCTCTCGGGCGGCCGTTTCCGGCTCGGCCTCGGCGTCTCGGGACCGCAGGTCTCCGAGGGCTGGTACGGCGTGAAGTTCGACAAGCCGCTGGCCCGCACCCGCGAGTACGTCGAGATCGTCCGCAAGGCGATGTCCCGTGAGCGTCTGTCGTACGAGGGTGAGCACTGGACGCTGCCGCTGCCCGACGGGCCGGGCAAGCCGATCAAGCTCACCGTGCACCCGCAGCGCGAGCACATCCCGCTCTACATCGCGGCGATCGGCCCGAAGAACCTGGAGCAGACAGGTGAGATCGCCGACGGCGCCCTGCTGATCTTCCCGTCCGCCGACCACATCGAGGACACCGCGCTGCGGCACATCCGCGCGGGCCGCGAGAAGGCGGGCAGGACGATGGAGGGCTTCGACGTCTGCCCGACCCTGCCGCTCGCGGTCGGCGACGACGTGGCCGGTCTGGCCGACATGTTCCGGCCGTACACCGCGCTGTACGTCGGCGGCATGGGGAGCCGGAAGCAGAACTTCTACAACCAGCTCGCCCAGCGCATGGGTTACGAGAAGGAGGCCGCCGAGATCCAGGACAAGTACCTCGGTGGCGACAAGGCCGGCGCGGCCGCCGCCGTCCCGCACGCGCTGATCGACCAGACCGCGCTGCTCGGGCCCGTGGAGCGGATCGCCGACCGGATGCAGGCCTACGCGGCCGCCGGTGTCACCACCCTGACCCTCGCCCCCGCGGGCTTCACGCTCGACGAGCGGATCAGCGCACTGCGCGCCGGTACCGAGGCCCTGGAGCGTGCGGGCCTCGCCTGACGACAACGGAGACCCCGCCGCGGGAAGTCTGCGGCCGTGGTGGGGGCTCGGGGGTCTTCCCCGCCACGGCCGTCACGCGGTACAACGCGCGACGGCCGTGGCGGTTACTGCCGACGGTGTCCTTCCTGTGGTCCGTTCGGGCGAGTTGGCCCACTTACCTGTTGCCTGGGTCGACGTCTCGCATTTGACTCGTTCTTTGCGGATGTCCCGAAGGTCCGACGGAGGTGGCAGTCATGCTCTCGGCCCGGAGTCTCTTCCAGGAGATCGTCGACAGCGACGACACGTTCCAGCTCTTCTGCTCCATCGCCGCCAGCGGCGAGACGCAGGGAGGCTGGGAGAACGGGCGCATCGCCGCGCTCGTCCCGGAGAGCATGCGTGAACTGGCTCCGAGGATCACCCGGCACGGTGCCGACGAGGACAAGCACGGCCGCCTGTTCAACGCCCTGCTCAAGAAACGCCGGTTGGACCCCGTCCCGGTACCGCCGGAGACCGACTACACCATGCTGCTGGAGCAGCGCGGCATCGGCCTCGCCCACGAGAAGCTTCGCCGTGACGAGCGGCTGACGGAGCACGACATCGTCGTCTACCTCTCGCACAGCCGGGTCACCGAGCAGCGGGCGGCCGACCAGATGGAAATGCTCGTCAAGCACTTCGGCGACCATCCGGAGCTCGGCAAGGTCATCAGGATGATCAGCGACGACGAGGCGAACCACCTCGCCTACTGTCACGAGGAACTGCTGCGTCTCGCCGCGGCCGGCCACGGCCGCACCATCCAGCGTGTGCTGCGTGAGAGCGCGCTCGCCGAGATCCGGGTCTACCGCGACGTGAGCCTCGCCGTCATGGCGCACATGGGACACCTGCTGCGCTGGCCCAGGGCCAAGTCCGCCGCGCTGGCCGCCGGCATCCACGCGATGTACGCGTACGAGCGGCTCGGCGGCTGGCGTCGCATGGTCGGCCTCAGGATGCCGGAGCGTCGCGGCGCCCTCGACGGCCCCGCCACCCCGGCTCCCGCCTTCTGATGTGAACCGGACCGTCGGCCTGGCGCCCGTCCGCCCCCGCGCCGGGACATGGCCGGGCCCGGAACGCCGGGTGGCCGACGGCCTGCTGTGGATCGCCGTCGTCGCCGCCGCGTACACGGCGGTGCAGCTCGCACTGGCCGTTCCGGGGACGGGGCTCGGCTGGGACGAGTCGGTCTACGTCAGTCAGGTCGCGCGCGGATCGGAAGCCGCCTTCTTCAGTGCCCCACGCGCCCGCGGCATCACGTTCCTCGTCGCTCCGGTGACCGCTCTGACGTCCTCCGTCGAGGTGCTGCGCGTCTTCCTCGCCGTGCTGTCGGGCGCCGGCCTGTTCGCCGCCCTGGCCGTGTGGCGGACGCTGTTGCCCCCTCGTGTGCTCGCCCTCGCCGGGGGCCTGTTCGCCGGCCTGTGGATCACCGTGTTCTACGGTCCGCAGGTCATGCCCAACCTCTGGGTCGCGCTCGGGGCGCTGTTCACGGTCGGCTGCTTCCTGCGGGCGGCCAGGGACACCGCCGACCGGGTAGGGCTCCTCGGGACGGGCGCGGGTCTGGTGTTCGTCGCGCTCATGCGGCCGAGCGACGCCCTCTGGCTGCTGCTGCCGCTCGCCGCCGTCGCACTGCTGTCCCGCCCGGCCCGCCGGCCGGCGCTGCTCGTGGCGCTGGTCGCCGGCACCGTCCTCGGTTGCCTGCCGTGGATCGTCGAGGCCTACGTCGCCTACGACGGGCTGCTCGCCCGGCTGCGGCGGGCCGGCGAGATCCAGGGGCACCTGGGCCCGCACTTCGCCGTCGACGACCAGTTGCGCGCTCTGGAGGGCCGGTCGCTCTGCCGTCCCTGCGACGTCCCGTGGCGCAAGCCGGTCACCGGGGTCTGGTTCCTCGTCCTGTGGCCGCTGGCCGTCGGCGGCGCACTGGTCGCGGCGCGCATGCGGTGCCCCTTCACCACGGCCCCGGCCGCCGTGCGTCCCTCCGCCGTACTGGTGCCGGCGTTCGCGGGGGTGTTCATGGCCGTGCCGTACCTGCTGCTGATCGGCTACGCCGCACCGCGCTTCCTGCTGCCCGCGTACGCGCTGCTGGCCCTGCCGGTCGCGGTGTGCCTCGGGCGGATCGCGGCGAGGACTAGGCCGCGGGCTGTGGCCGCCGTCGTGCTCGGCCTCGCCCTCGCCGGCCATCTGGCGGTCCAGTACGCCGTCCTGAACGGCACGCTGGAGCGCAGCCGCGAGAACCGGAACTACTTCGACGCGATCGCCTCCGAGCTGCGCCGCCACGGGGTGCGGGCGCCGTGCGTGGTCAGCGGCAGCGAAGCACCCCGGATCGCCCTGCGCGCCGGGTGCGCGTCCCGCCAGGCCGGCGGACACGACGGCAGCATCACCCGATCCGAGCTCGCGCGACTCGGCCGCGAACGGCCGGTGGCCTATGTGGTGGAGGGCGGGAACCGCGCACCGTCGTTCACCCGTGGCTGGCGGACCGCGCCCCTGCCCGTGCTGCCGGGCCGCCTCGAGCTGCGGGCCTTTCTCAGTCCGGCGGCCGTGCCGACCGCGACGCCGCCCTGACCGTCCCGCCGGGCGGGAGGGACGTCACAGCCAGCCGCGCCGCTTGAAGAGCCGGAAGAGCCCGTACACGGCGCCCGCCATGAGCACGAGAACCGCCGGGTACGCCCACACCTGCCTCAGCTCCCACATGTGCGTGAAGTTCATCCCGTAGATCCCCGCGACCATCGTCGGCACCGCCGCCATGGCCGCCCACGCCGAGATCTTGCGCATGTCGTCGTTCTGCCGCACGCCCATCTGGGCGAGGTGGGCCGACAAGATGTCCGACAGCAGCCGGTCCAGCCCTTCCACCTGCTCGTTCGCCCGGGTCAGGTGGTCGCTGACGTCACGGAAGAAGGGCTGGGCGTGCTCATGGACGAACGGCACGCCCGCACCCGCGAGCCGGGCCATCGGCGCCGCCAGCGGCCCGGCCGCCCGGCGGAACTCGAGCACCTGCCGCTTGAACGTGTAGATCCGGGCCGCCGTGTTCTTCGCGTCCCTGCGCGCCGGTTCGAAGACCTCGGTCTCCATCTCCTCCAGGTCCACCTGGAGCTCGGCCGCGACGTCGATGTAGTGGTCGACGATGGCGTCGCTGATCGCGTACAGCACAGCGGTCGGGCCGTGTCTGAGCACCGCCGGCTCGGCCTCCAGCCGTTCGCGGACCGCGTGCAGCGGAGCGCCCTCGCCGTGCCGCACCGTCACCACGAAAGAGTCGCCTATGAAGACCATCAGCTCACCCGTGGTCACGGAGTCGCTCTTCGGCTCGTACACCACGGGTTTGAGGACCACGAACAGCGAGTCGTCGTACACCTCGAGCTTGGGCCGCTGATGGGCCTTGAGCGCGTCCTCGACGGCGAGCGGATGCAGTGAGAACTCGTCGGCGACGTGGTCGAACTCCTCCTCCGTCGGTTCGTGCAGGCCGATCCACAGGAACGCGTCGCCCGTGGCCCGCGCCTCGTCGAGGGCATCGGAGAAGTCCGACGGGCCTTCGCTGCGGCGCCCGTCGCGGTAGATGGCACAGTCCACGATCACGGCGCGCATTCTTCCCTGACCTCCGCCCCGGCACACCCCCGGCCCGCCGGACACCCGGGGACCGTAGGCTGGCCCCCATGGCCACGCTGATCCTCGTACGCCACGGACGTTCCACCGCCAACACCGAGGGAGTGCTCGCCGGCTGGACACCGGGTGTCCGCCTCGACGAGCACGGAGCCGAACAGGCGGCCGCGCTGCCCGCCCGACTGTCCGCGGTGCCGCTCGCGGCGGTGGTCTCCAGCCCGCTGGAGCGCTGTCGCGAGACGCTCGCGCCTCTGCTCGCGGCCCGCCCGGGACTCGTCGCCGAGACCGACGAACGCATCGGGGAGTGCCTCTACGGCGAGTGGTCCGGCCGCAAGCTCAAGGAGCTCGCGGAAGAGCCGCTGATGGAGGTCGTCCAGCACCATCCCTCCGCGGTGTCGTTCCCCGGCGGCGAGTCCATGCGCGCCATGCAGGCGCGGGCCGTCGACGCCGTCCGTGACTGGAACGCCCGCATCGACCAGGCGCACGGCGAGGGCGCGGCCTATCTGATGTGCTCGCACGGGGACATCATCAAGTCCCTGGTGGCGGACGCCCTCGGGCTCCATCTCGACCTCTTCCAGCGGATCCACGTCGAGCCGTGCTCCGTCACCGCCATCCGCTACACCCGCAGCCGGCCGTTCCTGCTGCGCCTCGGCGACACCGGCGATCTCGGCTCCCTCGTCCCCCGCACGGAGGGACCGGAGGAGAAGGGCGACAGCGGCGACGCGGTCATCGGGGGCGGCGCGGGCGCATCGTGATCGCTCCGCGCAGTAGGGTGGACGCGCCGAAAAGCTGACGTCCAACGGATGCCGAAACCAACGATCCGACGATCCAAAGGGAGACAGAACGTGTCCCGTCAGGTGTTCCTCTACGACCCGCCGGACCGCTTCGTGGCCGGTACGGTCGGGCTGCCTGGCCGCCGTACGTTCTTCCTGCAGGCCTCGGCCTCAGGACGCGTGACCAGCGTCGCCCTGGAGAAGACTCAGGTGGCCGCCCTCGCGGAGCGGATCGACGAGCTGCTGGACGAAGTGGTGCGCCGCACCGGGGGCAACGCGCCGGTGCCGGCCGTCGCCCCGGCGGACGTCGCCGACACCGCGCCGCTCGACAACCCGGTCGAGGAGGAGTTCCGCGTCGGCACGATGGCGCTGGCCTGGGACGGCGAGGAACAGCGCATGATCGTCGAGGCACAGGCGCTGGTGGAGCTCGAGGCCGAGTCCGAGGAGGACCTCGCGGAGGCCGAGGAGCGGCTGCTGCAGGACGAGGAGAACGGCCCGCCGATGCTGCGGGTCCGGCTCACCGGCGCACAGGCCAGGGCGTTCGCCAAACGCGCACTGGACGTGGTGAACGCCGGCCGGCCGCCGTGCCCGCTGTGCAGCCTGCCCCTCGATCCGGAAGGACACGTATGCCCGCGCCAGAACGGATACCGACGGGGCGCGTGAGCACCCCCGACGCGCTGACGCTGCTGGCCAAGGGCGAGCTGACCGTACGCGGAAGGCTGCGCGAGGCGTCCAACGCGGTGCTGTACTGCGCGGTTTCGTACGAGGGCGAGGAAGCCCACTGCGTCTACAAACCCATCGCGGGGGAGCGCCCGCTGTGGGACTTCCCTGACGGCACCCTCGCGCAGCGCGAGGTCGCCGCGTACGAGGTGTCGCAGGCCACCGGCTGGGGTCTGGTGCCGCCCACCGTGCTGCGTGACGGCCCCTACGGCCAGGGCATGGTCCAGTTGTGGATCGAGGCCGACCCGGAGGCCGCCCTGCTGGCGCTCATCGAGGACGAGGAACCGGGGGACGGCTGGAAGGCCGTCGGCTTCGCCGAGGTGGGGGAGGGCCGTACCGCGCTGCTCGTCCACGCCGACGACCCGCGCCTGCGCAGGCTCGCCGTCCTCGACGCCGTGATCAACAACGGCGACCGCAAGGGCGGCCATCTGCTGCCCACCGCCGACGGAACCCTCTACGCGATCGACCACGGGGTCACCTTCAACGCCGACGACAAGCTGCGCACGCTGTTGTGGGGATGGGCCGGGGAGCCACTGCCCGCGGAGGCGGTCACGGCGCTCACGACCCTGGCGACGGGCCTCGCGGACGGCGGGACGCTCGCCACCCGACTGGCGGAACTGCTCACCCCGGCCGAGGTGGCCGCCCTGAGCGGCCGGGTGGCGGCCCTGCTCCGGTCCGGCACACATCCCGTGCCGTCGGGGGACTGGCCGGCGATCCCCTGGCCGCCCGTGTAGGCACAGCGCCCGCCGGACCGCAAGAGTGCCCAACCGGTCAAGATCAGTGATCCGGTTCGTATCCGGAACATGCGTCCGGTTACGCTCATGACATGCATGCCTGGCCCGCTTCTGAGGTCCCCGCCCTGCCCGGCAAGGGCCGCGACCTCCGGATCCACGACACCGCGACCGACGGTCTGGTGACCCTTGACCCCGGTCCCGTCGCCCGTATCTACGTCTGCGGCATCACACCGTACGACGCGACCCACATGGGTCACGCGGCGACCTACAACGCGTTCGACCTCGTGCAGCGCGTGTGGCTCGACACCAAGCGGCAGGTTCACTATGTCCAGAACGTCACGGACGTGGACGACCCTCTGCTGGAGCGCGCCAACCGCGACGGACACGACTGGACCGAGCTCGCGGAGCGCGAGACGGCGCTGTTCCGCGAGGACATGACCGCGCTGCGGATGCTTCCGCCGCGCCATTACATCGGCGCGGTCGAGGCGATTCCGGGCATCGTTCCGCTCGTCGAACGGCTCCGTGACGCCGGCGCCGCCTACGAGCTGGAAGGCGACGTCTACTTCTCCGTCGAGTCCGACCCGCACTTCGGCGAGGTGTCCCGGCTCGACGCGGAGGCGATGCGGCTGCTGTCCGCGGAGCGCGGCGGCGACCCCGAGCGTCCCGGCAAGAAGAACCCGCTCGACCCGATGCTGTGGATGGCGGCCCGCGAGGGCGAGCCGAGCTGGGACGGCGGCTCGCTCGGCCGCGGCCGGCCCGGCTGGCACATCGAATGTGTCGCCATCGCGCTCGACCACCTCGGCATGGGCTTCGACGTCCAGGGCGGCGGCTCCGATCTCGCCTTCCCGCACCACGAGATGGGCGCCTCGCACGCCCAGGCGCTCACGGGCGAGCACCCCTTCGCCAAGGCGTACGTCCACGCCGGCATGGTCGCCCTCGACGGCGCGAAGATGTCGAAGTCCAAGGGCAATCTGGTCTTCGTCTCCAAGCTGCGCCGCGACGGCGTGGACCCCGCCGCCATACGGCTCGCGCTCCTGTCGCACCACTACCGGGCCGACTGGGAGTGGACCGACACGGTGCTGCAGGAGGCGGTCGAGCGCGTAGGACGCTGGCGTGCCGCCGTCTCGCGGCCCGACGGGCCGTCCGCCGACGCTCTGGTCGAGGAGATCCGCGCGGCTCTCGCCGACGACCTCGACGCCCCGTCGGCGCTCGCCGCCGTGGACCGCTGGGCGGCGCTCCAGCAGGCCGAGGGCGGCACCGACGAGGGCGCTCCGGGGCTGGTGTCCCGGGCCGTCGACGCCCTGTTGGGCGTTGCGCTTTAGGGACATTCCCCGACTCCCGCCGGGCGCCTTCGACGCGCCCGGCGGGAGTCCGTTCCTCCGCTTGCACGTTCTCGCGGCGCGTGCGCCGGGCGTGTGGTGAGGTGACGGAACAGGCCCTCGGGTCATCCGTCTTCACTCTTGCCGGAAGGACACCCCGTGGAACGTGTCTTCACACGCAGAGAGGCACTCGGCGCGGCAGCGGCCATCGGCGCGGCCGCGCTTCTCGGTCCCGCTGCCGGTGCGGCCGGTGCCGCATCGCCTTCAGGCCGGCCGACGCGCATCCCCCTGCCGAACGGCTTCCAGCCGGAGGGCATCACCATCGGCCGCAGCCCCTACGCCTGGTTCGGCTCGATCGCCGACGGCGACGTCTACCGCGCGAGCCTGGCCACCGGACGCGGCCGGGTGGCCGTCGAAGGGCTCGGTGCCGGACGCTCCGTCATCGGACTGAAGATCGACCGGCAGGAGCGGCGGCTGTTCCTCTCCGGTGGCTTCAGCCGGGAGATCAGGGTCGCCGATGTGCGCTCGGGAAAGATCGCACGACTCTTCACCGTCGGCGCGGAGGGCTCGATGGTGAACGACGTGGTGCTGACGCCCCAGGCGGCGTGGTTCACCGACTCGTTCCGACCCCAGCTCTACCGGCTCGAGTTGGACCGCCACGGCGAGCCGGCACGCGAGGTGGCCACCGTGGCGCTGGGCGGTGAGTGGGAGCAGGGTACGGACTTCACCGCCAACGGGATCGCGCGGACCCCTGACGGCAAGGCTCTTCTCGTGGTCAACACCGTGGTGGAGGGCGGCTCGCTGATGCGGGTGGACCCGCGCGACGGTACCGCCCGCCGGGTCGACCTCGGGGACCTCGCCATCCCCTTCGGCGACGGCCTCCTGCTGCTCGGCCGTCATCTCTACATCGTCCAGCAGCAGTTGAACCAGGTCGACGTCGTGCGGCTGGACGCCGCGGGCACCCGGGGCACGCCGATCGCCCGGATCACCGACCCGCGCTTCCGTATCCCCACCACGGCGGCCGCCTGGGGCGACCGCATCTACCTGCCCAACGCGCGCTTCGACGTGCCGCCGACGCCCGACACCGAGTACGACGCCGTGGCGGTCGACCAGGTGTGAGCGACCGGGTGAGGTGAGGGACGAGGAGCGGGGTGGCGCCGGTCTGCCCGGTGCCACCCCGCTTCGTACCGCTCCGCTACGGACTACGACTCCGGCCGTTCGCCGCCTTCGCCCTCGCCGCGGTCGTTCCGGTCACCGCTGTCGTCCCGCTCGCCGGCCCGGCCGTCGGCCGCCTCGTCGCCGGCCGGGGGCCCGTCCTGCCCCTCGTCGCCCCCGGGCCTGCTCGTACCGCCGGAGCGGTCCTCGTCCGTCGGCGAACCGGACTCCGGTTCGGGGCGCGGCGGCATCGGCGGCTTGGTGCGCCCGCCCGCCGGGTCGCGCAGATACGGGCCCTCGCCGCCGTCGGTCGCATGACCGCCGGGGCCTCCGCTGTCGCGCCGGCGCAGATACCGTTCGAACTCCCGGGCGATGGCCTCGCCCGAGGCCTCCGGCAGCTCCGCGGTGTCGCGTGCCTCCTCCAGCGTCTGGACGTACTCGGCCACCTCGCTGTCCTCGGCGGCCAGTTGGTCGACGCCGAGCTGCCAGGCCCGGGCGTCCTCTGCCAGCTCGCCCAGCGGGATACGGAGGCCGATGAGGTCCTCCAGCCGGTTGAGCAGCGCGAGTGTCGCCTTCGGGTTGGGCGGCTGCGAGACGTAGTGCGGCACAGCGGCCCACAGGCTCACGGCCGGCACACCGGCATGGGTGCACGCCTCTTGGAGGATGCCGACGATTCCGGTCGGCCCCTCGTACCGGGTCTCCTCGAGATCCATCGTTCTCGCCAGATCCGGGTCGGACGTGATCCCGCTGACGGGCACCGGCCTGGTGTGCGGGGTGTCGCCGAGCAGCGCGCCCAGGATCACCACCATCTCCACGCCCAGTTCATGGGCGAAGCCCAGGATCTCGTTGCAGAACGAACGCCAGCGCATGGAGGGTTCGATACCGCGGACCAGCACGAGGTCCCGGGGTTTGTCGCCGCCGACGCGGACCACGGAGAGCCGGGTGGTCGGCCAGGTGATCTTGCGTACCCCGCCGTCCAGCCACACCGTGGGCCGGTTGACCTGGAAGTCGTAGTAGTCCTCGGCGTCGAGCGCCGCGAACACCTCGCCCTTCCATTCCCGGTCCAGGTGAGCGACCGCGGTGGAGGCGGCGTCGCCGGCGTCGTTCCAGCCCTCGAACGCGGCCACCATGACCGGGTCGATCAGCTCGGGCATCCCCTCGAGCTCGATCACCCAGTGCCTCCTTCCGAAGTTCCCTTTCTTACGCCCCAACCTTACGGCTTTCCGCGCCCCTCGCCGCAGCCCCCGTGCACGGCCGGGTGAACTTGGCAGCCGCCGGACATGCGGTGAGCCATGGAGCGGTGCGGGGCCGGATTCATCCGAGCTGTGCGGGCTGAAGTTCGTCGACCCGCTGGACCGAGGGGAGTGAGCGGCGCTATACATCGGATGTCCATGAGAGGTCCGATGTTCATCTCACCGGGGGTTCGTGTATGAGCCAGACCGTCACGGAGTTCGAGGTCCACGACATCCGCTTCCCCACGTCGCAGCAGCTCGACGGCTCCGACGCCATGAATCCGGACCCCGACTACTCCGCCGCCTACCTCGTGCTGCGCACCGGCGACGGGAGTGAGGGCCACGGCTTCTGCTTCACCATCGGCCGCGGCAACGACATCGTCGCCGCCGCGATCGAGGCGCTGCGTCCCTATGTCGTGGGCCGTCCCGCTCCCACCCGCGCCGCGGACCTCGCCGCCCTTCACCACGACCTCACCCATGACTCCCAACTGCGCTGGCTGGGACCGGAGAAGGGTGTCATCCACATGGCGGCCGGCGCCGTCGTCAACGCCGCATGGGACATGGCGGCCACCCGGGCGGGCAGACCGGTATGGGAGTTCCTGGCCTCCATGACCCCGGAAGAGCTCGTCTCACTGGTCGACTTCCGTTACCTGACGGACGTGCTCACCAGACAGGAGGCTCTCGCCATCCTGCGCGCCGCGGAGCCGGGCAGAGCGGGGCGGGCCGCGCTGCTGAGGGAACGGGGCTACCCGGCGTACACCACCTCGCCCGGATGGCTCGGCTACTCCGACGAGAAACTCGTCCGGCTCGCCAAGGAGGCGGTCGCCGACGGATTCGGACAGATCAAGCTGAAGGTCGGACTGGACATCGAGGACGACGTCCGGCGGATGGAACTCGCCCGTGCCGCCGTCGGCCCCTCCGTACGTATCGCCGTCGACGCCAACCAGCGCTGGGACGTCGCCGAAGCCGTGCGCTGGATGACCGCGCTGGCGCCGTACGAACCGCACTGGATCGAGGAACCCACCAGCCCCGACGACGTACTCGGCCACGCCGCCGTCCGCGCGGGCCAGCCCGTGAAGGTCGCCACCGGCGAACACGCCGCCAACCGGGTCGTCTTCAAACAGCTTCTCCAGGCCCGGGCCGTCGACTTCGTCCAGATCGACGCCGCACGCGTCGCCGGGGTCAACGAGAACATCGCGATCCTGCTGCTCGCGGCCAAGTACGGCGTCCCCGTCTGCCCGCACGCGGGCGGCGTCGGACTGTGTGAACTCGTCCAGCATCTCGCCATGTTCGACTTCGTCGCCGTCTCCGGCAGCTGGGAGGACCGCGTCATCGAGTACGTGGACCACCTCCACGAACACTTCGCGGACCCGGCCGTGATCGTGGACGGCCGTTACGCGGCACCGAGGGCGCCGGGCTTCTCCGCCCGGATGCTCCCCGGCTCGATCGCCGCACACAGCTGTCCGGACGGGCCCGCCCGGCAGGCCCGGCCCACCGCCGAGGAGGCAGGCTCATGACCGGATCGAAGGACTTCGAGGGCATGGCGGCACTGGTCACCGGCGGCGCCTCCGGCATCGGGGCCGCCGTCGCCGCGCTGCTGCAGGCGCGCGGGGCACGCGTGGCCGTCCTGGACCGCGAGACCGGGGGAGCGCCGGCAGGCACGCTCGCCCTCCGGGCCGACGTCACCGACGATGACGCCGTGGCCGGCGCCGTGGACGCGGCCGCCGCCGAGTTCGGGGCACTGCACACCGTGGTCTCCAACGCGGGCGTCGGCGCGATCGGCACCGTGGCCGACAACGACGACGACGAATGGCGGCGCGTCCTCGACACCAACGTCATCGGCATGGTCCGGGTCGCCCGCCACGCCCTGCCGCATCTGCGCCGCGCGGTGGCGGCCGGGGCGTCCGGATCCGTCTCCGTCACCCACACCTGCTCGATCGCCGCCACGGCCGGACTGCCGCAGCGCGCCCTGTACAGCGCGAGCAAGGGCGCGGTCCTCTCGCTGACCCTCGCGATGGCGGCCGACCACGTACGGGAGGGCATCCGCGTCAACTGCGTCAACCCCGGCACCGCGGACACGCCGTGGGTCGCCCGCCTGCTGGAGCGTGCCGAGGACCCCGCCGCCGAGCGCGCGGCCCTCGAGGCCCGCCAGCCGACGGGGCGGCTCGTCCTGGCCGACGAGGTGGCGGCGGCGGTCGCGTACCTCGCGAGTCCGGCGGCTGCGGCGGTGACGGGGACCGCGCTCGCGGTCGACGGCGGGATGCAGGGCCTGCGGGTGCGCGCGCCGCGGTAGCCCCGGCCATCCGCTGCGCGGGGCGTCTTCCCCTACCCGCCCTTCCCGAAACCGGGGCAGGCCCCGGGCCCCGTGCCGCCCTGCGGGCGGTGTACCGCGCTTCGCGCGGTGCCCTCAATCGCCGGGCGGGCTGGATTTCGCTGCGCGAAATCAGCCTCGCCGGCGGCGGAGGCCACTCCAGCCTCGCCGGCGTTTGAGGCGCGGGGGTCCGGGGGCGGAGCCCAGCCCCGTCGTCCCCAGCGTCACCACCACGGTCCCGACCCGGCCCGTGG
>NZ_JBFAQK010000094.1:0-16400 GCF_040677245.1 Streptomyces kurssanovii
CGCGTTGTGACTCCTGTTCCCCCACCCGCCCCTCTACGTCCCCGATCCCGCCCCTGGCTAGGCTCCGGTGGTGGGGGGCGCGCTCCGTCCCGGTTCCGGGACGGCCGCCGCACCCGTTGCCACGGTCAGGCCCTGACGGCCCGGACGGCCCCCGCTACGGCGTCTTCACGCCGAGCCACTGCCCGGCCGCGCCCAGCAGGGCCCGGACGCCGAGTTCGATGGTCGGGTCCTGGAGGGGCGCGTACTGCGGTGAGTGGTTGTACGCCACCCCCGGGGGCAGCCCGCCGCCGACGAGGGTCGCCGGATCGGGGTCCGGGAACAGCAGAGGATCCGCTCCGCCGAAGTGCCAGAAGACGGAAGGCACCCCCATGGCCGAACCGAACGCGCCGAAGTCCTCGCTGCCGGTGATCGGCTGAGGCAGCGTCCAGACCCGGTCCTTCCCGAGCACCGACTCGAGCCCCGCGACCGCCGTGGTGGTGGCGTCCGGGTCGTTGAGCGTGAGCGGGAAGCTGTTGAGCGAGGTGAACTCGGGCTCCTTCGGCGCGTCGGCCGCGAGGGCCTCGGCCCGTACGATCCGCTCGACGGCCGCCAGCACCCGGGTCCGGACTGCCGGGTCGGAGCTGCGGATGTTGATCTTCATTTCGGCGGTGTCCGGGATGATGTTCTCCTTGGTCCCGCTGTGCAGGGACCCCACCGTGACGACGGCGGCCTGGTTCGCCCCCACTTCGCGCGACACCACCGTCTGCAGACGCATCACGACCGCCGCGGCCATCACCACCGGATCGACGGTGTTCTCCGGCGCGGACCCGTGGCCGCCCCGGCCGAAGAGGCGTACGGCGAAGCTGTCGGAGGCGCTCATGACCGCGCCCGGCCTGGTCGCGGCGGTGCCCGCGGGAATGGGGCCGACGTGCTGCGCGAGGCACACGTCCGGGCGGGGGAAGCGTTCGGCGAACCCGTCGTCGATCATCGCCTGCGCCCCGCTGACCTCCTCGGCCGGCTGGAACACGGCGACGACGGTGCCCCGCCAGGCGTCCCGGTCGGCGGCCAGCAGAGCCGTCGCGCCGAGCAGGCAGGTGATGTGCATGTCGTGTCCGCAGGCGTGCATGACGGGTACTTCGTTGCCGTCGGCGTCGACCCCCGTGCGCGTGGAGGCGTAGGGCAGGCCCGTGGCCTCCCGCACGGGCAGGCCGTCCATGTCCGCCCGGAGCAGGACCACGGGCCCGTCGGACACCCGAAGGACGCCGACCACGCCCGTACCGCCGACCCCCTCGGTCACGTCCCAGCCCTGTTCGCGCAGCCACCGGGCGACGATCCCCGCCGTGCGGACCTCCTGGAAGGACAGCTCCGGATGTGCGTGGAGATCCTGGTAGAGCTCGCGCAGGGCGGGGAGTCGTGCGTCCAGTCCGGCGAAGACGGATGGTGCCTCGGTCACGGGTGCGTCCTTTCCACGACGGGTTCTCAGACGTACGCGCCCACTGTCTCAGCCGGTCGGTTCCTGACGGCGTGGACCGGGTGACTCCTTGATGAACCGGCGCAGTTCGGCGCAGAGGGCGTCGGGGTTGTCGAGCTGGACGAGGGTGCGGGCGTCCGGGATCTCGACGTACTCGCCCCGCGGCAGCAGAGCGGCCAGCCGGCGGCCGGTCTCTGGCGGCATCATGCGGTCCTCCGCGCCCCACGCGACGAGCGCGGGCCCTTGGAAGCCGCGCAGGCGCTCCGCCGCCCGCAGATAGGTGTCCTTCCGCGTGCTGCGGAGGAAGGCGGCGAAGTCCCGCCGGATCCGCTTGTCGGTGAGCAGGGGGCCGTACCAGCGGCGGACCAGCTCGTACGGGATCGGGTGCCGGGCCATGCCGCCGAGCGAGTTGGGCAGCCGGACGAGGAGAGGCATTCGGAAGGACTGCAGCAGCAGGAAGATGCCGCCCGGTACCCGGCTCAGGACCTGGAGCGTCCTGCCCTGAACGCCGGGCGGATAGTTCTCCAGCGCCTCGCAGGAGGTGAGGACCAGCCGGTGGACCCGCTCGTCGCGCACCCCGACGAGCAGTTGGGCCGTACCGGCGTCGTTCTGGACGAGGGTGACGTCCCGGAGGTCGAGCCGTTCGAGGAACTCGGCCAGCAGGTTCGCCACGCCCTGCGCCGACAGATCGGCGTCCGGGCGCATCGGCCGTCGGTGGCTCCCCATCGGCAGGACGGGGACCACGACCCGGAAGTCGGCACGGAGGCCGTCCACCACCGCCTGCCACACCGACTCGTCGAAACCGAGACCGTGCACCAGCACCACGGTCTCGCCGCTTCCGCCGGTGTCCGTGTACTCCACGATCCCGGCACTCAGTTCGATCTCATGCATCAGCATCCCCTAGTAGATCGATCGATCTAGTGAGAGACTAGCCGAGATGAGAACGACAGGCGACACACGAGCGCGGATCCTGGCCGCCGCCACCGAACTCTTCCGGCGTCAGGGCTACGCGGCCACGGGCATGAAGCAGATCCTCACGACGGCGGACGCGACCTACGGCTCCGCCTACCACTTCTATCCCGGCGGCAAGACCGAGCTCGGCGAGGACGTGGTCCGCACCTCGGGCGCCGCCTACCTGGCGCTGATCGGCGAACTGTTCCAGGACCGGGCATCGGACCCGGCGGAGACGACCGCCCAGGCGTTCTCCGGGGCGGCGCAGACCCTGCTCGACCTCGACTACGCGGACCCGTGCCCCATCGCCACGATCGCCCTGGAGACCGCGGGCACCAACGAGGCACTGCGGGTCGCGACCGCGGAGGTGTTCGACTCCTGGACCGACGCCCTCGCCGCCTTCTACGGCTCTTTCGGCATCGCCGAGTCCCGCGCGACGGCACGGTCGGTGATCGCGCTGCTCGAAGGCGCCTTCATGCTCGGCCGCGCCGCCCGCTCCACGGCCCCGGTGCTCGACGCGGCGCCCGCGGCGGCCGCCATCGTCCGTGCCGCCGCCGGCCGGCCCCCGGTCGCGGGCCGGACCGAAGGGGAGGCGCTGTGATCGTCGTCGCCGGTGAGGCGCTGATCGACCTCGTGCCGCAGACCGGCGGCGAGCCGCCGGCTCCGCTCCTGCCCGCACGCGGCGGCGGCCCCTACAACACCGCCGTCGCGCTCGGCCGGCTCGGCGACGACGTCTCCTTCTGCTCCCGCATCTCCACGGACGCCTTCGGCGAGTCGCTCATCGGGCGGCTGCGTGAGGAGGGAGTGGACACCACGCTCGTACAGCGCGGCCCCGAGCCCACCACACTGGCCGTCGCGGCGATCGGCGCCGGCGGCTCCGCGGCCTACACCTTCTACGTCGAGGGCACCGCGGACCGGCTCTTCACCGTGCCGCCCGAGCTGCCCGCCGCCACGCGCGCCCTGTCGCTCGGCACCTGCTCGCTGGTCCTCGAACCGGGCGCGAGCGCCTACGAGGAGCTGATGCGACGCGAGGCGGCACGCGGCGTCTTCGTCGCGCTCGACCCGAACATCCGGCCCGGTCTCATTCCGGACGCGGACGCCTACCGGGCCCGGTTCAGGAGCTGGCTGCCGCACGTGTCGATGCTCAAGCTGAGCGAGGAGGACGCCGACTGGCTGGGGGACGACGTCGGGGCGTGGCTCGCCGCCGGGCCCGCGGCGGTGGTCCTCACCCGTGGCGGGGACGGACTCACGGTCCTCACTCGGGGCGGCGACCGGTTCTCCGTCCCCGGCGAGCGGGTCCACGTCGTGGACACCATCGGCGCGGGCGACACCGTGAACGCGGCGCTCCTGCACGCCCTGTCCGAGCGCGAGCTGCTCTCGCCGGGAGCGCTCGGGTCGCTGTCACCGGGCCGCTGGCGCGAGGTGCTGGGCTTCGCGGCCAGGGCCGCGGCGCTCACCTGCACGAAGGCCGGGGCCGAACCTCCGTACGCCCGCGAACTGCGGGGCGGCGGGGACCGGCCTGCCACCGGGGACTCGTGACGGTCCGACAGCTCTGAAACGGCTGCCGGCGAAACTTCCCGCCGGTGGCGGAACCGCAGGGTGTCCGACGCCTTGTGCGCGCGCCGGAGCGGGGTACCCGCGTTAGTGTCGCCGATGAGGCGCGGCAGCCACGCCCGTGGGGGGATCCTTCGCAGCAAGCGAGAGAGGACGCCAGGACATGGCACACGGCGGGAACGTCATCCAGGAGCTGACGGCCGACCACCGAGAGGTCGACCAGATGTTCGCCGAGATCGAGGCCCAGGCCGCCG
Source organism: Streptomyces kurssanovii (assembly GCF_040677245.1). Lineage (NCBI taxonomy): Bacteria > Bacillati > Actinomycetota > Actinomycetes > Kitasatosporales > Streptomycetaceae > Streptomyces > Streptomyces kurssanovii. The sequence goes on from NZ_JBFAQK010000094.1 coordinate 4,210, forward strand.
GAGACGCGCGGCGCCGGGAACTGGCGGACGAACTGACCAAGGAACTCGTCCGGCACTCCGTCGCCGAGGAGGAGTACCTGTATCCCGCGGTCCGCCGCTTCGTCGACGACGGCGACGACCTGGCGGACGAGGAGATCTCCGACCACGCCCAGATCGAACGCATGCTCAAGGAGCTCGAGGGCTGCCAGGCCGACGACCCCCGGTTCGACACCCTGATCACCCAGTTGAAGTCCGCCGTGACCTCGCATGTCGCCGACGAGGAGAAGCGGCTGTTCCCGCTGCTCGCCGAGTCCTGCAGCGCGGACCTGCTGATGGAGCTGGGCGACAAGGTCCGCAGGGCCAAGCAGATCGCCCCGACCCGTCCGCACCCCTCCACCCCGGACACCGCCCAGGCCAACAAGCTGCTCGCCCCCGGTATGGGCATGGTGGACCGGGTCCGCGATCTCCTCACCGGACGCGCCACCGGCTAGGCGCCCGGACCGTGCCACGCGCCCGTCCGGCCCGCACCCTCATACCCGACCGCACCCTCATACCCGACCGCACCCTCATACCCGACCGCACCGCGTACCCGGCCAGTCCGGGTACGCGGTGCCGCTCGTCAGACCTGGACGCCCGGTACACCGTCCTCGACGACGACGCTCGCGCGGGTGGAGACGGGGGCGCCCGGCCGGGTCACGTACGGCAGGACGCGGAAGTCGCTGGTCCAGCGCTCGGGTTCGACACGCACCCGCACGTAGCCCCGCTGGCCGTTGAAGAACTTCATGTGCGGGTTGGCCGCGAGGAACCTGGTGCCCTCGGCCGTCATGTCGGCGCCGTCGCCGCCGCTGGTGACGGACGTCCCCACGAACTCGCTGCCCACGGTCACCGAGTCGGGGTCCTCGTAGTCACGCTTGAGGTCCCAGGCGTAGTTCTGGTGGCGGTCGCCGGTGATGACGACGAGATTGCGCACACCGCGGCCGTCCGCCTCCGCGAGGAGACGGTTCCGCTCCGCGACGTAGCCGTCCCAGGGGTCCATCCAGACGGTCGTGCCCGGTCCCGGGTCGTGGTCGGTCCGGCCCATCGGCGCCTGGTTTCCCAGCACCTGCCAGCGGGCGGCGGACCGGCTGAAGCCGTTCAGCACCCAGTCGCGCTGACGGTCGCCGAGCAGGCTGCGGTCGGCGGCGAAGCGGTCGGCGCAGTCGGCGGAGAGGCCGTCGCCGCAGGGCTGGTCGTCGCGGTACTGCCGGGTGTCGAGCATCGTGAAGTCGGCGAGCCTGCCGTAGGAGAGTCTGCGGTACATCTGCACATCGGGGCCCTGCGGCAACTGTGCGCGGCGCAGCGGCGCGTGCTCGTACAGGGCCTGGAAGGCGGCCGCCCTGCGCTGCGTGAACGCCTGCGGGTCCTGGTCCTTCTCGGGAATGCCGTCGGCCCAGTTGTTCTCGACCTCGTGGTCGTCGAACGTCATGATCCACGGGAAGCGGGCATGCGCCTGCTGGAGCGGGGCCTCGGACTTGTAGAGACCGTACTGGAGGCGGTAGCGGGCGAGGTCGACGGTCTCCGTGTGGAACTTGGCGTCGGTGACCACCCCGCGCTTGTTGGACTTGACCTCGCCGGTGCCGAGCAGCAGCGCGGCGGCGCCCGCACCGCCGAAGCCGAGCAACTGCCGCCGGGATACGGGACGTGCGCCCACAAGGTCCTCCTTGGCTGTTCGACTGCGAACCGCCGGGAAGTCTTCAGTGGGCCGGTGTCACGCGGCCGCCCGCGTGGTGGCCGGATTCCCAGAGTTACGTGAACACGACACCCATCGGCCGGGGTCCGGCCTGCCCCGGCCCGGCGGCCGCTCAACGCCCGGCGTGCGCCTCTTCGACGAGACGATCCGTCAGTTCCATGAGGCGCTTGCGGGCCTCGGCGTCGTAAGCCTGCTCGTGGGCGCGGGAGTCGGTGAACCGGTCGAAGTAGCGGCCCGTCACGCCGGCCGGCTCCGGGTCGGTGACCAGCCGTACGGTCGGCCTGACTCCTTCCTCGACGCCGATGACGGGTGTGAGGCCGTAGTCCCGCACCCCTTGGGTGTCCATCAGGTGCGCCGGATGCACGGCGTTGACGGTGACACGCGTGCCGGCGAGTTCCCCGGCCAGTTCGAAGGTCGCCATGATCAGTGCGAGCTTGCTGCGGCAGTAGGCGCGCAGCCCCTCGTAGCCGCGCTCCAGCATGACGTCGTCGAAGTCGATGCGTTCCTGCCCGATCGAGGCGACGTTGACCACGCGAGCGGGCGCGGAGGAGGTCAGGAGGGGCAGCAGGCCACGGACCAGGGCGTACGGCGCCAAGTGGTTGACGGCGAAGCGCAACTCGTGCCCCTGGGCGCTCACTTCGCGCCGCAACGGCTCGGTGCCGCCGCCGGCGACGGCGTTGTTCACCAGTGCGTCGAGCCGCGGTTCCGCGACCAGGATCCGCGCGGCCATCGCCTGTACCTGGCGGAGGTCCGCCAGGTCGGCGAGATAGGTGCGCACGGTGGCCTCGGGTGCGGTCGCCCGTACCTCGGCCGCAACGGAGTCGAGGCGTACCCGGTCACGGCCGTGGAGCAGCACGGTGCCGCCGCGGCGTGCGAGGTCGAGCGCGATCCCGCGGCCCAGGCCCTGGGTCGCGCCGGTGATCAGAGTGGTGGGTCGGTTCATGCCGGTCATCCTGGCCGGCGGGCGAGGGGGCAGGGAGTGTGTGCTGAGCCTGGTGTCACCACCACCAGGCTCAGGGGCGCGCTCCCTGTGCACCGGTGCCTGCCTCCCGTGTTCACCGGAACGCCAGGTCAGCCGTTCAGCGGCCGGTCGTCCATGTGGGCTCCGTAGTAGTCGGTCTGACGGGCCATGAGGGTGCGCATCCCGGTTCCTCGCGGAAGCCCGTAGACGGTGCCCGGGAAGTCGAGGTCCCGCTGCTTGGCCCACAGCTCGTCGTGCCGGTCCGGGGAGAACAGCTCGGCCGGATCTCCGGCGGCGATCCACCCGATCGGGACGACCGTCCCAGGCGCCAGCCGGGAGTTGACGTGCAGCACGCTGTTGATCCGCAGCTCCGAGCGCGCCCCGGCCACCGCGCCGGGGAAGATCGACGCGCCTGTCGCCAAGAAGACCTCGTCCTCGACGGTCGCACCGTTGACATGGGTGTGCGGACCGACGAGCACCGCGTCCCCCAGTACGGCCGGATGCCCCGCCCGGCCGCGGACCAGTGAATGCTCCATCACCACCACGTCCGCTCCCGTGCGCACTTCGCCGTCCTCCGCGGTGAGGACCGCGCCGTGCAGCACACGTGCCCGCTCCCCCAGGACGACGGCCCCGCACAGGACGGCCGAGGGAGCGACATAGGCGGACGGGGGAACCACAGGGCTCCTGCCGCGGTGTTCGATCAGCATGTCCCCGAGATTAGGGCCTGCCGTCCCCTGACCCACCGGACAGGCCCCGGCGCAGCCAAGGCGTCGAGCGGCCGGTGGTGCACACGGGGCGCGGGAACCACATCCCGGCGTCCCAGCGGGGCACTGTGAGCGGATGGGTGCACTTCTCGCGCTGGCTTCGGCAGTCTGTTACGGCGTCGTCGACTTCGCCGGCGGTCTGCTCTCGCGCCGGGTCCATTTCGCTGTGGTGACGTTTCTCGGTCAGGTCGGCGGCCTGCTCCTCGCCCTGGTCGCCGCGCTCGTCCTTCCCGCGGACTCCGTCCGGTCCGCCGACCTGCTGTGGGGTGCGGTGTCCGGTGCCGGCAGCGGGACAGCCATGCTGTTCCTCAACCGGGGCCTGAGCCGTGGGTCGATGAGCGTCGTCGTACCGGTGAGTGCCGTGACGGGTGTGGCTCTTTCCGTTCTGTGCGGGGTGTGGTTCCTGGGGGACCGGCCGACCGCCACCGCTTGGGCGGGCATCTGCGTCACCGTACCGGCGCTGTGGCTGGTCGCCGGTGGGAGCAGGGGCGCGCGGGACGGCGGAGAGGCGACGCGGACGGGGCACGGGGTGACGGACGGTCTGATCGCCAGTCTGGGCGTGGCGGTGCAGTACATCGGTCTCGCCCAGGCCGACGCCGTCAGCGGCCTGTGGCCCGTTGCCGCCGGCCGCCTCGCGGCCGTCGCCCTCCTCGTACCGAGCGCGTGGCGGCACGCTGCCGAATTCCGCCGACCGGCGCGGCTCCAGGGGCAGGCGCTCATCATCGGGGCGGGAGCGGCCCTCGCTCTGATCCTCTACCTCTGGGCGGCGCAGCAGCAGATGCTGGCCGTCGCCGTCGTCCTGGCCTCCCTCTACCCGGCCGTCCCCACGGTCCTCGGGCTCGCGCTGCTGGGCGAGAGAGTCACCCGGTGGCAGGTGACCGGCCTCGTGAGCGCGACGGCCGCGGTCGTCCTTCTCGCTCTGGGCTGACGGTCGCTTCGGCCCGGGCCGTACGCCGCACGGCAGGACAAGGCCGGCTGGAAGACGACCGGGCGACCGGGCGAATGCCCGCCGTCATGGCTCTAGGAACCTTCAGGTGTCGGCGTTACCCTCCGGCGCATGATTTCCACGGTGGTCTGGGGAACGGGCAACACAGGCCGTGCGGCGATCCGTGCCGTGGCGGCGCACCCCGCGCTGGCACTCAGCGCCGTCATCGTCCACGACCCCGCCAAGGTGGGCCGTGACGCGGGTGAACTGGGCGGTCTCGGTCACCGGCTGGGGATCGCGGCGACCGACGACATCGAGGCGGTGCTGGCCGCCGGTCCGCGGGCGGTGGTGTACGCGGCGACCGGGGACATCCGCCCCGACGAGGCGCTCGCCGACGTCGTCCGGGCGATCAGGGCCGGGGCCGTCGTCGTCACCCCGTCGATGTACGCCCTCTACGACCCGCGGAGCGCCCCCGCGGAGTTGCGGGACCCGGTGCTGGCCGCCGTCGAGGCGGGCGGCGGTTCGCTGTTCGTCTCCGGCGTCGATCCCGGGTGGGGCAACGACGTGCTGCCCCTGCTGATCAGCGGGCTCGGCACCACCGTGGACGCGATCCGCTGCCAGGAGATCTTCGACTACTCGACGTACGACCAGCCCGACTCGGTCCGGTATCTGATCGGCATGGGGATGCCGATGGACTACGCGCCGCCGATGCTCGCGCCGACGGTCCCGACCATGGTGTGGGGCGGGCAGATACGGCTGATGGCGAGAGCTCTCGACGTCGAACTCGACGAGATCCGCGAGACCTTGGAACGCTGTCCGCTGGACGCCACCGTGAGCACCAGGACGATGGGCGGGTTCGAGGCCGGCACCCAGGGCGCGGTGCGTTTCGAGGTGCAGGGAATCGTCGGCGGCGAACCCCGCATCGTCGTCGAGCACATCACCCGCATCCACCCGTCCTGCGCGCCCGGCTGGCCGGCGCCGCCCGACGGCACGGGCGCGCACCGGGTGATCATCGAGGGCCGTCCGCGCATCGAGGTCACGGTCGAGGCCACCGACGAGGACGAGAACCGGTCCGCGGGCGGTAACGCCACCGCGGTGGGCCGGCTGGTGAGCGCCGTCGACTGGCTCGTGGACGCGCCGCCGGGACTCTACGACGCGCTCGACGTCCCACTGCGCCCGGCCGTCGGCAGACTGGGAAGGAGACGACGATGAACCTCGACATCCCCGAGGGCAGGAACCCGATCGAGTACGTGTGGGGGGAGATGGTCCCCGGCATCGGCACGGCCGCCTCCGGCCTCTCCCTGGCGGTGTACGCCCACACCACCCTCGGCCTGCGGGAGTTCGAGGCCGCACGGCTGCGGATCGCGCAGATCAACGGCTGCTCCTTCTGCCTCGACTGGCGGACCGAACGCGACGGCCGCACGGTCGAGGACGGCTTCGCCGACGCGGTGACCGGTTGGCGCACCACCGACGCCTTCGACGACCGCACCAGGCTGGCCGCCGAGTACGCGGAGCGGTACGCCACCGACCACCACGGCCTCGACGACGGGTTCTGGAGCCGGATGACCGCGCACTACAGCCAGACCGAGATCGTGGAGCTGAGCATGAGCATCGGTGCGTGGCTGGCGTTCGGCCGGCTCAACCAGGTGCTGGGGCTGGACACCATGTGCGTGCTCCCCGGTCACTGAGCCGGCCGAGGCGGGCCGGTCGCACCGGCCGTCGCCTCACAGGTCCGTGGCGATGATCTTCTCGATGTTGCGTTCCGCGAGCGCCGTGATGGTGACGAACGGGTTGACGCTGGTGTTGCCGGGGATCAGCGAGCCGTCGATGACGTAGAGCCCCGGATGGCCGTGGAGGCGGCCGTAGTTGTCCGTCGCCCGGTTGAGTACGGCGCCTCCCAGCGGGTGGTAGGTGAGGTGGTCGCCCCAGATCTTGTACGCGCCGAAGAGGTCGGTCCGGTAGATCGTCCCTTCCTTGGCGTTGATCCTGTCGAAGATCGTCCTGGCGGCGTCGATGGAGGGTTGTTTCCATGAGGTCTGCCAGTCGAGCACGACCTTGCCGGCGGCCGCGTCCCAGGAGAACGCGGCGCGGTGCGGGTTCCTGGTGATGGACAGGTAGAAGGACGCGTAGGTCTCGATCCCGGTGGGCAGGGGGGCGACCTCGGCGAACGCGCCGCCGGCACGCCAGTTGTCGATGCCCGCGGTGGGCATGGACGCCTGGAGTGTGCCGGTCGGGTCCCACATGTGGTTGGCACGGCCGCACATGACGTTGCCGTTGTCGCCCCAGCCCCTTCCGATCTCGCCGTTGAGGCCGGGCAGTACGCCGGTGGCCTTCAGCCGGGTGAGCAGTTTGCCGGTGCCGACGCTGCCGGCCGCGAAGAACACCTTGTCCGCGGTGACGGCCTTGACCGCGGTGACGTCACCGCCGGTGTTCAGCTGTTCCATGACGACCGTGTAGGCGCCACCGCCGGCCGGTGCCACGGAGGTGACCTTGTGCAGCGGCGAGACGAAGACCCTGCCCGTCGCCGCGGCACGGGCGAGGTAGGTCTTCGGCAGCGACTTCTTGCCGTGGTTGTTGCCGAAGAGGACCTCGCCCGCCAGGGCCGACGCGGGAACGGTTCCCGCGGCTTCCTGCTCCAGGTAGTCCCAGTCGTACACGCCCGGCACCATGACGAACGGGAAGCCGGAACGCTCGGCGTGCTTCCGCCCGACCCGGGCGTACTGGTAGCAGGCCGCGGACTCCCACCAGCCCTGGTCGACGACGCCGACGCCCAGCGCGGCGTTGGCGCGCGGGTAGTAGACGTCGTACATCTCGTCGGCGTCCACCGACGGCAGGACGGCCGGGAAGTTCTCACGCCGGGGCGTCACGGCCATGCCGCCGTTCACCAGCGAGCCACCGCCGACACCGCGGCCCTGGTAGACCGTGATGCCGCCGAACTCCTCCGCGTCGAGGATGCCGGTGTAGCGGGGGACGTCCTTGTCGAGCGGGAAGCCCAGGAAGCCGCTGAGCGGCTGCTTGGTCCTAGTGCGCAGCCAGAAGGAACGGTGGTCGGGCCTCGTGGTGTTGGCGAAGATCCTGCCGTCCGGTCCGGCGGTGTCCCACGACATCCCCATCTCGATCATGTGGACGTCGACGCCCGCCCGTGCCAGGCGCAGGGCGGCGACCGAGCCCCCGTATCCGGTGCCGATGACCAGAGCGGCGACGTGTGCCCCGTCGGGGATCGGGGCGGCGGGGAGGGCGGCGGTCGCGTGGGCCGCTGCGGGGCCGTGACCCGTGAGGATCGCGGCCCCAAGAATAGAACTGGTTCCCGCTAAGAGCTGACGGCGCGACGGACCTCTACCACCGGGACCCTGTAAGGGCACAGCGTTCATGTGATGTTCCTCACTCTTGAGTGAATGGGAACACGTTCTACTGCTACGCATGCATGAAGTCACGGCATACCTGAAGGTAACTTCGTCAGTCCCGCGGCAGCGGCCGTTGCCGGAACAGGGACGCGGGCACGGCGTCGGCGAGCGCCTGATACCCCGTCGGGTTCAGGTGCAGGTGGTCGCCGACATCGAAGGCCGGGAGCAACTGCCGGGGGCTGTCCGGGTCGCGCGCCACCTTGTCGAAGTCGATCACTCCGTCGAAACGGCCGCTGGTGCGGATCCAGTTGTTGACGGCCTGGCGGGAGGCTTCGCGGTGGCCGTCGGCGTCGTCGTAGCCGGCGTTGCCTCCGAAGGGGGTCAGCGTCGCCCCGTACACCTGTATGCCCTGGGCGTGCGCCCGGGTGACGATCTGGCCGTAGGCCGCCGTCAGTTCGTCCACCACCTCCTTCTGCGCGGCAGGGGTCGCCGCGGCCGTACCGATGTCGTTCACCCCCTCGAAGACCACCAGCCACTCCACACCGCTGGACGCCAGGACGTCACGGTCCAGCCGCGCCAGGGCGTTGGGCCCGAGGCCGTCGTTGAGCACCCGGTTGCCGCCTGCCGCCTGGTTGAGGATCGCGGTGTCCGCCGTACCCCGCCGGGACTGGAGTCGCCGCAGCAGCAGGTCCGGCCAGCGGTCGTTCAGGTTGGTGGTGGAACCGCGGCCGTCGGTCAGCGAGTCGCCGAGCACCACGGCGGCCCCGGTCGCCCGGGGCGACCACACCTCGACACCGCTGAGGAAGTACCAGTGGTCCGTACCGGTCGCCCCGGGCAGCTCCGTGTCCCGCGCGTGGTCGCCGGCCTTCAGATACGTGGTGGTCCGGGAGCCGGGGTGGGAGGTGATGGATTCCGACGCCTGCCCCTCGGCCAGATAGACCGTCACGGTGAGGTTGGAACCGGGCTTCAGATCGAAGCCCAGCGGGTCGGAGACCGCCTGCGCCCCCACCGGAACGGTGACAGAGGAGCGCCCCTCGAAGGTCACCGGCCGCGAGGATCCCGGCCGGATGCCGCTGACTCCTGCCCGTCCGTCGACGGGAAGAGCCACGGACACGGCGGTGATGGGCAGCGCCGTGCCACCGAAGGCGTTGGAGAACCGCAGCCGCAGCCGCTGCCCGCCCGTCGACACGTGCACGGTCTGCCGCACCGTGCTGTCGGCCAGCACCAGGCCGGGCCGGGTGAACGGCGCGGGTGGCATGTTGCCGGGCTCCGTCAGCTGCGGCATCGACACCCAGGTGTGCAGCCATTGTCCGGCCGAGTGGTGCTCGCTCGCGGCGGGGCGGGAGGGGACCTCGCCGGACAGCGGGTGCACGGCCCCGGTCAGCGACGACGTCGCGGTGACGACAGCGGCGACCATCCCGGCGGCCGCCGTGCCGAGGGCTGGTGACATTCGCTTCATGGGTCGCGTGGCCTCTCTGAGGAGCACCGGTTCGTCCGGTGACCCGGAAAACCCTGCCAGCGGGTCCGGCGCCCGGGCATCAGACGGGTGTCGGGCATCAAGGGCCCTGTGTCCGACTGATGCTCGGCGCGGCCTCGACGTGACTGCCGCACCGCCCGGACATGCGTCTTCGGCAACGGGGTACACCGAACACACGTCAGAAGCAGGAACGGCTCTCCGTCCGGAACGGGAAGGGAGTGCAGCGTCCATGGCCGGAACCGAGAAGTCTCCGCAGAACGACCCGGAACGCCACCAGGACAGGGAACACGAGCCACGGGCCGACCGCGGCCCGGGAGCGCACTCGGGACGCGAGCAGCAGCCACAGGAGCGCACGGTTCCTGGGACAGCGAGCGCTACTGAGGGTTACAACTCCCGCGGTACGGGCAGCGGGGAGTCCCTGGAGGGGGTGCAGAAGGACGACGAAGAGGGCTCCTGACGGGACGTACGGCGTCGCGCCCCTCCCTCCCGCCGGACCCGTCAGGTCGAACCGCCCCGATCGGGCCGCCCCCCACCGCCCGGTGAGCCGCCCCGTCGGCGGTCTCAGTGTTCCGGCAGGGGCACTCCGGCCACCGGGGCGGTTCTCGCGGTGGAGAGCCTCTCCGGGCCGAGCCATTCGCACAGCAGGATGGTGGCGTCGTCCTGGAGCCGGTCGTTGTGGTGCTGCCGGACCGCGCGCATCAGCCGGCGCAGGGTTTCCGGCACCGGCAGGCCGTCGGCGTGGTGGCGGATCAGGAAGTCGACGAATGCGGCGAGTCCGAACTCCACACCGGCAGCCGTGCGTGCTTCGGTGATGCCGTCGGTGTAGAGGACGATGCGGTCGCCCGGCTGCAGATGCTCTCTGCACACCGTGGTCGGCAGGTCCAGGTCACTGCCCATGGGGTGCGAGGGAGGGCAGTCCAGCGGGCTGCTCCAGCGTCCGCCGCGGATGACGACCGGGGGGTGATGCCCCCTGCTGGTCCAGGTGAGGACGCCGGTGGTGGTGTCGAGATCGGCGAGGATCCCGGTGACGTAGCGGTTGTGCCCGAACTGTTCGAGGATCACCGTCTCGATGGCGTCTCCCAGGTCGGCGAGGCCGGCTCCCTGGCGGCGGCGGTTACGGCAGGCGCCCACGGCGAGGTTCGCGGTCAGACCGGCCGCGGTGTCGTGCCCCATGGCGTCGAAGACGGACAGGTGGACGATGTTCCCGGCGGTGGCGTAGTCGTAGGCGTCGCCGCTCACCTGGTAGGCGGGCTCCATCACGGCTCCGATGGTGACCCGGCCGTCCGCGTAGGTGCGCGGCGGCATCAGCTGCCACTGCATCTCCGCGGCCACGTTCATCGCTTCGCTGCGGCTGAGGCGGGCGTAGGAGTCGCTCGTGACCCGGCAGCTGACCACCAGCATCGCCACCAGCGAGGCCAGCGCCAGCATGACCTCCTGGGCACTCGCGTCGTCGGCCGGCGCCGTCACATACAGCACCCCGAGCCGCTCGGTGCCGTCGAGCAACGGCATCCACCAGGAACGTGCGCCGTCCGTGCCGGTCGCGCCGGCCGTGATACTGCCGTACTGGTAGGCCCGCCCGGCCACGGAGCCCTCGACGGGCACCTCGGCCGGGTGCTTCCGCTCAGCCTGCCGACCCTCCGCGGAAAGCAGCCGCAGCACATCCCGCTGGAGATCGCCCAGGTAGATCCGGACATCGGTGAGGCCCGCAGCCGCCGCGTGCCGGGACACCAGCTCTGGGAGGTCGTCGAAGGACATCACATGGCTGTCGGCGAGCAACCCCACCAGCATGCGCCGCACGTCCGTGTCGCCGTCGCTCACGTCACCACGCACCCTCGTCCATGAACCGTCAGGAGCCGCTGGGCCCCGTGCCTGGTCTTTTCCACGGTCCCACACCGATTCCCCGGCGGCGGAGGCGACGCACGGCCGTCGGTCCGGCCGCGGTCGCCTCCGTCCGAGTCGCCGGAGCGCCGGGCCGCGCTCCATTGGGGTGACTCGTGGGCCGTCCGTGTCCGTCTTCGACAGCCAGGGGTATCCATCGGCTCATGGACGTGAACCCCATCGAAATGCAGAAGGCCCTCGGCGGCGTGAACTACCCCGCGTCGAAGGAAGAGATCGTCGACCAGGCGAGCAAGCACGGAGCGGGCAAGGACATCATGTCCGCCCTCGACTCCCTGCCGAGCAAGAGGTACGACTCGCCGGCCGCCGTGAGCAAGGAGGTCAGCAAGGAATCCTGAGCCGGCCGTTCACCCGGCGGCAGTCCGAACCGCGGCCGCGCACTCACCCCCACCGGGCAGTGCGCGGCCGCAATGATGCGTACGGGGCGTCCCGCCACGAGGACGGTTAGCCGGGACGCCGGGACGTGCGGCCGGCGGCGGTGAGAGGCTCGACCAAGTGGACACGAACGGTGCACGACCGGAGATGGCGGTCCTCGTCGGACTGCAGGCGTCCGGGAAGTCGACCTTCTACAGGGAGAACCTCTCCGGACGCTACGCGCTGGTGAGCAAGGACCTCTTTCCGCGCTCGGCCCGGCGCAAGCAGCAACGGCAGATGCGGCTCATCGAGGACCTGCTCGTGTCCGGCAGCCCGGTGGCCGTCGACAACACCAACCCTTCGCTCGAGGAGTGGACCCCGCTCATCCGTGTGGCCCGTGCCCACGGTGTCCGGGTGACGGCGTACTGGTTCCCCCCGGACGTCACCGGGTCCCTGCGACGCAACGCGGCGCGTGAGGGCCGGGCGCGGGTACCCGATGTCGGGATCCACGCCACACGCAGCCGACTGCGCGAGCCGACGACCGCGGACGGCTTCGACGCCGTGGTGGAAGTCCGGTTCGACGGGAAGGGCGGCTTCGTGACGAGGCCTGTCGGGACGCCGGACTGACCGGCGTCCCGAATCCGTCGGCCGGGCGCCCTGAACGGCTGACGCCCGGTCGACCGGCGGGTCCGCCGCCTGTCGACCGCCGCGGCTGGCGCCCGCTCTTCCGGATCGGCGACGGCATCCCCGTGCTGGGCGAGG
>NZ_JBFAQK010000095.1:0-16089 GCF_040677245.1 Streptomyces kurssanovii
TCGGCCACCAAGGGTCGCAGCGCCCACTCGTGGAGGGTGCTCGCGGCGAACTTCCTCGCCGCCTGTCGACCGGGCGTCAGCGGTCCGGGAGTCCCCGTCCCCGCTCAGCTGTCCAGCTCGTCCTGGATGGGCGTCTTCGACGCGTCACGCAGATGCTCCGACAAGCCCGGCTTGCCGCCCTTCCGTGCTTGTTCGGCCTTCTGGCTCGCAGTGTGTCCGAGGTCCGAATCCGGATCCGTGCGGACCGAACGCGCGACATCGTCACGGTTGTCGTACCGCTCGGGCGGAATGCCGCGCAACGCCTTGACGACCTCCTCCGAGGCGCCGGCCCCGCGTGCCGCCGACATCAGCTTCTCCTTGTCGGCCGGGAAGTCGACGTCCTTGATCGCTTTCAGCACGTCCGGCACGTTGGTGTGCGCCATGGGAAACCTCCTTGCTCAAGCGCGACTACCGTTCGTAGTCCTCGGGCTTGACCCCGGCTTCGTCCAGTGCCTCACGCATGGTGCTCCCGGACGGCCGGCGTTCCTCCTGTGCCGTGTTCCGGCCCTGCTCGGCGTCCGTCGCCGATTCCTCGGCCGCCGCGGACTTCTCCGTGACGACCTCGTCGGTCGTCCGCGTCTTGGGCCGGTTCTCCTCGGGCACGGTCATCGTGGCGTTCCTCCCGTTCGATCATCGCGTCACGCCGCACCGGGTACCCGGAAACCGCACGTCGAACATGGGGTCCGGGGTCACGGTGCCGTGGTCTCGGAGGTGATCAGGTCGATCACCGCCCTGAGGCCGCCCTCCGCGAGCGCCCGCCGCTGGCGGTCGGCGGGGGTGCCCTGCTGGAGAAGCCGATGCACGAGTGAGATCACCTCGCGGGTGTCGCCCGCGGCGTCCAGCGCGGGCGTGATGTGCTCGATCAGCTGCGCGACGACGTCACCGGCGCTGCGGCGCTCGCCGGTCGCCGTGATCAGGTGACCGCTGAGACCGTAGCGGGCGGCCTGCCAGTTCGCCGCCTGCATCATCTCCGGAGCGATGACGGGCGCCGGCGTGCCCGCCGCCGTTTCGTGGACGGCGGTGACGACCAAAGCGCGGACGATCCCGGCGAACATGACCGCTTCGTCGGCCCGCAACTGCACGTCGGGGCACCGTACCTCCACCGTGGGGAAACGGTCGGACAGCCGGACCTGCCAGTACAGCTGGCCCTTGTCGGAGATGATCCCGCTGCCGAGCAGCGCCTCGACCCGTTCCCTGTGGTCGGTGAGGTCCCGGAAGGCGGGCGGCGGGCCGCTCACGGGCCAGCGTCCGAAGATCACGGTGCGCCAGCTGGCGAAGCCGGTGTCCTGCCCGTCCCACAGCGGCGAGTTCGCCGACATGGCGACAAGCACCGGCAGCCAGCCCCGCAGGCGGTTCAACACGGCCACGCCGACTTCCGGGCTGGGGACGGCCGCATGGATGTGCATGCCGCTGACCAGCTGTTCCGCGACCAGCTGCGGGGCCTGCACCCGCATCGCGCGGTAGCGCGCCTGCTCGGTCACCGGCGCGGTGACCGGCCCTCTCCTCGGCGGTGTCCCGCACGCCGCGAGCCGGCAACCGTTGGCCTCCGCGGCGGCGCCGACCGCGTGCCGCAGGCGCAGCAGGTGACCGCCCGCCTCCTCCAGCTGGGTGCAGACGGAGGTGGCGACCTCGATCTGCACCTGCAGCAGCTCGGACTGCAGCTCGTGCTCGTCGACGAGCGGTTCGAGGCCCGCGGCCGCACGCACCTGTTCGGCCATCGGTACCGGCACCCCCGTCTCCGCGTCGAGCAGCAGGTACTCCTCTTCCACGCCCAAGGTCACCGGCTCCATGGGGGTCAGTGTCGCGGGACGGACCCCCTGATCAGCGGACGACACAGTGATTTGCCCGAAAGCAGGCGGCGACCGCAGCGCGTCCCTGGGGCGCGGTGACCCTGCCCGGGTGTGGCCGAAGCCACTGCGGGCCCGTGACCCACACCATTTCCCCGGGTGACCGCCGGGGATAGCGTTGCCGCGCACATCGCTCCCCAGAAACACATCGGACGCCCCAGTGCACGCAGACCTGACCTCGCTGATAGCGGCGACAGCCCAGTGGATGTCGCGCGCCTTCCCGTCGGGAGGTGGCGTGATGGATTCCGCCCTTTCCCACGCGCAGGCGCATCAGGCGGTGACCGTGGCCGCGTCGCTGCGCTATCCCACACCCGTCGACGCGGCTCTGGTCGCGGTCGCCGGGACGGGAGGGTCCGCCCGGCTGGACTGGATCACCGGTTCCGACGGGGCGGGGCCCGACGACGCCGAGGATTCCGCCTGGCGCACCTGGGTGGACGAGGTCGTCGCCAGCTGGGCTGCCTGCCTGCTCGCCAGCCCGGAGCTGGCGTCGACGGCGGTGGCCGCGCTCGGCGACGGCGGCCACGTCGACGGAACGCCGTCCGGGTTCCGCCGCCTCGTGACTCCCGGTGAGCACGACCGGCGCGCCGGCGCCCTGCTGCGCCACCCGGATCTGCTCGAACCCGTTGCGGAGCTCCACCGGCCCGCCCTTCTGTCCCGCCTGTGCGCGGGGCCGGCGATGACCGCCTGAGGGCGCACCACCACCCACGAGGACCCGCGGTCCGCCCCGCTCGCAGGCCCGCCACCCGCGCGCCGAAGGTACAGCTCGATGGCGTACGTCGTCATGATCCGGCACCGTGAGGGTGGGTAGCCGCACGGGCGGGCAGGGCGCCGCCGTCCATCGGGTGACGTGCTCGCGGCCTGTCGCACACATCCGGTGGCCGAACCGGGCAAGAATCGAGGGGACATGAGCCAGAACGACGCAATGCCCACCTTCGAGAGCATCGAGGCGCTGACGGAACTGGTCACGGCCCGGCAGGGACTGTACGTGCGGTGGTCACGCGGACCCGAGCCGGACCTGGGGTCGGTGTCCAGCACCGACGACCTGACGGGCGCTTCCATGCCGGGCCTGTCCGCCAGCCCGCTGGACGTGGAGTCCTGGTGGGGGGACCGGCCCGTACGCACATGGGTCGCCCGCCGGCTGTACGACTACTCCCATCTGCCGCGGGTCAAGGACGAACGGGCCCGCCCGTGGGTACTGCACGGCCGGGAAGCGGGCCGCGGTCCGGACAACGAACCGCTTGTCCGCGATGTGGAACCGCTCGGCTGGATCGCCGACGAGGTCATCAGCGAGGCGACAGCGGTGATCGAGCGGCAGCCGGGGCGCTGGGGCCCGCTGGACCGCGACGCGCAGACGCCCTGAGAGGCCGGGGCGCATCACTGTGCGCGGACCGGGCACCCTTTGACCGGAGATCGCCACGCGGCGAACGCATTTCGGAGGCAACGATGGTGTCCCACGCTTTCGAGGACGGC
Organism: Streptomyces kurssanovii; assembly: GCF_040677245.1. Lineage (NCBI taxonomy): Bacteria > Bacillati > Actinomycetota > Actinomycetes > Kitasatosporales > Streptomycetaceae > Streptomyces > Streptomyces kurssanovii. The sequence continues at coordinate 3,357 of NZ_JBFAQK010000095.1, forward strand.
GTTCTGGTCGTCACCCTGCACAGCGCCACCGACATCGGCCGAAGATCGGCGCTGTCGCGGGAGATCAGTGACCTGGTGCACGCCTACCGGCCGAGTCCGGTCGTCGTCGTGCTCGAGGAGCCTGCCACCGGCGGGGTCAGCGTCAGCGCCGTACTGAAGGCCCACCGCATGTGCAACCACCTCGGGGTACTGATGTCCGTCGCCACACACAGCGCGCCGGCGCGACGCCTTCTCGAGGCGAACGCCGACACCAGAGGCACCCGGCTCGTCGTCCATGCCCGCACCGACACGGCGATCCTCTCGGCCCTGTCGGCGGCGGCCTGACAGCGACGGCCGCCGGCGGTCGGAACCGTCCGGCGGGGACCGGACCGGCTCACCCGGACCCGAGGTTCACCTCGCCCGGCAGGGGCACCCGGGCGGCACGGACGCATCGAACGCCCGGAGCCTCGGGGCTGACCGGGCCGAAGGAGACCGTATGTCCGCCGCCCCGGGCCCGCCGGTCAGCATCGACTTCATCGGCAACGCCACGACCCTCATCCGCTACGGCGACCTGACCCTGCTGACGGATCCGAACTTCCTGCACCGCGGGCAGCACGCGTATCTCGGTCACGGACTCGTCAGCCGCCGTCTCACCGAACCCTCGATCGGCGTCGGGGAGCTGCCTCGGGACCTGACCGCGATCGTGCTCTCGCATCTGCACGGCGATCACTGGGACCGCGTGGCCCGCAACCACCTCGACCGGTCGCTGCCCGTCATCACGACGCCGCACGCCTCGCGCCGCCTCCGCCGCCTTCACGGCTTCCGCCGCGCCGACGGGCTCCGGCCGTGGCAGAGCCACACCCTCGTCGGCGCGGACGGCAAAGTGTCCGTGACGGCCCTGCCCGGCCGCCACGCCGGCGGCGCCCTGCGGGCCCTGCTGCCGCCGGTGATGGGAAGTCTGCTGGAGTTCGGCCCGCCGCGGGGCCCGGTACACATGCGGCTCTACATCTCGGGCGACACGCTGCTGTTCGACGGCATCGACGCCATCGGCCGCCGTTGCCCGGACATGGACCTGGCGGTGCTCCACCTCGGCGGCACCCGCCTGCCGGGCGGATTCCTCGTCACCATGGACGGCGCACAAGGTGCGGAGCTCGCCGACCGGCTGCGTCCGCGCTGGCTGCTGCCTGTCCACTACGAGGAGTACACGGTGATGACGTCGCCGCTGGCCGACTTCCTCCACGCGGCCGGGGAGCGGGGCCTCGGTGAACGGATCGTCCACTGCGAACGTGGCGGCCGCGCCGTCTTCGTACCGGGCGAGCAGCCCGTCGTGCGACAGCCCGCATCCGCCGCGGGCGCACGGCCATGACCGCACCGGTCCGGAACGGGACACCGCTCCGGCCCCGTCGTCCGCAGAGGGAGCCCTGAGATGAGCGATCCGCGCATCACGGTCGTCGTCATCACCCACAACCGTCGTCAGGAGCTGCTGCGCACGCTCGGTGAACTGGCGCGTCTGCCCGAGCGGCCGCCGGTGATCGTGACCGACAACGCCTCGACCGACGGCACCGCGGAAGCGGTACGCCGGCTGCATCCCGACGTGCGGCTGCTCACGCCTGGCTCGAACCTCGGTGCGGTGGGACGCAATCTCGCCGTCCGGCACGTACGTACCCCGTACGTCGCCTTCTGCGACGACGACTCCTGGTGGGAACCGGGATCGCTGTCGCGCGCCGGGGACCTCCTGGACCGCCATGAGCGGCTGGCGGTGGTCACCGCCCGGATCGTCGTCGAGCCGGGCGGCAGGGAGGACCCGATCGTCGCCGAACTGCGGGACTCGCCGCTCCGGGGACCGGCGTGGCTGCCGGGGCCCGCCCTCGGCTCGTTCCTCGCGGGAGCGTCGGTGCTGCGCGTCGAGGCGTTCGCCGCGGCCGGCGGATTCAGCGAGCGGTTGTGGCTGGGCGGCGAGGAGGAGTTGCTCGCCACGGACCTGGCCACGCTCGGCTGGTGGCTGACCTACGACGAGGCCCTGACGGTCCACCACGCACCGTCCGCGGCACGCGACGCCACCGGGCGGCGCGTCGACGGCCTGCGCAACACGCTCTGGTTCTGCTGGCTGCGCCGTCCGGTCGTCCCGGCGGCCCGCCGGACGCTGCACCTCGCCCGTACCGTTCCGCACGACCGCGCGTCGCTGCGGGCGTTCGGCGCCGCCCTCGCCGGACTTCACTGGGTCGTACGCGAACGGAAGGTCGTACCGCCGGCCGTCGAAAGGCGCCTGTCATTGCTGGAGGAGTCACAGCGGCACTCCGCCGCCCGCCGGTACGTCGGCTGACGAAGGGCCTGGTGCCCGCGCGGAGCGGGAGGTTCAGCCTTCGACGCCGGTCGCGGTGTGCGAGGCGCCCACGGGCTTGGACTCCGGCGATCCGCGTTGCCTCAGGTAGACCGCGAGGATGGCCATGGAGCCGATGGCCAGGAGTTCGGACTGCCAGTTCTGGAGTGTCCGGCTCCAGAAGTCCGCGGAGGAGAGATAGTCGGGCCAGCTGGTCGGGGCCTGAAGGCCGCGCAGCTGCTGCTCGTTGTAGGAGGCGACGCCGGCGACCGACTGGACCAGCCATGACAGCAGGAAGATGGCGCCCATGACGAGGCCGAGGGAGCGTGAGTAGAGCGCTCCCCGCCAGCCCCTGGCCGCGGCCCAGCGGGGCGAGTCCTCCCTGGCGTGCTCGCCGACCATCTGGTCCTCGTCCGACTCGATGCCCGCCTTGTGCAGTTCCTTGGACTCGGGTGAACCGCGTTGCAGCAGCCAGACGGTGCCGAAGATGTAGAGGAAGAACTGGAGGTACTCGGACTGCCAGTTCTCGGTGACATCGACCGCGAAATCGGAGGAAGCCAGATAGGCGCCGAAGCTGACGGGCGAAAGGCCGTCGGCGACCAGCTGGTTGTTGAACTCCGCGTGACCCGCCACCGCCTGCCCTGCCAGGGCGAGCAGGAACGCCGCGAGGAAGACCAGGCCGAGGCTGTTGTGGTACAGGAACCGCCATACGGGATGCCGGGGCTGTGCGGTGCCCTCACCGGCCGTGGACACGGAGCTCATCGGTGCATCAGCCCCAACGCCATGAAGTAGGCGAGACCGGCGGCGATCAGCACCAGGGTTCCGGCGAAAATCGTTCTCATCGGCTCATTCACCCGCCCTTGAGTTCGCACTGGTACGGCCGGCCCTCACGGGGTGTGCATCCCGCCGCGGTGACCTTCCAGCCGGTCGGGAAGTGGGAGAGGAACACCGTGTCCTTGTCGAGTACGACCCGGGCCTGATCGCCGTACACGTCCACGCGCCGCACCGCGCCCGCCTCTGTCAGGTCCGCTTCGCCGATCGCTTGCTCGCAGCCGCTCTTGGCCGACTGCTCCAGCTCTTCCAGCGTCTCCGGCGCGAGCGCGGCGCACATGCGCGCGAACTGTTCGCCGCCCAGTGCCTGTTCGAAAACGGTCACCTGCCCGGTGACGTCGTCGCGCCGCTCGTCGAGCGAGCCGCAGGCGCTCACCGCGAAGACGAGCGCTGCCACGGCGACCGCCCGACCGCACCACCACCGTCCTGACACACTGCCTCCCGGCCGACTCAAGGCAGGCCGCGCCCACCGGGTCGAAGACGTGGACAGCGGCTTCCGCCCATGAGACGCCCGGTCACCTGTCGCCGCAATCCAGGGCGATCCAGGGGAGGCCGTCCTCATCCGGATCCGAACACGGACTCGATCCGGCAGTCGCCGACCGGCCCGGTGACGCGCCCGCATCGTCCGCGGCCTTGCCCGACCCGGCCCAGCACTACCGTTCGCTCCTTTTGCCCCGTAAACGGCGGGGCATGCATGGTGTGATGACCCATGGGAACGTGATGACCCTTCACCGTTCGGCACACCTGACGACCACTGGAGAGACGTCCGCGCCATGGCAACCGACTCCCGTACCACCGTCGTCGTGATCAGCCGCAACCGCCGCGAGCAGCTGCTGCACACTCTCAGCAGGCTCACGGAGCTGCCGGAACGGCCCCCGGTGATCGTCGTCGACAACGCGTCGACCGACGCGACCGCGGAAGCCGTCGCCCGGCAGTACCCGGAGGTCACGCTGCTGACGCCGGGCCGGAATCTCGGGGCCGTCGGCCGTAACCTCGGCGTCCGTCACGCCCGTACCCCGTACGTGGCCTTCAGCGACGACGACTCGTGGTGGGAGCCGGGGGCGCTCACGGCCGCCGAAGATCTCTTCGACGGGCATCCCCGGCTGGGACTGCTGGCGGCGCGTACCACCGTGGGTCCCGAAGCGGTGGACGACCCGCTGAACAACGTGCTCGCCAAGTCCCCGCTGGGCATGGCCCCCGATCTGCCCGGGCCGCAGGTGCTGGGCTTCCTGGCCTGCGCCGCGGTGGCCAGGCGGTCGGCGTTCCTCCAGGCGGGCGGCTATCACCCGGTGCTGTTCTTCGGGGGCGAGGAGACCCTGCTCGCCTACGATCTGGCGGCGCGCGGCTGGGGCGTGTGCCACTGTCCGGACGTGGTCGCCGTCCACTGCCCGACGGGTGGACCGCGCAACGGCCGCAGCGCGGTCATGCTCCGCAACGCGGCACTGACGGCATGGCTACGACGGCCGCTGCCCGTCGCGCTCCGCCGCACCGGCGCGCTCGCGGCAGAGGCGAGGTCGGACCCGCCTGCCAGGGAGGCGCTGCGTCAGGTTCTGCGCAGGCTGCCCATGGCGCTGCGTGCGCGCAGGCTGCTGCCGTCCGCTGTGGAGACGGCGGCCCGCCGGCTCGACCTGGAGGGAGCCGCCCCGGCGGCCGGACCCGTGAAGCCGGCCGTGCGACCTGCCGCACGGTCGCCGAGATGAGCCCGGCCGCGTGACCTGCGTCCGCCTTCTCGGCGGACGTGTCGTGGGTGTCAGGCGGGGGCCGGCTCGTACGTCCAGCGGAGCAGTGCTCCGAGCCCGCCGGCCGGGATGTCGTCGGCGGCCTCGTCAGGAGGCACCACCAGTACCTCGGCGGCGGTCACCGCCGCCGAGCGGAGCAGCGCGTCGTCGGCGCGCGCGGAGATCGGCTCGCCCTCTCCGAGCGCCTGAGCGTCCGTCCGGCGCAGGGCGAGCTGATCGGCGTCGCCGCCCACCCAGACCTCCCGGTGGGCGTCCGGCCCGTCGGGCACGATGAGCAAGGTCTCCATCCGGTGCTCCCGGGCCGCCTCCACCAGGGCGGGAACCCCTTCGACCGCGTCCGTCGGCCGCTCCGCGCCCACGCGTCCGGCGCGGAAACGCTCGAGTGCGTCGTCGATGCGACGGCGGACGTGTTCCCGGCGGGCGTGCTGGATGTCCCGCTCCAGGGGCGGGGACTCGGAGCCGGCGGCGCGGCCACCGTGTTCGGTGGCGAGCGTGACCTTGCGGACCGCTTCGGGGAGCCGCTCGTGGACGGCCGACCGTTCCCGGGGGTCACCGGCGAGCACGACCAGGTCGGCACCGGACTCCTCGAAGGCGTCGGCGAGGGCCTCGGCGATCTCTTCCGCGTTCTGGTCCCAGGTGTTCTCCACCTTGAGCTGGAAGTGCCGCTCGGACCAGTCGGCGGAGCCGGTGCGGTGCACCGGATGGTCCTGGCCCTGGACCTGCCCGGCGTCCTGCGGGCGTGCCGCGCCGCGGAGCTCGAAGTCGGCGCCGGTCCTGTCGATGTACGCCACAAGACACGCGGGATCCTGGCCGGCCAGCTCCACGAGGGGCGTGATCCGGGGCAGCGGGGCCCAGCAGGCGATCTGCTGCTGCGGGGGCCGGGACAGACGGTGGCTGAGCACGACCTCGCCGCCGGTGGCGAAGACCACCCGGCCCGAGGGGTCGTCGGACGGGCCCACGGCCGTCAGGGCGTCGCGTACCGCGCTGACGGTCGCTTCGTCGGCGCCCTCGCGCTCCAGTGTGCGACAGCACTCGTCCACGGCCAGCTCACGCTGCTTCGCCGCCGATTCGTCGTTCTGGGCGGGGCCGAAATACACCGTTGCCCAGGGGCCGGGACGGTCGAAGAGTGGTTCCAGGAATGACAGCTTCATAGTTGCTCCTTCGTGGCCCGTCCCCCGGCCGCGTACGCGTACCCGTGTCGCCACCGGCGGCACGGGGCGTCGTGCTCGATCACCGGGGGACGCGGTCCTGCTCTCCTCGTCGCCGCTGCGCGGCGTGGACGGGCTCCGTCAACGACGGCGGTCCCGGTCCTGGTCGGCCGCCGCGCGACTGTCGGGCTCGCCGGCGCCGATGGTGTCGGAGAACTCGGCCGGGTCGAGCGTGCCCTCGCTGTCGGGGCCGATGCCGCTGCTGCCGCCGGGCTGGCCACCGCCCGTCGTCCCGTAGCCGCCCGGGACGCCGGGGACGCTGTCGGCGTCGGCCTGTTCCCGGCTGACCTGGCGGGTGGCCCGGACACCGGCGCGGCGCTCGGCGTGGGGATAGCTGAACGTTTCCGCCTCCGCGCGTTCCTCGTCGGCCTTCCTCGCCTCTTCCGCGGCGTTCTCCGCCTGCTGACGCGAGCTACCTGTTGCATCCTTTTCGGTCATATTGTCCGCGTACCCCTCGAGCCGACCGCCATGCCGTCCTCGGCAGGTCGAGGGGCTCAGGTCGTGACCGTGGGGGCGGGAGGGGTCCAGCGGGCCGTGCGCGCCGCGGTGACGCCGTAGTCCTTCTTGAGCTCCTCCGGGATGGCGTAGTGCATGACGCGGCCACGCGTGAGCGAGCTGAGCTCCAGAAGGGTGGTGAAGTGACCCAGGCGGTCCAGGGCCCAGGCGCCGAGGGGCGAGCGGTCCTCGATCGATTCGAGGATGCCCAGCAGTGCGGGGGCCGCCTTGACCGCCGTGTCCCATGGGGTGCGGGGCACCTGGAGCCAGTCGGCGCAGGTGTCTCCGACGAGGTAGCGGATCAGGGCGCCGACGACGGGGTCGAAGAGGGTGCCGGGGACGACCTCCTCGTAAAGGTCGATGAGCTGGCGGGTCAGGTGGGCCCCTTCCTCGCTCGGGCCCATGTGCCGGGTCATGTACAGGTCGGAGAACCGGCGGGCCTGGTCGAGATCCCCCGGTGCGTGCTCCTGGTCGACGCCGAGCATGGCGCCGACGACGCGCCAGGCGTAGTAGTACGACTCCGCCCCCTCCGTGCTCATGTGGATGCCCAGCCGGTGCAGGGCGTCGAGCACCTGGATGGAGAACATCATCTGGCCGCCGATCATGTCCTCCTGGCAGATCGGCGTGCCGAGGCTCTCGGTGTCCCAGCGGCCCTCGCGGCACAGGTGGTGGCGGACGGCGGCGTGCAGCAGCCGCACCTTCTGCGCGGCGGGGATGAAGCGGCTGCCGGCCTCGAAGGCACCCGGCTGCATGAGGTAGACGGTGAACTGGCCCGTCTCCGCCATGCGTTTGGAGGGGTACTTCAGCGAGTGCGTCGCCGACAGCAGCCGTGCCACGTGAGGCAGGACGTAGCAGGCGGGCATCGCCGCGAACGACAGGGCGGTGGAGATGTGGACGTTGTTGTCGATGAAGAACATCCTCGCCCTCTCCATCTCCTCCCAGTCGACCCAGGACGGCGGGGCGGCGGTCAGGTGGAGATACTCGCGGGCCACCTCGGGCAGCCCGTCCGGCAGCGGTGCGCCGGCCGTGGAGACGTAGCGCATGAGGGTGTTGAACGTGCCGACCTCGCCCCGTTCGAAGAGCGTGGCGACCGTCGCGTCGGCGAGTTCGTCGCCTGCCGTCCGCAGGGCGTCGAGGGACTGCTCGGTGTAGGTCATCACGGCTCCTCCGTGGGCCAGACGCGGCGATGTGGGCCGGGGTGGTGGATCGTCAGTTCAGGCGTACGGTGGCTGCCCGGGCGAGGTCGCTCAGCGCGCGAGCGGCATCGGCCGGCAGACGGGTCTGCTCGAGGGCGTCGAGGGCGGCGCGGACCCGGCCGCTGATCATGTCCTCGATGCGGGCGGGCGCCTGGGTGCGGTGCATGATCTCCCGCACCCGCGCGAGTGATTCCTCGTCCGGGGTTCCCTTCCCCAACAGCCTTCCGAGCTCCGTACGTTCTGCCGCGGTGGCTTCCTGCCACGTCTGCGCCAGCAGCGCGGTCGGCCGGTGCGCCGCGATGTCGTCGGCGTTGGCCTTCCCCGTACGGCAGGGGTCGCCGAACAGTCCGAGGAGGTCGTCGCGGAGCTGGAACGCCTCCCCCAGCGGCAGCCCGTAGTCGGAGAGCGCTTCCCGAAGGTCCTGGGAGGCCCCGCCCAGGGCGCCACCGATGTGGAGCGGATGCTCGACGGTGTACTTGGCGGTCTTGTAGCGGATCACCTTCAACGAGGCGGCGGTGTCGGGGCGGGTACCGGTACGCAGGATCTCCAGGCACTCCCCCGCCACCAGTTCGCGGGCCAGGACCGCCCACAGCGGCCGCGCCCGGGACAGATAGGCCACGGGCAGACCGCAGGCGGTGAACAGCTGCCCGGCCAGCGACATCAGCAGATCACCGACCAGCATCGCCAGGGACCTGGCCGCGGCTCCGGGCCGTGGGCTCGCGGCCACCGCGGTGCGCAGAGCGACGTGCGCGGTGGGCAGCCCGTGCCGCAGGGGGCTGTCGTCGATCAGGTCGTCGTGGACCACGGCCGCGGCGTGCACCAGCTCCATGGCCGCGGCGGCGCGTACCAAGGCGTCGCTGTCGGGCTGGCCGGCCGCACGCCAGCCCCAGTAACAGAAGGCAGCCCGGAGCCGCTTGCCCCGGCTCGTGGCGATCCGCAGCTGGTCGGCGACCGCGGCGAGATCGGCGTCGACGGCCAGGAGATGGTCGATCTCCTCCTCCACGAAATGGAGCAGGACCTGGTCCACCCGGGTCTTGAACGCCGCTCGCTCACCGTTGTCAGACATCGCCGCGACCACGCACGGCGGTCACGTGGCGGGCCAGGAGCTCCATGTGCGGTGGCGAGGTCGCGGCGTAGCGGTCGAGTGCGAGGCGGCCGCGGGCCTTGATGTCCTGCCGCCCTTCGTCGGCCAGTTCGGCCACGTCGGCGCGGCGGAGCAGCCCGCGGAAGGCGCTCAGCGCGCCGCTCACCGTGCTGACTGCCAGGTCGGCGACGCCCGCGGCCAGCAGCACCACGTCGTTGGTCTCCTGGCCGCGCTCGTGTCCGGTCCCCTGCATGGAGCCACCCCTCCCCCTCGGTCCGCGCCCGCCGTGCGGGCACTCGGTGACCGTGTCTGCCCGGGGCGGAGGTGATCCGCCCCGGTGTCCTCTTCGGAAGGGTGCCGAGAGGCGTGGAGCGCCGCGACGGAGATCACCGAACGGATGACGCGCCGAACTTCCGTTCACCGACGCCCTCCGCCGGGAACCACGTGCTCCCGGCGGGGGCGGCGACTGCCGCGGGAGTGGAGCAGCTCGACTCCCGCGGCAGACATGGTGATGCCTCTACTTCAGGTAGGGGCCGGCCGTTCCGATCTTCCCCGTACCGCCCAGGACGTAGACGCGGAGGTTCCCCTTTCCGGGCGCGGCGACGGTGAGCCTGCCGTCGTCGACGGTCCTGGTGTCACCGGTCACGGCGTCGGTGTAGGTGCCGTTGGGGATGCCGGTGTACACGGCGCCGCCGGACACGGTGACGAGCGCGAAGCTGTCCGTACCGCCGCTGGTGTAGCGGCGCTTGAAGGCCATGCCGCCGGTGATGCCCTCGGTGGAGTACTGGCCCATCTGCAGGGCCGGGATCGCCCTGCGGATCTCGTTCAACCGCTGTACGTGCTTGACGAGCGGCTTCTCCAGGGTGGCGGCGACCGCACCGGTGGCGGACCCGACCTTGGAGAATCCGGAGGCCTTGACGTCTCCGGCGATGTGGTCGCCGTAGTAGGCACGGCCGGTGGTGGCCAGCGGGCAGCTCGGCCCGCAGTCGATCTTCTTGCCCGCCTGGAACTCGCTCTCCGAGCCGTAGTACAGGGTGGGGATGCCGCGGAAGGTCCACATCAGCGACATGTTCTCGGCCCAGGCGTCGGTTCCGCCGGTGTAGCGTTCGCTGCTCTTGTTGGGGCCGTAGTCGTGGCTGTCGACGTAGACGACGTTGTAGGTGGCGTCGTTGTAACTGTCGTCGGAGTCCTTGCCGTTGCTGAAGGCGTTCTGTGCGTCACCGAAGTTCATGTGCATACGCATGTCGATGACGTTCATTCCGGAGAATCTGCTGTGGTCCGGCGCGTGGTAGGCGTTGCCGTTCAGGAACGCGTTGGTGGAGGTGGGCTGGTTCGACGTGCCCAGCTGCTGCTCGTGGTCGTACATCTCGAGCGCGGCCTTCTGGTCGTCGGCGCTGTACTCCTGGCGTTCCTTCCAGGTGTAGAACTGGGCCGAGTGGTTCACCGAGCCGCGGTTCCACTTGTCGTTGACGAAGGCGGCCACCTCACCGAACACGAAGAAGTTCTTCGCGGCCTCGGCGCCGTGCTGCTGGGTGACGCGCGCCTGGATGGCGGGGAGGAAGCGGCGGTTCCAGGTGGTGCGGGGGATGTGGACGGCGGTGTCCACGCGGAAGCCGTCGACTCCCATGTCGATGTACTTGTTGTAGGCGCCGATCAGATGATTCTGCACCTGTGCGTTCTCGGTGTTCAGGTCGGCGAGGTCGTCGTGCAGCCAGCACGAACGGGAGTCCTCCCCCTCCCAGTTGCCTATCCAGCAGTTGTGGTAGAGGTTCTTGGGGAACATCCCTGACGTCGGGCCGGGCCACTGGCAGTTGTAGATGCGGTATCCCTCGGGCGAGGTGTGCTGCGTCGGCTTGCCCCAGTCGACGCAGGTGTTGCCGGCGGGCTCCGCGGTCGACCACAGGTCACCGTTGTAGTACGACTTCCCCGACTTGGTCTCAACGGTCAGGCCGTCGTACTCGAAACCGGGCTGCTTCTCGTCGTAGTACCAGCTCCACTGGGAGTCGCGCACGCCGTACGCGGTGGGCACGAACAAGCCCTTGGCGCCCCAGCGGGAGGAGTGGTTGTAGACGACGTCCTGGTAGATCTTCATGCCCTTGGCGTGGGCGGCGTCGATGAGGTCCTGGTAGGAGGCGCCGGCCGATTCCAGGCGGGGGTCGACCTTGTAGAAGTCCCAGCCGTGGTAGCCGTGGTAGTCGTAGTCGGAGCGGTTGAGCACGACGGGGGTGACCCACACGGCGGAGAAGCCGAGGGCCTTGATGTAGTCGAGCTTGTCGACCAGTCCCTTGAAGTCACCCCGGAACATGGGGTCGTTGTAGGCCTCGTTCCCTGAGGCCTTGTGCTTGCTGCCGCCGCGGTTGTTCGACGTGTCACCGTCGTTGAACCGGGCGGTGAGGACGAAGTAGATCGGGTCCTTGCGGGGGTCCGTCCCCAGGGGCTTGCCGGCGGCGGGCGCCTCGGGCCCGGTGCCGGTCGTCGCCGTGGCGGCGGCGGATGCCGCCGACAGGTTCCCGGCGGCGTCCACGGCCTTCACCGTGTAGCTGTAGGCGGTCCGCTCCTCCAGGCCGCCGTCGGAGAAGACGGTGGACGCGACGTCGGTGACGACACTCCCGCCGGTGCCACCGGTGCGGGTCACCTGGTACTTGGTGACGCCCCGGTCGTCGGTGGACGGCTCCCAGGTGAGGACGACGGACACGCCGTCCACGCTCGCGGTCACCCGGGAGGGGGCGGTCGGTGCCCGGGTGTCGGGCACTCCACCGGCGCAGGGATCGGCCGCACCAGGGGTCACGGTGTTGTTCCGGACCGTGCTGGTGCCGGTTCCGATGGTGTAGTCGCCGCCGTTGTTGTTGTCCCAGACACCGTTGCCGTTGTTGAAGGCGGCGATCAGGGAGGTCGCCGGCCCAAGGTCGAGGGTCTGCTTCCACCAGCCCGCGCAGGCGGCCTGCATCCCGATGCCCGGCACCGCCGTCCAGGCCCCGCCCGCCGGCCGGTAGTGGATGTTCGCCGTCGACCAGCCCAGCGCCTGCGTGGAGTAGTACACCGTGGCGGCGTTGCCGGGGGCGGGTGTCGGATCCGGGTCCTCACCGCCGGCGCAGGGGTCGGAGTGGGCGACGACACCGTCCTTGACGGTGATGCTGCCGGTGCCCAGGGCGTAGTTCTTGCCGCCGTTGTTGTCCCAGGTGCCGGAGCCGTTGTTGAACGTCGCCTGGAGACCGCCGGCGGCGCCGAGGTCCACGGTCTTCTTCACCCAGTCCGCGCAGGCGGTCTCCATGGCCAGGCCCGGGACTGTGGTCCATGGTCCGCCGTCGGGTGCGTAGTGCAGGTTGTAGGCCGACCAGTTCTTGGTCTTCGTGTAGTAGAAGACCGTTGCCGTGTTCTCGGCCGCCGCGACCGGGGCGGTCGCGGGCGCCGCGGGCCCGGGCACGGCCGCGGTCAGGCCCAGCAGGGCGCAGGCGGCGACGGCTGCGGCCAAGGGGCGCCGGAACACCCGGGCAGGAGTGCGTTTCATGCGTCTCTCCAGGGGAGGAGGCCACGGCGTGGGTACGCCGCGGATGTCGACAACCGCAGATGCTCGATGAGCATCTGTCCGATTCCGCCCACTGCTTCGACGCGCCGCCAAGCCGCAGGAACCGCGCCCGGAAGCGCGACCGGAAACTTTCCGAAACTCCTTACAACGGCGGGAAGTTACCGGGGGAATGCCGTCACGTAAAGGGTCCGCGTCATGACGTAGGGCGCGGCCCTGGCAACCGCCCCATGAGCGGTGACGCCGCTCCGCTCTCAGGACACCTCGGTCCGGCACAGCAGTCGGCCGGCGCCTCGCGGGACTCACGAGGCGCCCGGCCCGGCGGGCGGGGGGGGGGGGGGGCGGGGAGGCCCCCCCC
>NZ_JBFAQK010000096.1:0-15468 GCF_040677245.1 Streptomyces kurssanovii
TTCAACCCTCCCCCCCCCCCCCCCCCTCTCCCTTCCGGGCGCCCGCCTTCCACATCACCCCCCCCCGGGCGGCCGGCCCCCCCCCCCCCCGCGGCTGGGTCACCGACAAGGTCGAGAACGTGGACACGGCCGGGCTGGTCGAGCACGCGCTCCAGCAGCTGTACGGCGAGGAGAGCGGCGACGCCGTCCCCAAGGAGGTCCTGGTCCCCGCCCTGCCGGAGGACACGGACGCGGTCACAGAGTGGCTGACCGGCCGGCGCGGCGCGGCGGTCTCCCTGCGCGTTCCGCAGCGCGGCGACAAGAAGGCCCTGATGGAGACCGTCGAGCGCAACGCGCTCCAGGCACTCGGGCTGCACAAGACCAAGCGCGCCAGCGATCTGACCACGCGCTCCCGCGCCCTGGAGGAGATCGCCGAGGCGCTCGGTCTGGACTCGGCCCCGCTCCGCATCGAGTGCTTCGACATCTCGCACCTCCAGGGCGAGGACGTGGTGGCCTCCATGGTCGTCTTCGAGGACGGCCTTGCCCGCAAGAGCGAGTACCGCCGCTTCCAGATCAAGGGCTTCGAGGGGCAGGACGACGTCCGGTCCATGCACGAGGTGATCACGCGGCGTTTCAAGCGGTATCTCGCGGAGAAGGACCGCACCGGCGAGTGGATCGGCGATGACGATCCGTCGCACGAGGCGCTGGAGGACGACGGCCGGCCCAAGAAGTTCGCGTACCCGCCGCAGCTGGTCGTCGTCGACGGCGGGCAGCCGCAGGTCGCCGCGGCCAAGCGCGCCCTGGACGAGCTCGGGATCGACGACGTCGCGGTCTGCGGCCTCGCCAAGCGGCTGGAGGAGGTCTGGCTGCCGCAGGAGGACGATCCCGTGGTCCTGCCGCGTTCGAGCGAGGGTCTGTATCTCCTCCAGCGGGTGCGTGACACGGCTCACGACTTCGCCATCCGCTATCAGCGGTCCAAGCGGTCCAAGCGCATCAGGACCAGCCCTCTCGACGCGGTCCCCGGTCTCGGCGAGACCAGGAAGCAGGCCCTGATCAAGCATTTCGGCTCGGTCAAGCGACTGCGGCAGGCGACAATCGAGCAGATCTGCGAGGTTCCCGGCATGGGCCGCAAGACCGCCGAGTCGGTCGTGGTGGCGCTGGCGCAGGCGGCGGCGCCCGCGCCCGCCGTGAACACCGCGACAGGAGAGATCATTGAAGAGAGCGACGGGGGCAGCAGGACATGAGTGAGCACGACGGAGACGGAGCAGCAGACGTGAGTACGGGCAACGGCACCGAGCCCCGTGAGACCACGGCGGACGTGGCCATCCCGGAGCTGGTGATCATCTCCGGTATGTCGGGCGCGGGCCGCAGTACGGCCGCCAAGTGCCTCGAGGACCTCGGCTGGTTCGTCGTCGACAACCTGCCGCCCGCGCTGATCCCCACGATGGTGGAGCTCGGCGCCCGCTCCCAGGGCAACGTGGCCCGGATCGCGGTCGTCGTCGACGTACGCGGCCGGCGGTTCTTCGACAACCTCCGCGAGTCCCTGGCCGACCTCGACGCCAAGCAGGTCACCCGCCGGATCGTCTTCCTGGAGTCCTCGGACGATGCCCTGGTGCGCCGTTTCGAGTCGGTCCGGCGCCCGCACCCGTTGCAGGGCGACGGCCGGATCGTCGACGGCATCGCGGCCGAGCGCGACCTGCTGCGGGAGCTGCGCGGCGACGCCGACCTGGTGATCGACACCTCCGGCCTGAACGTCCACGAGCTGCGCGCCAAGATGGATGCCCAGTTCGCGGGTGACGAGAAGCCCGAGCTGCGGGCCACGGTGATGTCGTTCGGCTTCAAATACGGGCTGCCCGTCGACGCGGACCTCGTCGTCGACATGCGCTTCCTGCCGAACCCGCACTGGGTGCCGGAGCTGCGCCCGTTCACCGGCCTGAACGAAGAGGTGTCGAACTACGTCTTCAACCAGCCCGGTGCCAAGGAGTTCCTCGACCGCTACACCGAGCTGCTCCAGCTGATCGCCGCCGGCTACCGCCGCGAGGGCAAGCGCTATGTGACCGTCGCCGTCGGCTGCACCGGCGGCAAGCACCGCTCTGTCGCCACCTCGGAGAAGCTCGCCGCCCGTCTGTCCGCCGCCGGTGTCGAGACCGTCGTCGTCCACCGGGACCTGGGGCGCGAGTGACCGGACGCAACCTCCGGCTGCGGCGGCTGCGCAGAACCACGCGCACGCCGTCCGGCCGGAAGCGCGGAGCCCAGCCCAAGGTCGTCGCCCTCGGCGGCGGGATGGGGCTGTCCGCCTCCCTCACGGCCCTGCGCCGTATCACCGGCGACCTCACGGCGGTCGTCACCGTCGCCGACGACGGCGGCTCCAGCGGCCGGCTCCGTGAGGAGCTCGGCGTGCTGCCGCCCGGCGACCTGCGCAAGGCCCTGGCGGCGCTGTGCGGCGACGACGACTGGGGTCAGACCTGGGCGCGGGTCATCCAGCACCGTTTCCAGTCCCAGGGCGAACTGCACGAGCACGCGGTCGGCAATCTGCTGATCGTGGCGCTGTGGGAGCAGTTCGGCGACCATGTCCAGGCACTGGACCTGGTCGGCAAGCTGCTCGGCGCGCACGGGCGGGTGCTGCCCATGTCGGCCGTTCCCCTCGAGCTCCAGGCGCTGGTGCGCGGGCACGACCCGAGCCGCCCGGACGAGGTGGACACCGTGCGCGGCCAGGCGACCGTGGCGCTCACGCCCGGCGAGGTGCAGTCCGTGCATCTCGTGCCGAACGACCCGCCCGCCGTCCCGGAGGCCGTGGAGGCCGTGCTGGACGCCGACTGGGTGGTCCTCGGTCCCGGCTCCTGGTTCTCCTCGGTCATTCCTCACCTTCTCGTGCCCGAACTGCTCGACGCGCTGGTCCAGACGAAGGCCCGCCGGGTGCTCTCGCTCAATCTGGCGCCCCAGCCCGGAGAAACTGAGGGCTTCTCCCCGCAGCGTCATTTGGAGGTTTTGGGACGACACGCGCCTAAACTCGCCCTGGACGTGGTGCTGGCCGACGAGGCCGCAGTGCCCGACCGCGAGTCCCTCGCCGACGCCGCCAAGCGGCTGGGCGCCGCGGTCGAGCTGGCTCCGGTGGCCTCTCCCGACGGACTTCCGAAGCACGACCCGGAGCTGTTGGCCGCCGCGTACGACCGTATTTTTCGGATGCATGGAAGGATCGGCCCATGGCGATGACGGCAGCGGTGAAGGACGAGATCTCCCGGCTCCCCGTCACCCGGACCTGCTGCAGAAAAGCGGAGGTCTCGGCCATCCTGCGGTTCGCGGGCGGTCTGCACCTGGTGAGCGGCCGCATCGTGATCGAGGCGGAGCTGGACACCGGCATCGCCGCGCGCCGGCTCAAACGGGACATCCTGGAGATCTTCGGCCACAGCTCGGAGCTGATGGTCATGGCTCCCGGCGGTCTGCGCCGCGGCTCCCGGTTCGTCGTACGCGTGGTGGCGGGCGGTGACCAGCTGGCGCGCCAGACGGGTCTGGTCGACGGCCGGGGGCGTCCGATCAGGGGCCTGCCGCCCCAGGTGGTCTCGGGTGCGACCTGCGACGCGGAGGCCGCCTGGCGTGGCGCCTTCCTGGCGCACGGTTCGCTGACCGAGCCGGGCCGGTCGTCCTCCCTGGAGGTCACCTGCCCGGGACCGGAGGCGGCCCTCGCGCTGGTGGGCGCCGCCCGCCGGCTCTCGATCGCCGCGAAGGCGCGCGAGGTGCGGGGCGTGGACCGGGTGGTCGTCCGTGACGGTGACGCGATCGGCGCCCTGTTGACGCGGCTCGGGGCGCACGAGTCGGTGCTGGCGTGGGAGGAGCGGCGGATGCGGCGCGAGGTGCGCGCCACCGCCAACCGCCTGGCCAACTTCGACGACGCCAACCTGCGCCGCTCCGCCCGTGCCGCCGTGGCGGCGGGCGCCCGGGTGCAGCGTGCTCTGGAGATCCTCGGCGAGGAGGTGCCCGAGCACCTCGCGGCGGCGGGCCGGCTGCGCATGGAGCACAAGCAGGCCTCGCTGGAGGAGTTGGGGGCGCTCGCCGACCCGCCGCTGACCAAGGACGCGGTCGCGGGCCGGATCCGCCGCCTGCTGGCGATGGCGGACAAGCGCGCCCAGGACCTGGGCATCCCGGGTACGGAGTCGAATCTGACGGAGGAGATGGCCGACGGTCTGGTCGGCTGACGCTCCTGGCATGTAGCTCGACAGCTCTACTGCCGACGCCTCTTGAGGCGTCGGCAGTGTCGTTTCCAAGCCCGCGGGGGCCGGTGTGGCCCTATTGACATGATCATGGAGAGTCATGAGCCTGTCGCATGCCCGTCATCACGGCGGACACGAGCACTTTCCTGGCAGACAACAGCAAGGGGGGCTTATGAGACGCAGAGCGAGATCGATCCTCGCCGCTGCCGCACTCCTGGTCGCAGGAGTGTCGGCAGCGCCGATCGCGCAGGCCGACTCCGGGGGCGGGAACGGCGAAGAACTCGCCGTATGGCACGCGGAAGTGAGCAAGGAACAGGTGCCGCTGATCCTCGCGGCGGGCACCGACGGCCATGAACTGGGCGAGCAGATCCCGGACAAGGGATCCGCCACCATCGAGCTCCACCTCACCGAGCGGCAGGCCGGCGAACTGCGCGAGCAGGGCGTCGACATCACCGAGCACACCCTCTCCGACAAGGCGGAGAAGCACCTCGCCGCCGCGGGCGACGGTGTCTTCCGCCCGTACGGCGGCGAAGGCGGCCTCAAGGCCGAGATCCTCGACACCGCCAGGTCCCATCCGGCCCTCACCAAGGTCGTGAGCATCGGCCGGACCGTCAAAGGCCAGGACATCCTCGCTCTCAAGATCTCCAAGGGCGCGGACCGGTACCGCGACGGCTCCAAGCCCGCCACCCTCTACATGTCCAACCAGCACGCCCGTGAGTGGATCACCCCGGAGATGACCCGGCGGCTGATGCACCACTACCTCGACGGCTACGGCGAGGACCCGCGGATCACGAAGATCATCGACTCCACCGAGCTGTGGTTCGTCCTGTCCGCCAACCCCGACGGTTACGACCACACGTTCACCGGGACCGAAGAGCGCCAGTGGCGCAAGAACCTCCGCGACAACAACGGTGACGGGCGGATCACCGCGGGCGACGGCGTCGACCTCAACCGCAACTTCTCCTACAAGTGGGGCTACGACAACGAGGGGTCCTCACCCGACCCGTTCGACGAGACCTACCGCGGCACCGGCCCCGGGTCCGAACCCGAGACCAAGGCCATCGACCGGTTCCAGAAGCGCATCGGCTTCCAGTACGGCATCAACTACCACTCCGCCGCCCAGCTGCTGCTGTACGGAGTCGGCTGGCAGGTCGCCACTCCGACCCCCGACGACGTCCTCTACAAGGCCCTCGCGGGCACGCCGGACAACTCCGCGATCCCCGGCTACCGGCCCCAGCTCTCCTCCGAGCTCTACACCACCAACGGCGAGGCCGACGGCCACGCGGCCAACGTCAACGGGATGATGATGTACACCCCCGAGATGTCGACCTGCGCCACCGCCTCGCGCGTCGACCCCGACGACGAGTGGAACGCCGCTGACTGCGCGTCCATCTTCACCTTCCCCGACGACGAGCGGCTGATCCAGCAGGAGTTCGCCAAGAACATCCCGTTCGCGCTCTCCGTCGCCGAGACCGCGGCCCACCCCGACCAGCCGTCCTCCGCGGTGGGCCTCACGGCCGCGGACTTCACCCCCGACACTTTCGCCACCTCCTACGCGCGGGGCGCCGACCAGGAGGTCTCCGTCACCGCCCGCAGGTCGCTGCGCGACAAGGAGCTCAACTACCGCATCAACGGCGGTCGCACGCACGACGAGGAGCTGCGTCCCTGGAAGGGCGGCGAGCGCTTCGGCGGCGAGGACAACCTCCACTTCGACGAGTACCGCGCCGAGGTCGAGGGAGCCGAGCCGGGCGACCGCGTCGAGGTGTGGTTCACCGGCAGGACCAGGAGCGGCGAGCGCACCGCGAGCGAGCACTTCACGTACACCGTCGCCGAACGGCCGCGCGGCGACACGCTGGTGATCGCGGAAGAGGGCGGCACGGCCGCCGCCGCACACACCGCCGCCTACACCCGCGCCCTCGCCGCCAACGGTCACCGCAGCGCGGTCTGGGACGTCGCCACGCAGGGCGCCCCGCACCCCCTCGCGGTCCTCGGCCACTTCAGGACGGTCCTTTGGTACTCGGGCGCGGCCGAGCCGTCCTGGACCACCACGCAGGCCGTGCGCGCCTACCTCAACGAGGGCGGCAAGCTCGTCTCCATGGGCGAGCGTGCCGGCGGTGACGCCGACCTCGGCGGGGCGCTGAGCGACGACTTCTCGCAGTACTACCTCGGGGCCTCCGGCCGGGCCTCGCTCGCCGGGGTGACCGGCTTCCTCGGCACGGGACGCCTCACCGGTGCCTCCGGCGCCCTCGGGGGCGCACCGGGCAACCCGCTGGACGCGGCCGGCGCCTACACGATCACCGCGGACACCCTGCCGCCGGACGAGTTCCCGCAGTTCGACAGCGCCGCCGCGGGTGACTACCCGGGCGTCAGGATGCCGTTCTCGCCGTACGGCGGTGAGTGGTACGCGGCGGTCACCCACCGCAACTCCTCGTGGGCGCGGCTCTCCCGCACGATCGACCTGACCGGCACGGCGGCCGCCGACCGGCCCGCCCTGGACATGCGGCTGAGCTTCGACACGGAGCCCGGCTACGACAACGCCGCCGTCGAGGTCCACACCGTCGGCCAGGACGACTGGACGACGCTTCCCGACACCGGCGGCGGCACGTCCACCGAGGTCCCGGCCCAGTGCGACGGCGGCTTCTACATCGACCAGCACCCCTTCCTGCGGCACTACCTCACGCTCGGCGAGGACACGTGCACGGCGAGCGGCACCACCGGCGCGTGGAACTCCTTCACCGGGGCGTCCGACGGCTGGCGGGCGGCCTCCTTCGACCTGAGCGCCTACGCGGGCAAGCGGATCGAGGTCTCCGTCTCCTATGTCACCGACCCGAGCGACGGCGGCCGCGGTGTCTTCGTCGACGACACCCGGCTCGTCACCGGCGGCGTCGAGCAGCCCCTCGAGGGCTTCGAGGCCTCGCTGGAGCCCTGGACGGCCGCCGGTCCCCCCGAGGGCAGCCCCGCCCTGCGGGGGAACTGGGAGCGCAGCCAGGACCTGTTTCCGTCCGCGTCGGCGGTGAGCACGCGCGACAGTGTGCTGATCGGTTTCGGCCTCGAGCATGTGCGAACGGCGGCCGACCGTGAACGGATCGTCGCCGCGGCACTCAGGGCGCTGCGGCGCTGAGAAGAGCGTGACCGGGCGCGGGGCGACGCTGTGAACGCCCCGCGATCCGGTGCGGGACGCGGTGGCCAGAAATGCTACTGACGGGTACGGGCCACCGTGTCCCACACAGTGCATCTCGATGTCACTACGGGGCCTTCAGGGGGGTAGGGTCGTAGGCGGTCGGGGACATCCCATACAACTCGCCGGCGTCGAAAACCGGCGTACCAACGAGGAGATCGGTTCGTGACGATCCGCGTAGGCATCAACGGCTTTGGCCGCATCGGTCGTAACTACTTCCGCGCGCTGCTGGAGCAGGGTGCGAAGATCGAGATCGTGGCTGTCAACGACCTGGGTGACACTGCGACCACGGCCCACCTGCTGAAGTACGACACCATCCTCGGTCGTCTCAAGGCCGAGGTGAGCCACACCGCCGACACCATCACGGTCGACGGCCACACCATCAAGGTGCTCTCCGAGCGCAACCCCGCCGACATTCCGTGGGGCGAGCTGGGCGTCGACATCGTCATCGAGTCGACGGGCATCTTCACCAAGAAGGCCGACGCCGAGAAGCACATCGCCGGCGGCGCCAAGAAGGTCCTCATCTCGGCTCCGGCCAAGGATGAGGACATCACCATCGTGATGGGTGTCAACCAGGACAAGTACGACGCCGACAACCACCACGTCATCTCCAACGCCTCCTGCACCACCAACTGTGTGGCGCCGATGGCCAAGGTTCTGGACGAGAACTTCGGCATCGTCAAGGGTCTGATGACCACGGTCCACGCCTACACCAACGACCAGCGGATCCTGGACTTCCCGCACTCCGACCTGCGTCGCGCCCGCGCCGCCGCGGAGAACATCATCCCGACGACCACCGGTGCCGCCAAGGCCACCGCCCTGGTCCTGCCGAAGCTGAAGGGCAAGCTGGACGGCATCGCGATGCGCGTCCCGGTCCCGACCGGTTCGGCCACCGACCTGGTTGTCGAGCTCGAGCGTGAGGTCACCAAGGACGAGGTCAACGCCGCGTTCAAGAAGGCCTCCGAGGACGGCGACCTGCGGGGCATCCTCTTCTACACGGAGGACGCGATCGTGTCCTCGGACATCGTCGGCGACGCCGCGTCCTGCACCTTCGACTCCTCGCTGACCATGGTCCAGGAGGGCAAGTCGGTGAAGATCCTCGGCTGGTACGACAACGAGTGGGGCTACTCCAACCGCCTCGTGGACCTTACGGTCTTCGTGGGCAACCAGCTCTGATCAGCAGCGTCTGATCTGATCTGCACCTGATCTGCAACGAGAGCACAAAGATGTGAGCACAGGGCTCGGGCAGCGCAAAGTGGCGCCGTTCGAGCCCTGTCGCGCGTGCAGCCCTCCGAGGAGCCGTAAAACATGAAGACCATCGACCAGTTGCTGGCCGACGGGGTCGCGGGCAAGCGGGTATTCGTCCGCGCCGACCTCAATGTGCCGCTCGACGGCACGACCATCACCGACGACGGCCGCATCCGGGCCGTGCAGCCGACCATCGCCAAGCTCGCGGAGGCCGGGGCCCGGGTAGTCGTCGCCTCGCACCTGGGCCGCCCCAAGGGCGCCCCGGACCCAGCCTTCTCGCTGGCCCCGGCCGCCGCCCGGCTCGGAGAGCTGCTCGGCACGCACGTGGAGTTCGCGACCGACACCGTCGGTGAGTCCGCCACGGCCGCCGTCGCCGGCCTCGAGGACGGCCAGGTCGCCGTCCTGGAGAACCTCCGCTTCAACGCAGGCGAGACCTCCAAGGACGACGCCGAGCGCGGCGCCTTCGCGGACCGGCTGGCCGCCCTCGCCGATGTGTACGTCGGCGACGGCTTCGGCGCCGTGCACCGCAAGCACGCCTCCGTGTTCGATCTCCCGGCCCGGCTGCCGCACGCCGCCGGCTTCCTGATCGCCACCGAGGTCGGCGTCCTCAAGAAGCTCACGGAGGACGTCAGCCGGCCCTACGTCGTCGTGCTCGGCGGCGCCAAGGTCTCCGACAAGCTCGGAGTCATCGACCACCTGCTGGAGAAGGCCGACCGCATCCTCATCGGCGGCGGCATGGCGTACACCTTCCTCAAGGCCCAGGGCCACGAGGTCGGCATCTCGCTGCTCCAGGAGGACCAGGTACCGGCCGTGCGCGAGTACCTGGAGCGTGCCAAGGCCAAGGGCGTGGAGTTCGTGCTCCCCGTCGACGTGCTGGTCTCGTCCGAGTTCCCGGACCTGAAGACCAAGGCGCCGGCCAACCCGGCCGTCGTCGCCGCGGACGCCATTCCCGCCGATCAGGAGGGTC
This sequence comes from Streptomyces kurssanovii, assembly GCF_040677245.1. Classification (NCBI taxonomy): domain Bacteria; kingdom Bacillati; phylum Actinomycetota; class Actinomycetes; order Kitasatosporales; family Streptomycetaceae; genus Streptomyces; species Streptomyces kurssanovii. The sequence continues at coordinate 9,581 of NZ_JBFAQK010000096.1, forward strand.
TGGACATCGGTCCGGAGACCCGCCTGCTGTACGCCTCGAAGCTCGCCGACGCGGCCACCGTCTTCTGGAACGGCCCCATGGGCGTCTTCGAGCACCCCGACTACGCCGAGGGCACCAAGGCCGTTGCCCAGGCGCTCGTCGACTCCCCGGCCTTCTCCGTGGTCGGCGGCGGCGACTCCGCCGCCGCCGTGCGGATCCTGGGCTTCGACGAGAAGGCGTTCGGCCACATCTCGACCGGCGGCGGAGCGAGCCTCGAATATCTCGAGGGCAAGACGCTCCCCGGCCTTGCCGCACTGGAGGACTGACCCCGCATGACTGCTACTGACCAGGGCCGCATCCCGCTGATGGCGGGCAACTGGAAGATGAACCTCAACCACCTCGAGGCCATCGCGCACGTCCAGAAGCTCGCCTTCGCACTGGCCGACAAGGACTACGACGCCGTAGAGGTCGCCGTCCTTCCGCCCTTCACCGACCTGCGGTCCGTCCAGACCCTGGTCGACGGCGACAAGCTGAAGATCAAGTACGGCGCCCAGGACATCTCGGCGCACGACTCCGGCGCCTACACCGGCGAGATCTCCGGCCTGATGCTGGCCAAGCTGAAGTGCACCTTCGTCGCCGTGGGCCACTCCGAGCGCCGCCAGTACCACGCGGAGAGCGACGAGATCTGCAACGCCAAGGTGAAGGCGGCCTTCAAGCACGGCCTGACCCCGATCCTGTGCGTCGGCGAGGGCCTGGACATCCGCAAGGCCGGCAACCAGGTCGAGTACACGCTCGCCCAGCTCGACGGCGGCCTGAAGGACATCCCGGCCGAGCAGGCCGAGACCATCGTGATCGCGTACGAGCCGGTGTGGGCCATCGGCACCGGAGAGGTCGCCACCCCCGAGGACGCGCAGGAGGTCTGCGGTGCGATCCGCGGCCGCCTCGCCGAGCTGTACTCCCAGGAGCTGGCCGACAAGGTCCGGATCCAGTACGGCGGCTCGGTGAAGGCGGGCAACGTCGCCGCGATCATGGCTCAGCCCGACGTGGACGGCGCCCTGGTCGGCGGGGCCGCCCTGGACGCGGACGAGTTCGTCAAGATCGTCCGGTTCCGCGACCAGTGAGTATGCGGTAGCGCAGATCCGGCGTACCCTTGCGGGGGCCTGCGGCTCACACAACGAGCCCGGGCCCCCGTCGTCCGTATTGAGTCCAAGAGAATTGCCAGGAAGTAGGGTCCAGCCGTGGTTATGGGATTCTCGATCGCCCTGATCATTTTCAGCGGGCTGCTGATGTTGCTCGTGCTGATGCACAAGGGGAAGGGCGGCGGTCTTTCCGACATGTTCGGTGGCGGAATGCAGTCCTCTGTCGGTGGCTCCTCCGTGGCCGAGCGGAACCTCGACCGCATCACCGTCGTGGTCGGTCTGCTGTGGTTCGCGTGCATTGTCGTACTTGGTCTGCTGATGAAGCTGGACAGCTGACCCACCGATTCCGCGTCCCGAGCTGGGGTGTAACTCCAATCACTGGACGAGCGTTGGGCCTTACGTAGACTGGGGCACTCGCGGCGCAGCCGCTGTGAGACGCTGTGCAGCACCATCACGCAGGGAGTTACGACCGTGGCAAGTGGCAACGCGATCCGGGGAAGCCGGGTCGGAGCGGGGCCGATGGGCGAGGCAGAGCGAGGCGAGTCCGCGCCGCGCCTCCGCATCTCCTTCTGGTGCTCGAACGGGCACGAGACGCAGCCGAGCTTCGCCAGTGACGCACAGGTCCCCGACACGTGGGACTGCCCGCGGTGCGGGTTCCCGGCCGGCCAGGACCGGGACAATCCGCCGGACCCGCCGCGCACCGAGCCGTACAAGACGCACCTCGCGTACGTACGCGAGCGGCGCAGCGACGCGGACGGCGAGGCGATTCTCGCGGAAGCGCTCGCCAAACTGCGGGGCGAGATCTAGTTCTTGAGTCCGGCCGCCACCCGAAAAGGGTGACGGCCGGACTTCTCTTTACCGGGCCGCTTCTCGTGCGCCGCCCCGCCGACGCCTCACCGACCGGCCTGATCAATTAGGTTGGAACCGCAGCGGGGCATGCAGGCAGGTACGAGAAGAAGTGGGCTGATGTCCGAGATGAACGCAGGCAAGACCAGGCTCAACCGGATGCCCGAGTGGACCGCTCTCGGCAAGCACCGCGAGCAGTTGGGCGCGACGCATCTGCGGGAGCTGTTCGCGGCGGACGCGGAGCGCGGCAGCAGGTACACCCTCCAGGTGGGCGATCTGTACCTGGACTACTCCAAGCACCTGGTCACCGACGAGACGCTGGCACTGCTGCGCGAACTGGCCGCCGCCACCGACGTCGCCGGACTGCGGGACGCCATGTTCCGCGGCGAGAAGATCAACACCACCGAGGACCGCGCGGTCCTGCACACGGCCCTGCGTGCCCCGCGGGACGCCGTCGTCGAGGTCGACGGCGAGAACGTGGTGCCGGACGTCCACGCGGTGCTGGACAAGATGGCCGCCTTCTCGGAGCGGATCCGCTCCGGCGAGTGGACCGGCCACACCGGCAAGCGCATCAGGAACATCGTCAACATCGGTATCGGCGGCTCCGATCTCGGGCCCGCGATGGCGTACGAGGTGCTCCGCTCCTACACCGAGCGGGACCTGACGTTCCGTTTCGTCTCGAACGTCGACGGGGCCGATCTCCACGAGGCCGTAAGGGACCTGGACCCGGCGGAGACCCTCTTCATCATCGCCTCGAAGACCTTCACCACCATCGAGACGATCACCAACGCCACCTCCGCCCGCGAGTGGCTGCTCACCAACCTCCGGGTCGGCCCCGACGCGGTCGCCAAGCACTTCGTGGCCCTGTCCACCAACGGCGAGAAGGTCTCCGACTTCGGCATCGACACGGCCAACATGTTCGAGTTCTGGGACTGGGTCGGCGGCCGGTACTCGTACGACTCCGCGATCGGCCTGTCCCTCATGATCGCGATCGGCCCCGACCGGTTCCGGGAGATGCTCGACGGCTTCCACCTCGTCGACGAACACTTCCGCACCGCGCCCCCCGAGGCCAACGCCCCGCTGCTGCTGGGCCTTCTGGGCGTCTGGTACGGGGCGTTCTTCGACGCCCAGTCGCACGCGGTGCTGCCCTACTCGCACTACCTGTCCAAGTTCACCGCGTACCTCCAGCAGCTCGACATGGAGTCGAACGGCAAGTCGGTCGACCGTGACGGCAATCCGGTCGACTGGCAGACCGGCCCCGTCGTGTGGGGCACCCCCGGCACCAACGGCCAGCACGCGTACTACCAGCTGATCCACCAGGGCACGAAGGTCATCCCCGCGGACTTCATCGGCTTCGCCAAGCCCGTCCCCGGCCTGCTCGCCGGACTCGTCCCGCAGCACGACCTGCTGATGGCCAACTTCTTCGCCCAGACGCAGGCCCTCGCCTTCGGCAAGACGCCCGAGGAGGTCAGGGCGGAAGGCGTCGCGGACGAACTGGTGCCGCACAAGACGTTCAAGGGGAACCACCCGACGACGACGATCCTCGCGGAGGACCTGACGCCCTCCGTGCTGGGCCAGTTGATCGCCCTGTACGAGCACAAGGTGTTCGTGCAGGGGGCCATCTGGAACATCGACTCCTTCGACCAGTGGGGAGTCGAGCTCGGCAAGGTCCTCGCGAAGAAGATCGAGCCGGTGCTGACCGAGGGCAAGGGCGGCGAGCAGCTCGACAGCTCCACCGCGACGCTGGCCGGCAAGTACCGGACATTGCGCGGCCGGTGACCTGATGGCGGGGGAGAACACGGTGCGGCTGCGGCCGCCGAACAACCGGCTGAACGAACGGGCCGTCAACTGGTGGCGCACGCAGGTCCTGCTGACCGCCGCCGTACCGGCCCTCGTGCTGTCCGTGCTGGGCGCCTTCATCGAGCCTGCCCGCAGCTGGCTGCTGGTCCCGGCAGGCGTGATCGCCGTCGCCGGTCTCGCCTGCACCGCGTTCTTCCCCGCCTGGTGGTACCGCGTGCACCGCTGGGAGGTCACCGACGAGGCGGTGTACGTCCGCACCGGGGCGCTGTGGCAGGAGTGGCGGATCGCGCCCATGTCCCGCATCCAGACCGTGGACACGGTCAGAGGGCCGCTCGAGCAGGCGTTCAGGCTCGCCACCGTCACGGTGACCACCGCCTCCGCCAAGGGCGCCGTCAGGATCGAGGGACTCGACCACGAGGTCGCCGCCGCACTCGCGGAGAGCCTGACCCGGATCACCCGGGCCACGCCCGGGGACGCGACGTGAGCGCACCGGAAGAGGAGTGGCGGCGGCTCGACGGGCGCACGGTCCTGGTGACCGCCATGGTCCTGGCCGGTTTCGCGGCCGGTGCCGGGCTCCCCGCACTCCTCGGCCTCGCGGGTGGCATGCCGCTGTGGAAGGCCCTCGGCTGGGTACTGGCCGGTGCCGCACTGCTGGTCGGCGCCGGCACCGGGGCCGACCTGGTGCGCTGGCAGCGCACCCGCTACCGCATCGGACCGGAGCGGGCCGAACTCCACACCGGACTGGTCCTGGTCAAGCGCCGCTCGCTGGCCCGCGAACGCATCCGGAGCGTCGACCTCACCGCCAATGTGCTGCTGCGCGTCCTCGGACTCGTCAAGGTCCGCATCGGCACGGGCGAGCACGCCGTCGGCGGTGAGTCCACCCTCGAACTCGACGCCGTCAGCCGGGCGGAGGGCGAACGGCTTCGGCTCGAGCTGCTGGCCAGGAGCGCCCCGCGTGAGGCGGCCGCCCACCCCGACGGCGCGCTCGCCGTCCTCGATCCCGCCTGGATCCGCTACGCGCCGGTCTCCTTCGTCGCCCCCTTGCTCGGCGGCGCGGCCGCGGGCGCGGTGATGCAGGTCAGCGAGTGGTTCGGGGCACAGGCCGAGGTCATCGAATGGGTCGGCGACCGTTTCAGGGACACCCCGCTCGTCTGGATCATCGTCACCCTGGCCGCTGCCGCGCTCGTCGCCGGCGTCATCGGCGCGGTCGGGCTCTGGATCGAGATGTGGTGGAACTACCGGCTCGACCGGGAGCCCGGCGGCACACTGCGGGTGCGGCGGGGCCTGTTCACGGCACGCTCGATATCCATCGAGGAGCGCCGGCTGCGCGGCGTCGACCTGGTCGAGCCGCTGGGCGTCAGACTCTTCGGCGCCGCGAGGCTGGACGCCGTCGCCACCGGCCTCGTCAAGGACCAGCAGGACAAGCACGCCGACATCAACGTCCTGCTGCCCGTGGTGCCACGGGTGCTGGCCGACGAGGTCGCCGCGCAGGTGCTCCGCGAATCCGCCTCCCCGACACGGGAAGCCCTCCTGACACCCCACCCGCGGGCCGCGCGCGGCAGACGGGTGCGCTGGGCACTGAGCGCGGCGCTGCTCCCCGCGACGGTCCTCGCGCTCCTCGGCGCACTGCTCACACCCGTGCTCCTGTGGATCGCGGCCGCCTGGGCGGCGGTCGGCGTTCCCGTCGCGGTACTCCTCGCCCTCGACGCGTACCGGGCCCTCGGCCACGGGATCGCCGGCGACTACCTCGTCACCCGCTCCGGCACCGTCCGCCGCAGCACGGTCGCACTGCAGCGGTCGGGCGTGATCGGCTGGACGGTCCGTCGCTCCGTCTTCCAGCGCCGCGCGGGCCTGATCACCCTGACGGCCACCACGGCGGCGGGCGCGGGCGCGTACGGCGTCTACGACGCCGCGGAGGGGGAGGGCCTGACGTTCGCGTCCGAGGCGGTGCCGGGGCTGCTGGAGCCGTTCCTGGAGCGCGGCTGACGGCTCCGCTGCGCGGGGCCGTTTCCCCACCCCGCCCCTTCCCGAAACCGGGGGCTCCGCCCCCGGACCCCCGCGCCTCAATCGCCGGCGGGGCTGGAAATCCAGCCCGCCTGGGGGCACCTCCCACGGCCGCCAGGC
>NZ_JBFAQK010000097.1:0-14088 GCF_040677245.1 Streptomyces kurssanovii
TGACCGGCGACCTCACCTCGGCGTTCGACTTCGGCAGGGCCCGCCCCCAGCCGGAGGTGGAGCGGCCGGGGGAGATACCGGCGTTCACGGGCCGCGCCGCCCGGGCCGGTCAGGGGGCGGACCGATGGGCAGGGAGCGAAACGGCAGCCGGCGTCAGAGGCTGGTCTCGCCGGCGAGTCCGAAGTACTCGTGCCACTTGCGGCCGTCGACGAAGCCGGAGGCGCCGTCGGACACCGACACGTACACGTCGGCCTCGGAGTTGTGCGTGAAGGTGACGATGTCGGCCTTGCCGTCGCCGTTGTAGTCACCCACGTACGGGAACTCGCCGTCCGGGGCGAAGAAGTCGTTCCACTTCTGTCCGCCGCCGAAGGCGGTGCCGTCGGAGAGAGCCACATAGACGTCCGACGCCTCACCACCGGTGAAGGTCACGATGTCGTCCTTGCCGTCGCCGTCCACGTCACCGACGCGCGGCCGCTCGCCCTCCGGGGCGAAGTGGTCGTGCGCCTTGCGCGGAGCGCCGAACCGGCCGCCTTCGTTGAGAGCCACGTACACATCGGCCTCCGCGCCCTGGGTGAAGGCGATCAGATCGTCCCTGCCGTCACCGTCGACATCACCGACCGCCGGGAAGCTGCCCCAGGCGGCGAAGTCGTCGTGCCACTTCTGCCCGGGACCGAAGGAGCCGCCGCCCGAGAGCGCGACGTAGACGTCCGCCGCGTCGTCGTGGGTGAACGTCACGATGTCGTCCTTGCCGTCACCGTCGAAGTCGCCGACGCCGGGCACCTCGCGGTCCGGCGCGAAGTGGTCGTGCCACTTCTGTCCCGTGCCGAAGGCGTTGCCGTCGGACGGCGAGACGTACACATCGGCCCGCGTCCCGTGGGTGAACGTGACGACGTCGTCCTTGCCGTCGCCGGTGAAGTCGCCGGTCAGCGGCGTCTCACCACCGGGCGCGAAGTGGTCGCTCCACTTCACCGACCGGCCCGAGAACCCGGTGCCGGTGGACTTCGCGGCGTACACGTCGGCCGAGTCGTCCTGGGTGAACGTGGCGATGTCGTCCCTCCCGTCACCGTCGAAGTCGGCCGCGGAGCCACCGAACACACCACCACCGGTGAGCCGCACCCGCATCAGATAGACGTTGTACGGATCCCACTGCGACATCGTGAAGTACAGGTACGGGCTGTTGGAGTCCGCCGACCAGGGATGGATGAACGCCCCGTACAGCTTGGGGAAGTCGGCGCCCGCGGCGACCACCTGCTTGCCGCTCCACGGACCGGTGGGCGTCGGCGACGTCCGCATGACGACGGACGCCATGTGCTCGTCGAGATACATCATCACGAACCTGCCGAGATACCTGCTGTACTGCACCGACACCTCGCTGACCGGAGCGGCGGCGACGGCGGCCGCCGCGTTCTGGTCGGTCCCCCAGGAACCGCCGTTCCAGTAGCGGTACTCGGCGGGCTCCAGCAGACGGCCCTCGGGGACGCGTGCGAGATGCACATCGCCGAACCGGCCGTTGGGCGTGCCGTACATGTAGACGTGGCCGCCGTGCCGGACCATGGCCGCCATCTGGAACTTGTTGTCCCAGGCGGGGGTGTTCTGCCAGCGGGCGTCGGCGTCCCTGACCCAGTTCTCACCGTTGTCGTCGGACCAGGCGATACCCGAGTAGTTGGTGAACCACTCGCCGGCCCCGCCCCAGTGGTTCACCGACATGTAGTGCATGTACTGCCGGCCGCCCACGGAGATTCCGGCCGTGGGGATCGTGGTCAGCTCGTCGTTGTTGACGCGCTTGCAGGGCAGCAGTTGCTTGGCGTGGTTCGCGCGGTCGCCGGGCATGCTGGACAGGCTCATACCGTCGGCGAGGTCACGGTCACCGCTCCGGCCGAGCACGTTGCAGCGCCAGTCGATGGTGGCCTGGTCGCCGACCGCGGCGCCGGGCCCCGTCCAGCCGTTGCCGTAGGTGTCGCCGAAGGCCGTCAGGATCTCGCCGGATCCGTTGTCCCACATGATGCCGAGATCGGTGGCCTTGACCTGCCAACGGGCGTCGGTGGCACTGGTGGACCCGGGGCCGGTCACCTTGGCGACGCGCTCGGCGCGCGACAGCACGCCGGCCGTTCCGGCGGCGGAACTCGCGGCGGCCGGTGCCTGGGCCGCCGCGTGGGACGCCGTTCCATGGTCGGTGCCGGACCGCGCGGCGGCGGCGGTGGCCGTGGCGGTAGCGGACGCAGCGCCGGCGAACAGGGAAGCGATGACGAGCGAGGCAAGCGACAGTGCTGCCGGGAGCAGTTTCCCGGGATTGCGTTTCACCGCGTACTCCTTTCCTTCTCCATGTCTGGTGGAAATGCGGACGCAGGAGGCATCAGAGGGTGGTTTCGCCGGGCAGGCCGAAGTAGTCGTGCCATTTGGCGCCCTGGACGAAGCCGTCGACGCCGTTGGACAGCGCCACATACACATCGGCCTCGGCATTGCGGGTGAACGTCACGATGTCGTCCTTGCCGTCACCGTCGAAATCACCCACATACGGGAACTCCCCCGCCGGAGCGAAGAACTCGTTCCACAACCGGCCACCCCCGAACCGGGCACCGTCCGACACCGCCACGAACACATCAGCGTCCGAACCCTGCGTGAACGCCACGATGTCGTCCCGACCATCACCGTTCACGTCACCGACCCGAGGCTGCTCCGCACCAGGAGCGAAATGCTCATGCACCAACCGCCCCGGCCCAAAACCGGTACTGCCGTCCGAGAACGCCACGTACACATCAGCGCTCGCACCCTGCGTGAACGTGACCAGATCGTCCCTCCCGTCACCGTCCACATCACCCAACGCCGGGAACTCCCCCGCCGGGCTGAAGAACTCATGCCACTTCACACCACCACCGAAGCCGTCCACCCCGTTCGACAACGCCACATACACATCCGCCTCGGCACCCTGCGTGAACGTCACAATGTCGTCGAACCCATCACCGTTCACATCACCCACCGCCGGAACCTCACCCCCCGGAGCGAAATGCGTGTGCCACACCGACGCCGCACCGAACCCGGCACCCGTCGAAGCAGCCACAAACACATCCGCCTCCGCACCACCGGTGAACGTCACGATGTCGTCCCGGCCGTCACCGTTGAAATCACCACTCAACGGCGACTCTCCACCAGGCGCGAAGAACTCGTGCCACACCCCCGCACCACCGAACCCGGCACCCGTCGAAGCAGCCACATACACATCGGCCTCCGGCCCTTGCGTGAACGCGACGACGTCGTCCTTCCCGTCACCCGTGAAATCCGTCGGAGACCCACCGAGCATCGGTGCGGGACTTCCACAGTTGCCGCTGGTGTGGCGGGCGGCCGTGGTGCTGTAGCGGAGTGCCACGCCGTCGATGACGATCGGCTGATTGACGCCGTCCGCCTCCTGCTCGTAGTGCAGATGCGGTCCGGAGGACTGACCCGTCGTGCCGACCTTGCCCAGTTCGGCCCCCGCACGCACGTACTGGCCCTCGGCGACCGTGATGCGGTCGAGGTGTGCGACGAGGGTGGTCCAGCCGCCGCCGTGGTCGACGCGGACATGGTTGCCGTAGCCGGAACTGTTGGGGACAGGAACGACGTCGACGACCGTGCCGGCCGCCGAGGCCAGGGCAGGTGTGCCGAGGTCACCGGAGCCCGCGATGTTGAAGTCCAGGGCGGCCGGGACCTCTGAGGAGTGGTGGTAGTAGTCCCTGGTCTGTCCGCACGGCCAAGGGGCGCGGAAGTCGGGGCGGGGGCCTGCGGCCGAGGCGGCCGGCGCGGGGAGCAGTGTGGCACCGGCGGTCAGTACGGCGCCGACTAAGCCCATGTAGGTGTGCCGTCTTCGCATGTCTCGTTCTTCCTCCTCGGTAGGGACGTGAGGTGTGGGGACGTGAGGCGGGATGGTTCCGGCGCGCGGAGGGGCCGGGGTGCGCACCCGAGCGGCAGTGCGCACCCCGAACTGCCGCGTGGGATCAGACGGAGGTCTCGCCGGGCAGACCGAAGAAGTCGTTCCACTTCTGCCGCGCGCCGAAGGCCGTGCCGGTCGAGAGGGCGACGTGCACATCGGCCCCGGGGGTGTGGGAGAACGAGACGACGTCGTCCCGGCCGTCGCCGTCGTAGTCGCCGACGTACGGGTACTCGCCGGCGCCGGAAACCGCGTCGTGCCAGACGCCCTTGGCGTCGAAGGTGCTTCCGTTGGACAGGGCGACGCGGACGTCGCCGGCCGGGTCCGCGGTGAAGGCGGCGATGTCGTCCTTGCCGTCGCCGTCGAAGTCGCCGACGCGCGGGAGTTCCGCGCCGGGCGCGAATCCGCTGAGGACCTTGCGGGCCGGGGCGAAGGCGTCGCCGGTGGAGAAGGCGACGTAGACGGCGGCTTCGGTGCCCTTGGTGAAGGTGATGATGTCGTCCTTCCCGTCGCCGTTCACGTCGCCGACGGCCGGGAACTCGCCGGACGGGGCGAAGTGGTCGTGCCACTTGCGGCCCGCGCCGAAGGAGGTGCCGGAGGACAGGGCGACGTAGACGTCCGCCGTGCTGTCCTGGGTGAAGGTGACGATGTCGTCCTTGCCGTCACCGTCGAAGTCGCCGGCGGCGGGCGCCTCGGCGCCGGGTGCGAAGCCGTCGTGCCATTTCTGTCCGGCGCCGAAGGCGGCGCCGTCGGACGGCGCGACATAGACGTCGGCGGCTGTGCCGTGGGTGAAGGTGACGGCGTCGTCCCTGCCGTCGCCGGTGAAGTCTCCGGTCAGCGGGGTCTCCCCGGCGGGCGCGAAGTGGTCGTGCCACTTGCCGCCGCCCGCGAAGGAACTGCCGGTGGATGCGGCCGCGTACACGTCGGCGGTGGCGTTGCGGGTGAAGGTGACGATGTCGTCCTTGCCGTCCCCGGTCACATCGGTCGGGGAGCCGCCGAGCATGACGCCGCCCGCGTCGCCGTAGTAGACCTCGAGCTCCGCGACGGACGTGAACGTCTTCTCACCGCCGGGCCGTCCGATGACGCGCACGCCGTCGCCCGCCGTGGGATCGAAGGAGAAGGTGTAGGTGCGGTTGGCGCCGGCGGTGCTGTCGTACGGGTAGGCGGGTGCGGTCCGCCCGCCGGAGACGTCGACCCACTGGTTGTCCCGCCGGACCTGCACCCGCAGGTCGCCGGCGAACCAGCCGCCGTCGGCGAACATGTCGCCCGTCGTGTAGACGACCTTGTTCATCATGTACTGGCGCGGCCAGGTGTATCCCCACCAGCTCGCGCTCTTGCGCTCGTCGTTCCAGTCGTCCTCGTTCTGGGTCTTGTCGCCGTCGCTGTAGTAAGCGTCCTTGCCGAAGTGCGTGGCACGCTGCACGGGCACGGTCCCGGGCTCGCGGCCGAGGTTGCGTGCGGGGTCGGCGGCGTTGCCGGGTGCGGTGTCCTGACGCGGTTCCAGGCGCAGCTGCCGGAGCGAGAAGGTGTACGCCCAGTGGTCGCCGTGCGGATAACCGCCGCCGCAGGGGCAGACGTTGGACTGGAGCCACATGGATCTGCCGTCGGCGCTGATGTACTTCGACGGGATGGTGGTCGCGTAGCCGCCGTGCTTGGTGTGGGTCCACGGGTAGCCGCCGAAGTCCTTGGTGGCGAAGTGCTTCCAGGGGCCCCAGGGGCTGGTGGCCTCGTAGAACTCGAAGGTGTACTCGGTCCACGAGGTGTAGATGTAGCGGTTCAGCGGCTTGTTGTAGACGATGCCGCCCTGGCCGAGGACGGTGGTGTTCCGGACCCGGTTCGCCGTGAAGACGTCCTGGTAGATGTGGCGGTCGTCGTGGAGGACGGGCTGTCGCCTGCTGATGTCCGTGGACCAGACCGGGTTCCCCGAGGCGTCGAGGCCCGAGGCGTACTGCCAGGCGTTCTCGTCCATCACGGAGCTCTTGTGGACGCGGGCGAGATGCAGGTCGACGGGGTCGGGCACGCTGTCGTCGAAGGAGTCCCGCCAGTTGTGGTCCAGGCCGTACGCGTAGACGTAGTCGTCCGGGGCGTCGGCGTAGTCCTTGCCGTAGTCCAGGAACATCACCGTGGTGAAGACCCCGCCGCCGAACATCGGCCGGGTGCGGTCCCAGGTCCAGGTGCGGCCTTTGTCGGTGGACTTGGCGATGGTCGCGGCGGGCGCGTCGTTGAAGTCGGTCGCCAGGTCCTGGACCGCGAGGTAGAGCGCGCCGTCGACGCACGCCATGCCGGTGGGCTTGCGGTTGTGGTCGGCGGTCCAGATCTGGCTGACGTCGGTGGCGAGCTGGGTGCCGGAGAGACCGCCGGGCATGCCGGAGATCTTCGCGACACCGATGTCGCTGTAGTCGCCGCCGAATCCGAGGCCGTCGCCGTAGGCGGTGTAGACGCTGTCGTCGTCGGCCCAGCAGTTGGGCCACAGATCACCGTGGTTCCTGTTGTCGCCGATCGCGGGGGCGCCTACGGAGGCGGCGGGTTCCACGTCGACCGTGGCGAAGAAGTCACTCGCGGGCGGGGACCCGGCGGCTGCCGCGCCGGATCCGGCGGACGCCACGGCGCCGGACTCCCCGTCGTCGGCGGTGCTCTGCGGCGCGGCGGTCAGCGCTGTGCACACGACCAGGAACGCGGTGGCCATGGCACGGCCGACGGTACGTCGTCTCGGTATGGATGCTCGGGCGGCTCTGTGCATGGCTCAGCTCCCGGTGGGGGTCGATCAGCGAGAGAAATCGATTTCAGCGGGGACGGTACAAGCACGGCAGGGTCACGTCAACGGTTCTGACAGAGTGGACGGTTACGCGCCTGACGGGCCCTCATATCGGGGAAATTGGGAGCTTCTACGCCCGATCGACAAAGGTTTCCAAGGAATCCACCGAGAAAACGATTGCGTGAATCCCTGAGCGGAAGGGCACATGAACGACCGGGTGATATACCACCTGGGGGTATACACTGAACCGGAACGACGTCCCCGTTCCCGGAGGGAGCACCGCGATGGTCAAAGATGTGTACGAGGTCAAGGGCATGACGTGCGGCCACTGCGTAAGCGCCGTGACGGCGGAAGTGGGATCACTGGCCGGAGTGGAGAGCGTGCAGGTCGACCTCACGGCCGGCGAGGTGACCGTCGTCGCCGATCGGGAGCTCGCGTACGACGACGTCGCGGCGGCCGTCGACGAGGCGGGCTACGAGCTCACCGGCCGCCACGAGCGGTGAACGCCCCGCCGTTGGACGCGCTGCGCAGGGCGGCGGCGCACCCTCTCGTACGCGCCGTCGCCGTCGCGCTGCTGCACGCCGCCGCGGCGAGACTGGCCGAATCACCTCCGCCGGCCTCGCACGCACACCGTTCCGGTGACGGAACCTGCCGCGGCCGGGCGGGAGGCGCCGAGGACCCGCGGTAGCGGATGTGGAAGGGGGCGCGCCCGCAGCCCACTTCCACATCCCCGAAGAGGACCGGCGGCCACGGCCCGCGCTGCCGTCGGCGACAGCGACGTACACACCGACGCGGCGTCCCCCCGCTCCCCCGCGCGGAAAGCGCCGGGTGCCGTCAAGATCGCGGGTGCTCTGCGCCGTCCGGCCACCGGCTGGTCACTTGGCGGCGGCGGCCGTCTCGTCGTCCGACGCGAGGATCGACTCCTCCAGTTTGCGCAGCAGCCTCGCGATCTGCCGGCGCTCGGACGGCGACAGCCCCGCGAGCATCCGGCGTTCATCGGACCACGAGCGCGACGAGCGCGGCAGCCGGACCGCGGCAGCCCTCTTGCATGTTCTATGGCATACCCCATAAGTTACCGGCAGGTAGCCCGCCTGGCGGGTCGCCTTACCGAGGAGGGTGGTGGGCGGGTGAGTCCGCGCAAGAGCGACAGCCGTGAGCGGATGATCCTCAGTGCCGCTGCTCTGCTGCGTGAGTACGGGGCCAGCGCGACCAGCGTGGACCAAGTGCTCGCACACAGCGGCGCTCCCCGGGGCTCGGTGTACCACCATTTCCCCGGCGGGCGGGCGCAGCTCATCGACGAGGCGGTGGCTCTGGCGGGGGACTTCATCTCGGGCCTGATCGATGCCGCCATGCAGGCGGACGATCCGGTGGAGGCCGTCGACGCGTTCTTCCTGCTGTGGCGTGACCGGCTGGTCGAGAGCGGCTTTCGGGCCGGCTGTCCGATCGTGGCGGTCGCTGTCGAGACCAACGACGACGCGCCGCAGCTTGCCCGCTCCGCGGCCGCCGCGTTCGCCCGCTGGCAGGAGGCCCTCGCGGCGCTCTTCCTGCGGCACGGCCTGACCGAGGAACGCAGCCGCCGGCTCGGCGCCTTCATCATCGCCGCGGTCGAAGGCGCGGTGATCATGTGCCGGGCCGAGCAGAGAACCGCCCCGATCGAGGCGGCCGCCGCCGAGATCCACGACCTGCTCGTCCACGCCCTGCGTGACCGCCCGGGCGCCGAACCCGGGCCCCGCCCATAGTTCTCAGTCCTTGTTCTCAGTCCTTGTGCTCAGTCCTTTGCCCACGTCAGCTCAGCCCCCGAAGGAGTCGCCATGCCCACGCTCGACCGTCAGGACAACGTCTTCGTCCTCGACCTCGGGGACGGAGAGAACCGCTTCCACCCCGACTGGATCACCGCCGTCGGTGCGGCGCTCGACGAGGTGGAGAAGGCGGAAGGGCCCCGGGCCCTGGTCACCGCCGCCACCGGGAAGTTCTACTCCAACGGGCTCGACCTGGAGTGGCTGTTCGCCCACGCCGACCGGCACCAGGACTACGTCGTCTCCGTCCACGAACTGTTCGCGCGGATGCTGTCGCTGCCGGTCGTCACGGTGGCCGCGCTGCAGGGGCACACCTTCGCCGCAGGCGCGATGTTCTCGCTGGCCCACGACTTCCGCGTGATGCGCGCCGACCGCGGCTACTGGTGCCTGCCCGAAGCGGACATCAACATCCCCTTCACGCCCGGCATGGCGGCGCTCATCCAGTCCCGGCTGGCGCCTCAGACCGCGCACGAGGCCATGCTCACCGCCCGCCGCTACGGCGGTGCCGACGCCGCGGCCACCGGCATCGTCGACCAGGCGGTCAGCGAGGACGCAGTGCGCTCCGCCGCTATCGAGATCGCCCAGGCGCAGGTGAACAAGGCCGGCGACACCCTGGGCACCATCAAGGCCCGTATGTACGCCCCCGCTCTGGCCACCCTGCGCGATACCACCGACCCGCTCGGCTGAGCCGGCACCTCATCGACCGCACCACCCGCCCCCGGGAACTTCCCCGGAGGCGGGCCGCCGCACGGCGGCGGCACCGGCGCCCGCCGCGCCGCCCGCAGGTGCCGGACGCGGCGGCGGACGCCGCGGCCGGCCCTCAGGGAGGACAATGGCCGGGTGAGTGATTCGCACATCAAGCCTCACCTGCGGTGTCTGCACGGAAGCGGGGCCGATCTCGATCATGCCGTGGTCGAACGGTCGGTGGAGCGTGCGGCCGGCCTCTCGGACACGGCGCCGCTGCCGGTCGGGCCACCGGTGCACGTACTGGTGGTGCAGACGGGCAGATCGGCGGATCTGCGCTGGTCGGCGGACGGGACGCCGCGCAGGGAGCGGTTCCATCCCGGGGACGCGCTGGTCAATCCGGCGGGCTGGGCCTCGCGGCCGCGCTGGCACGAGGACGTGGAACTGCTGCTCCTCGGTATCGATCCGCTGTGGCTGGAGAAGCTGGCCGCGGAGGGTGGCGCCAAGGGGCCCGTCGAGCTGGTTCCGCGGTTCCATTTCACCGATCCGCTGCTGAAGATGCTGCTGGAGCGGCTGGCGGCGGAGTACGCGGGCCCCGGCCCGGCGGACGCCCTCTACGCGCAGTCGCTGGTGCAGGCGGCCGCGGCCGTCGTGCTGCGCGTGGCCGGGGAGGGAGGAGCCCCGGGAAGCCGCGACGGCGGGCTGCCGCCCCGCCGACTGGCGGAAGTGGTCGACTACATCCACACCAACCTGTCCCGGCGGGTCACGCTGGCGGACCTCGCCGCCGTGGCGGGGGTCAGTGAATCCCATTTCACCCGCGTCTTCCGTGCCTCGACCGGCGAGTCGCCTCACCGGTACGTCCTCCAGCGGCGGCTGGAGCAGGCGCGACGCGAACTCACCCGCACGGACAGGCCGATCGCGGAGATCGCGGCGGAGGCGGGCTTCGCGGACCAGAGTCATCTGACGCGGATGATGCGTCGCCACGACGGTGCCACCCCGCGGATCCTGCGCGACGGCAACGGGGGCTGACCGACGGGGCACATCAGGGGTCCGGGCCGCACTCGGCCCTGCCTCATCCGGATGTGGTGAGTGGTTTGTTCCACGGCTGATCGGATCGTTCAAGATCGGCGTGCCTGTCCGCGGCGAACCTGTAGGGGTCGCACGGCCACGGAACCGTGGCCGCGCCTTCCAGCCCCGACAACCGCAGGTGGGAATCATGGTCAACACACCGGACAAGACACTCGACGGCAAGGTGGCCTTCGTCGGGGGCGCGTCCCGCAACCTCGGCGCGCTCATCAGCACCACCCTGGGCGCCGAAGGAGCGCTGGTCGCCGTGCACTACAACAGCGACTCCTCCCGTGCCAAGGCCGAGGCCGTGGCCGACGAGATCAACGCCGGTCCCGGCAAGGCGTTCGCGATCCAGGCCGACCTGACCCGGACGTCCGAGGTCGAGCGCGTCTTCGACGAGGTCGTGAGCCGGTTCGGGAAGCTCGATATCTGCGTCAACACCGCCGGCATGGTGCTGAAGAAGCCCCTGACCGAGATCACGGAGGAGGAGTACGACCGCATGTTCGCGGTCAACTCCAAGGCAGCTTTCTTCGTCATGCGCGAGGCCGCCCGCCGGATCGAGGACGGCGGCAAGATCATCACCATCGTCACGTCGCTGCTCGCCGCCTACACCGGCCTGTACTCGTCGTACGCCGGCAGCAAGGCGCCCGTCGAGCACTTCACCCGGGCCCTGTCGAAGGAGCTGTTCGGCCGGAACATCTCGGTCAACAACATCGCCCCCGGGCCGATGGACACCTCGTTCTTCTACCCGGCGGAGGACGACGACTCGGTCGCGTACCACAAGTCGTCGGCCATGAACGGGGACCTCACCAAGATCGAGGATGTCGTTCCCTGGGTGCGGCACCTGCTCACCGACGGCTGGTGGGCGAACGGCCAGACGATCTTCCTCAACGGCGGGTACACCACGCGCTGAACCTTCCGCGGGGCAGGTGGTGGGCCGCGGCGCGGCCCACCATCCCGTCCGCGACCGGTGTGGTACTCACTAAGGGCCGGCTCCACCCGGAGACAACTGCAGCCCATGGCCCCTGACCGGCCGCATCGACAGCGGACGGGTCCGAACCTTCCCTCCTCACCGCCGAGACGCGTACCTATGAGCCAGTCACACTCCGCCGCCGGTGCATGGCACCGGCCGATGGTCGCCCGCCTCGCGAGCGAACACCATCGCACCGCCACCGCGCTGGAGCTGTTCTTCGACCTGTGTTTCGTCGTGGCCGTCGCCCAGGCCTCCGCGGCGTTCGAGCACGAGCTCGCCGAGGGACACGTCGGCCACGGCGTCCTCGGATACGCGCTGGTGTTCTTCGCGATCTGGTGGGCCTGGATGAACTTCACCTGGTTCGCCTCCGCCTACGACACGGACGACGTCCCGTACCGGCTCCTCACCCTCGTCCAGATCACCGGCGCGCTCGTCCTGGCCGCCGGAGTCGCGGAGGCCCTCGAGCACGACGACTTCACCGTCATCACGTGGGGTTACGTCATCATGCGGCTCGCCATGGTCACCCAGTGGCTGCGCGCCGCGCACTCCGATCCCGCACGGCGGCGCTCCTGCCTGCGCTACGCGGTGGGCATCCTTGTCGTGCAGGTCGGCTGGGTGGGCCGGCTGGCGCTGCCCGACGACGGCGGGCTGCCCAGCTTCCTGGTCCTGGTCGCCGCCGAACTCGCCGTCCCCGCCTGGGCCGAGAGCGCGGGCACCACCACCTGGCACCCCCATCACATCGCCGAGCGGTACGGACTGTTCACCATCATCGTCCTCGGCGAGACCATCACGGCCTCCACCATCGCCGTCCGCGCGGCCCTCGACACCGACGCCGCACTCGGCGACATCGCGACCCTGGTCGTCGGCGGGGTGCTGACCGTGTTCGCCCTGTGGTGGCTCTACTTCTCGCAGAACGCGCCGCGCCGCCTGACGAGCCTCAGGACCGCGCTGCTCTGGGGCTACGGCCACTACGCCGTCTTCGCCTCCGCGGCCGCCGTCGGCGCCGGTCTCGCCCTGAACGTCGCCCACGCCACCGGCCACGGCCATCTCACCGACCGTGCCGCCGCCCTGGCGTACACCGTCCCCGTCGCCGTCTTCATCACCATGGTGTGGCTGCTGCACCACCGGGCCGCCGAGCTCCGCAGCCGGACGGACCTGGTCCATCCGTTGGCCGTGCTCGCGGTCCTGGCCTCGGTCTTCACCCCCGCCCCGGTCCTCGTCACGGGCATCCTCACCGCCGCTCTGGTGGCCGCGACCCTGGTGCTGACCTGGCGCGCGGCGAAGGCCGCCGCGGCAGCGTGATCGTGTCGGGGGGACCGCCGTCACGATCGAAAAGGCAGGGGGCTAGCATATGAGCGCCACCTAGCTCGAAAGATAAACCTGTGACTGTCAACGAAGACGCGTTCACCAACTGGAAGACCCGCGAGGAGATCGCGGAGTCGATGATCCCGATCATCGGGAAGCTGCACCGGGAGCGGGACGTCACGGTCCTGCTTCACAGCCGCTCCCTGGTGAACAAGTCGGTGGTCAGCCTCCTCAAGATCCACCGATTCGCCCGGCAGATAGCCGGCGAGGAGCTCTCGGTCACCGAGACGCTGCCGTTCCTCCAGGCGCTCACCACCCTCGACCTCGGTCCCTCCCAGATCGACCTCGCCCTGCTCGCGGAGGCCTACAAGGCCGACGACCGCGGACTGACGGTCGAGGAGTTCACGGCCGAGGCCATGGCGGGCGCCACCGGCGCCAACAAGATCGAGCGCGGCGACGGCCGGGACGTCGTCCTGTACGGGTTCGGCCGGATCGGCCGCCTCGTCGCCCGCCTCCTCATCGAGAAGTCCGGCTCCGGCAACGGCCTGCGGCTGCGCGCGATCGTGGTGCGCGGCGGCGGTGAGCAGGACCTCGTGAAGCGCGCCTCGCTGCTGCGCCGCGACTCGATCCACGGCCAGTTCCAGGGCACGATCACCGTCGACGAGGCGAACAGCACGATCGTCGCGAACGGCAACGAGATCAAGGTCATCTACGCCGACGACCCGTCCGAGGTCGACTACACGGCGCACGGCATCGACAACGCCATCCTGATCGACAACACGGGCAAGTGGCGCGACCGCGAGGGCCTGTCGAAGCATCTGCGTCCCGGCATCGACAAGGTCGTCCTGACCGCTCCGGGCAAGGGCGACGTCCCCAACATCGTGCACGGCGTCAACCACGACACGATCAAGCCGGACGAGCGGATCCTGTCCTGCGCGTCCTGCACCACCAACGCGATCGTCCCGCCGCTGAAGGCGATGGCGGACGAGTACGGCGTCCTCCGCGGCCACGTGGAGACAGTCCACTCGTTCACCAACGACCAGAACCTGCTGGACAACTACCACAAGGCCGACCGCCGCGGCCGCTCCGCGCCGCTCAACATGGTCATCACCGAGACCGGTGCCGCCTCCGCCGTCGCCAAGGCGCTGCCCGACCTCAAGGCGCCGATCACCGGCAGCTCGATCCGCGTGCCCGTGCCTGACGTCTCGATCGCCATCCTCAGCCTGCGCCTGGGCCGCGAGACCACCCGCGACGAGGTCCTCGACCACCTGCGCGACGTGTCGCTGCACTCGCCGCTCAAGCGCCAGATCGACTTCACCACGGCTCCCGACGCGGTCTCCATGGACTTCGTCGGCTCGCGCCACGCCTCGATCGTCGACGCCGGAGCCACCAAGGTCGACGGCGACAACGCGATCCTCTACCTCTGGTACGACAACGAGTTCGGCTACTCCTGCCAGGTCGTCCGCGTCGTCCAGTACATCTCCGGGGTGGAGTACCCGACCTACCCGGTCCCGGCGGCCTGACCCCGGCGCTGCCCGTGAGGCCGTGTCCCCACCCCCCTGCCTCGCACGGGGGGGGGGTCACCGCCCCATAGGAATATAACACC
>NZ_JBFAQK010000098.1:0-11889 GCF_040677245.1 Streptomyces kurssanovii
CTGCAGGGGGGACCCTGTGGGAGAGTAGGACGCCGCCGAACAATCATTGTGGGAAAGCCCCGCACCTCTGGTGCGGGGCTTTCCTGCGTTCAGGGCCAGCTTTTCAGGACGGGTTTCAGGACGGGTTCACGAGCCTTGTGTCGTACGCCAGGATGACCGCCTGGACGCGGTCCCTCGCGCCGGTCTTCGCCAGGATGCGGCTCACGTGGGTCTTCACGGTGGATTCGGCCAGGTGGAACCTGCTCGCGATCTCCGTGTTCGTCCAGCCCTGCCCGATCACCGTCAGAATCTCGCGTTCCCGTTCCGTCAGCCGTGCCAGGCGCTCGTCCGGTTCCGGCTCTCCTGTCCCCGCTGCTGTCGTCTCCGGCAAGTGCTCCACATACGTGTCCAGGAGCCGGCGTGTGAGGCTCGGAGCCACCACCGCGTCTCCGGCGGCCACGGCGCGGATACCGGAGAGGAGTTCCTCCGGCATCGCGTCCTTGATGAGGAAGCCGCTCGCGCCGGCCCGCAGGCCCTTGTAGGCGTACTCGTCCAGGTCGAACGTCGTG
This sequence comes from Streptomyces kurssanovii, assembly GCF_040677245.1. Classification (NCBI taxonomy): domain Bacteria; kingdom Bacillati; phylum Actinomycetota; class Actinomycetes; order Kitasatosporales; family Streptomycetaceae; genus Streptomyces; species Streptomyces kurssanovii. Next base: position 549 of record NZ_JBFAQK010000098.1, read on the forward strand.
ACGATGAGGACGCGGGTGCGTGCGCCCGAGGCGACGATGCGACGCGTCGCCTCGATTCCGTCGAGACCCGGCATGCGGATGTCCATCAGGACGACGTCGGGGTGGAGTTCGGCGGCCTGGCGCACTGCCTCGGCGCCGTTCCCGGCCTCGCCCACCACCGTCATGTCGTCCTGGCTTTCCAGCAGCATCCGGAAGCCGAAGCGCTGCATGGGCTGGTCGTCGACGATGAGCACTGTCGTCACTGATCGGGTTCCTTCGGAAGGTGGAGACGTACGCGCCAGCCCCCCGGGGGCCGGTGCAGCGGACCGGCCTCAAGTGTGCCGTCGTACATGGCTGTTCGCTCCCGCATGCCGGCCAGCCCGCGGCCCGTATCCCCGGGCGCGGCGTGCCCGCCGGTGCCGGTGTCCGTGACCGTGGCGGTGACGCCGTCCGCCGCGTACCGCACGGTGACGGTGGCCGTCGCCCTCGGGCCGCCGTGCTTCAGGGAGTTGGTGAGGGCTTCCTGCACGACCCGGTAGACCGTCAGCTGGCGACCCGGGGGCAGCGGGGCCGGGTCACCCTCGACCGTGAGGTCCACCGGCAGGCCCGCTCCCCGGACGCCGTCGACCAGCCGTTCCAGGTCGGTCAGGGCGGGCTGCGGAGCGAGTTCCGCAGTGGGCGGTGCTTCCGTGTCCTCGCGGAGGACGTCCAGAAGCCGCCGGAGCTCCGTCAGGGCCTGGCGGCTGGTGGTGCCGATGGCTTCGAGGGCCTGGGCCGCGCGCTCCGGGGAACCCGTGGCGGCGTAGCGGCCACCGTCGGCCAGGCCGGTGATGACCGACAGATTGTGGCCGATGATGTCGTGCATCTCCCGGGCGATCCGGGTGCGTTCCGCGGCCGCCGCGAGCTGCGCCTGCTGGTCGCGCTCCACCTCGAGCTGCCTGGCCCGCTCGACCAGGGAAGCCGTGTACTCCTGCCGTGAGCGGACAGCGAGTCCCAACAGGGCGACGAGCGCGAAGCTGTAGAGCATCGGCACGAACTGCTGGTCCCAACTGCCCACCGGATAGGCCGTGGCACCGACCGCCAGGGGTACCAGCACCGTGCCGAACGACCACACCAGGGTGCGCAAGGGCAGGCGCAGCGCGATGTTGTAGACGGCGATCATCTGGAGGAACGACGCCTGCAGATGCGCGCCGCACGCCGCGTTGGCCAGGGAGAACGGCAGCATCACCAGCAGCACGGCGAGCGGGTGGGCGCGCCGCCACAGCAGTGGTACGGAGAAGCCCAGGCTCATGGTGAGGACCAGCCACGACGGCACCTCGTCGTTGAAGGCGACGTTGCGCCAGCCGCCCGCCGCGTCCACCAGCGCGGCGAACACGAACACCCCGGTGAGGTGGAGGTCCCAGACCAGCGGGCGGCGGCGGTCGAAGGCGCGCAGGCGTTCGGTGAGGCGCTGGAGCCGGCGGGTGAGCGGCTGGGCTCCGGTCGACCAGCCCTGCGGAGCGGGACCTCCCCGCGGAGGGCGCTGCGGAGTGGATCCGGCCTGCGGGGGGCGCTTCTGCTGGGCCATGCGCATGCTCACATCCTCGTACACCGGCCGGCCGGGCCTCAGACGTCCCGGCGCTCGAGCAGGAGGGCGGCCGCGGCCAGGGTCGCCGCCGCCCACAGGGTCAGGGCCAGCAGCGCGCCGCCCGGCGAGGCCGCTCCCGGGACCGCCTCGGCCGACAGCAGGGACTCCAGGGCCTTCGTCGGGAAGTACTCCACGGCATCGGCCACGATGTCGTACGGGAGCATGGCGATCACCTCGGGCAGGACCATCATGCCGCCGATGAAGGCGCCGATCGCTCCGGGCACCGACCGCACGAGCGCCCCGAGTCCGAGGGCGATCAGCCCCAGCAGGGTGAGTCCGGCCGAGCTGCCCACCAGGGCGCGGACGACTCCCGGGTCACCGAGGGAGGCCTCCTGGTCGGTGCCGGCGAAGAAGAGCTGCGCCGCCGGGAAGGTGACGAACGCGGTGACGAGCGTGACGGCGAAGGTGACGGCGCCGAAGACGGCCGCCTTGGACCACAGCACCGGGAGCCTGCGGGGCACCGTGGTCATCGAGGCGCGGATCATGCCGGTCGAGTACTCGCCCGCAGTCACGAGGATGCCGAGGACGGCGAACGCGATCTGCGCGAACTGGACGCCGATGAGGGTGAGCACGACGACGTCCACGTCGCCGTCGCCACCGCCCGTCTCGTAGGTGGCGCCCATGAGGAGGCCGATGCCGAACGTCAGCAGTCCGGCCGACATCAGGGTGATCCAGGTCGAGCGCAGCGTCCACAGCTTGTGCCATTCGGAGCGCAGCACGCGGGTCGGGGTCAGCTCGTACGTGCTCATGCTGCTGCTCCTTCGAGCGGGACGGCCTGGTACTCGACCGCCTCGTGCGTGAGGTCCATGAAGGCCTGTTCCAGCGATGCGGTGACCGGGGTCAGTTCGAACAGGGGGATGCCGTGTGCGGCGGCGGTGCGGCCGATGCTCCTGCTGTCCGTGCCGCGTACGAGCAGCTCGTCGGGGCCGGCCCGTTCCACGTCGACGCCCGGCCCGCCGAGGGCTCCGGCGAGGGAGGCCGCTTCCGGTGAGACCACCTTCACGGAGGACGCGCCGGCGTCCCGCACGAACGCTTCCACCGTCGTGTCGGCGAGCAGCCTGCCGCGGCCGATGATGACGAGGTGGTCGGCCGTGAGGGCCATCTCGCTCATGAGGTGCGAGGAGACGAGGACCGTGCGGCCCTCCGCGGCGAGGGACTTCAGGAGCGTCCTGATCCAGAGGACGCCGTCGGGGTCGAGTCCGTTGACGGGTTCGTCGAGGATGAGGGTGGCCGGGTCGCCGAGCAGGGCGGCGGCGATCCCGAGGCGCTGGCCCATGCCGAGGCTGAAGCCCTTGACCCGTCGCCCGGCGACATCGGTCAGGCCGGTCATGCCGATGACCTCCTCGACGCGGGAGGGCGGGATGCCGTGGGTGTGGGCGAGGGCGAGCAGGTGGTTCCTGGCGGTGCGCCCGGGGTGGATCGACCGGGCCTCCAGCAGGGCCCCGACCTCTGTGAGGGGCGCCGGGTGGGCCGCGTAGGGGCGGCCTCCGACGGTGGAGTGCCCGCGGGTGGGGGCGTCGAGGCCGAGCAGGAGGCGCATGGTGGTGGACTTGCCGGCGCCGTTCGGCCCGAGGAAGCCGGTCACGGAGCCCGGCCTGACACTGAAGGTGAGGTCGTGGACGACGGTCTTGTCGCCGTAGCGTTTGGTGAGTTCGACGGCTTCGATGCCGTGTGGCCTGGTCATGTCACCGACGTTATGGAGCGGGGGACCGTCGGTCGTCCGACCGCGGACGGGAGCCCGGGGAGCGGCGTAGTACCTGGGTACGACGGGGAAACGGCGTTGCTCAGGGAAGCGGGTCAGGGCCAGTATCGGGGGATGGAACACATGATCCGGCGCGTGCGCGCCGAGGAGTGGGCGCAGGTCCGCGACCTGCGGCTGGCCGCCCTCCAGGACCCTCTTGCCCCGATAGCGTTCTACGAGTCGTACGAGCAGGCCCTCGGGCAGCCCGACTCCTTCTGGCAGGAGCGCACTTCGTCGGCCGCCGCCGGGCCGGACGTCGTGCAGTTCGTGGCAGAGGCGCCGGACGGCCGGTGGGACGGCACGGTGACGGTGCTGTTGGAGCCCAAGGGCAGCAGCCGGATCGGCAAGCCGGCGCCGGTCGACCAGACCCATGTGGTGGGGGTGTTCGTACGGACGGAGGCGCGCGGCAGCGGGCTCGCGGCGGAGTTGTTCCGTGCGGCGCTGGACTGGTCGTGGGCGCTGGACTCGCCGCGGGTGGACCGGGTGCGGCTGCTGTTCCACGAGGACAACGAGCGGGCCGCGGCCCTGTACCGCAAGGTCGGGTTCGTGCCGAGCGACGACTCCGCGCCCGTGCCCGAGGATCCGCCGGCCCGGGAGTACGAGATCCGGCGATAGCCGGGGGCGGACGGTCAGAGCGCGGTGAGCGCGTCCTGCCAGCGGGCGCGCGCCTGCTCGGGGGAGCGGAGGAGGGCGAGCGTCGGCAGGCCCTGGTCCTGGCCGGTGGCCAGCAGTTCGGGGAGGCGCGGGAGCGGGGCGACGGCCGCGACGTCGTCGAGCACGAGCGTCATTGGTGGGTCGAGCCGACCGTCGGATGACCGTGCGGCCATGCGGCGGCCGTGCTCGACCACGTCTGCGGCGAGCGCCGTCAACAGGGGCATCGCGCCAGGATGGGTGCGCGGATCCTCGATCGGTTCACCCACCACATAGAGCGTGCCCGCTTCGTTCACGAATGATTCCAGGGCGAGCGAATCCGTTCGATTCGGTGTGCACGCCTCACGGATGTGGACGGACGACAGCGCGGACAGGGCGCGGACGGCCAACTGCTGCGCCACTTCGCGCCGTTCCGGGTGGGCGGTGAGCGCCGACTCGAGGAGCCCGGCGAGCCCCGCCGTGGCTTTGGGGTGGGTGCGCAGGATGCGTACCGGCTCGTGGGCGCCGGTGCCCTGGGCCCAGCGGTGGACCTGGCGGAACGGGCGGCCGTCCACGGCCGCGGCGTGGAGCCAGCAGCGCAGGAGCGTCTCTGCCGTGTCCGCCATGGTGGCGTCGATGAGCGCCCGGGGGCGCACCGGGGCCAGCACGGCGGCCGCGCGGGCCGCCGCCGTCCTGTCGTCCTCGCAGTGGGCCGTGGGGGACCAGTGCAGCCGGGCCGGGGTGTCGCACAGGTGCCCGGGGTCGTAGACCAGTACGGGGCCGAGCTTGGCCCGTGCGTCCTTGGTGTCGGCCCACACCGTGGGGTCGGAGGTGACGACGAGCGCGGGGCCCTCCGCGTCGAGGAGCGCCTGCACGGCGGCGGGGCGGCGTACGGTGCGGTCGCCGTACAGCACGCGGGGTGTACGGGTGCGCGGGGCCGGGACGGTGGGCAGCGGGGCCGGTGCTGCTGCTTCTCCGTGCGGGTCCTCGGCTGGAGCGGCCGCGGGCACGGGCGCGGGTTCGGCGGTCACCGGCGCGTGTACGGGGGCCTCGTGGTGCGGGCGCTGTTCCCGCGGGGCCGGCTCCCGCAGCCGGCCGCGCTCCTCGCGTGCCGCCGCCCGGACGGCGCGCCAGCGGGCCACCGTGCCGAGCGCGAACACCGTGAGCACGATCAGCACCATCAACTGGCCGATGAGCAGGCCCCAGAACAGTCCGTAGCCCGAGAGCTGCGCGGGAGGTGTGGCGGGCCAGGCGCCGGTCAGGTCGTGCGGGGCGGCCGCCAGTTCCCGCATGGCCGTGGGGGTGTTGCCGAAGGTGACACCGGTCGGCCAGGCGCCGTGGGCGAACAGGCCGGCGAGCCCCGTCGCCGACCAGACGAGCAGCGTCAGGCCGAGGAGGAAGGCCAGCAGCCCGACCAGGAGGCCGTCGGGGATGCCCCCTTGGCGCTCTCCGGGCCGGCCGCCGCCCTGTCCCTGACGCCCCTCGTACATCTCACGCCACCGTCGACTCTGACGACTCGTCCAGCTGTTGCTGTTCGATGAGCTGCGCGCGCTGCTCCGCCTCCCATTCCGCGGCCTGGACATGCTCCGGCACAGGAGGCACCGAGGACTCCGTCATGGCCCGGTCGGTGAAGACGAGTGGCCTCTCCGCCTCTGTCACGAGGTGTTTGACCACTTGGACGTTGCCGTTGACGTCCCACACGGCGATGCCCGGTGTCAGCGTGGGGATGATTTCCACGGCCCATCGCGGCAGGCCGAGCACCCGTCCGGTGGCCCGTGCCTCGTCGGCCTTCTGGGCGTAGATGGTCCGGGTGGACGCCATCTTGAGGATCGCCGCGGCCTCCTTGGCCGCCGCCCCGTCCACGACGTCGCTCAGATGGTGGACCACCGCGACGAACGACAGACCGAGCCGGCGTCCGAACTTCAGGAGCCGCTGGAAGAGCTGCGCGACGAACGGGCTGTTGATGATGTGCCACGCCTCCTCCACCAGGAAGATGCGCTTCTTGCGGTCGGGCCGGATCCAGGTGTGCTCCAGCCACACACCGACGATCGCCATCAGGATGGGCATGGCGATGGAGTTGCGGTCGATATGGGACAGGTCGAAGACGATCAGCGGTGCGTCGAGGTCGATGCCGACGGTGGTCGGCCCGTCGAACATGCCGCGCAGGTCACCGTCGACGAGCCGGTCCAGGACCAGTGCCACGTCGAGGCCCCAGGCGCGTACGTCGTCTATGTCGACGTTCATCGCCTCCGCGGACTCCGGCTTGGGGTGCCGCAGCTGCTCCACGATGTCGGTGAGGACCGGCTGCCGGTCGGTGATGCTGGTGTTGACGTACGCGTGGGCGACCTTGAGCGCGAAGCCGGCCCGTTCGTCGAGGCCGTGCCCCATCGCGACCTCGATGATGGTGCGCAGCAGCGCCAGCTGGCCGGTCGTGGTGATCGACGGGTCGAGCGGGTTGAGGCGGATACCGCCGTCGAGCGCCGTCATCGGGTCGAGCCGGATGGGGGTTATCCCCAGCTCCTGCGCGATGAGGTTCCACTCGCCGACGCCGTCCTCGCCCTGCGCGTCGAGGACGACGACCTGCCGGTCGCGGAAGCGCAACTGTCGCAGTACGTACGTCTTCTCGAGCGCCGACTTGCCGTTGCCGGACTCGCCGAGCACCAGCCAGTGCGGGGCGGGCAGCTGCTGCCCGTACAGCTGGAACGGGTCGTAGATGTAGCCCTTGCCGCTGTAGACCTCGCGGCCGATGATCACACCCGAGTCGCCGAGGCCCGGCGCGGCGGTGGGCAGGTAGACGGCCTGTGCCTGGCCCGTCGACGTACGGACGGGCAGACGGGTGGTCTCCACCTTCCCGAAGAGGAAGGAGGTGAAGGCATCCGTGAGGACGGACAGCGGATCTCGCATGGCGGACTGCCCTCTCGGTCAGCGTCGGATGCCGGTCGCGAACGGCAGGGTGTTCACAAAGGCCCTGTGGTGCTCGCGGTCGCACCACTCCAGCTTCAGGTACGACTTGCCGGCGGAGGCCCGGATCGTGCGCTTGTCCCTGGCCAGGGCCTCGGGCGAACGCGACGACACAGTGATGTACCCGACGAGGTTGACCCCCGCCGCACCGCTCGCGAGATCTTCACCCCGCTGGTCGAGCCGTCCGTGCGCGGCGATGTCGCGCGGGTCGACGGTCCGGTTCATCTTGGCGGCCCGGCTGGCGTCCGCCTCGTCGTTGGTCTTCTCGGTGAGCATCCGCTCGATGGCGACCTCGGTGGGCTCCAGGTCCATGGTGACCGCGACCGTACGGATCACGTCGGGGGTGTGGACGAGCAGCGGGGCAAGGAAGTTGACGCCGACAGGTGTCATCGGCCACTCCTTGACCCACGCGGTGGAGTGGCACCAGGGGGCGCGGGTCGACGACTCGCGGGTCTTCGCCTGGAGGTAGGTGGGTTCGACGGCGTCCAGCTCGGCGGGCCAGGCGTTCCGTTTCGTCATCGCCTGGATGTGGTCGATGGGGTGGTCCGGGTCGTACATGGAGTGCACGAGGGACGCGAGGCGGGACTGGCCCAGGGGCTGCCGTACGCGGATGTCGGCCTCCGCGAGCCGGGCGCAGATGTCGGTGAGTTCACGTGCCATGACGACGGCCAGACCGGCGTCCTTGTCGAGCCGCTTGGCGCCGGAGGCGTGGCGCACGGCACGGGCCATGGCGTGTGCCTCCGCGGCCAGGTCGCGGGAGTAGTGCATGCACGCCACCAGATAGGCGCGGTGCTGCTCGCTGGACGTCGACACCATCGACTGGAGCTGCTCGTACGACTGCTGGAGCCAGCCCGGGGCGGCCGCGTTCCCGCGCTGGGCGACGTCCTTGGCGTGGGCGTCGGGGTCGGCGGGGAGCGTACGGGCGAGCATCTGAAGCCGCGTCACGAAGCCGTCGCCGTTGGCGACATGCTTCAGCAGCGTGCCGAAGCGGTCGACGAGGGCCTCCTGGTCCTCGCTGTCCCGCAGCCCGACGCCGGGGCCCTCGATCTCGATCGCGGCCGTGACGGTGCGGCGGTCGGCGTGCAGCAGCACGGCGATCTCGTCGGGCCCGAACGGCGCGGCCAGCCAGTTGATCCGCCCGATGCCGGGCGGCGGGCCCACCTCGACCTCCCGCCCGTCGAGCCGGGTGCCGGCCTCGACGGCGCCGGACCGGTAGAGGGTGCCGCCGCTGCGCAGGGAACGCTTGTAGCTGCGGTTGATCTCGAACCACTTGTAGAAGGTGCGCTGCTTGTAGGGCACGTAGACGGCGGCGAGCGCCAGCATCGGGAAGCCCATCAGCAGCACGATGCGCAGGGACAGGACCGGGACCAGCAGCCCGCTCATCATGCCGAGGAACGCGCCGGCGATGATCAGCGCGATCTCGCCGGTCTCGCGGTTCTTGCCGATGACCGCGTTCGGCCGGGCACGGCCGATGAGGTACGTGCGGCGGGGCGTGATCGGTTGGGACTGGGTCGTCAACGCCGGCCACCTCCTGTGCTGTTGCGATTGCTGTGCGGGGTACCGCCGGTGGGGCTGTTACGGGGTGCGGGAGCGGCGCCGCCGCCGGGGGGAGTACGGCTGCCGTGGGCCGCCATGCCGCCGGAGGCCGGGTTGGCGGGACGGGGGGTGCTGCCGCTGTCGCCACCGGTGTTCTGGTTGCCCCGGGAACTGTGGGTCTTGATGCCCTGGGAGACGAGGGCGGCCGGGGAGCTGATGACGGCCGCCGCCTTGCCCTCGGCGCCGTTCTGGATGCGGTTGTTGCGGGAGGCGGCGATCTCGTCGCCGAACCCGGGGACGAAGCGGTAGATCATCGCGGAGGCGAAGATGGCGAGCAGGATGATCGCGAGCCCCGACACGACGGCGGAGAACGAGTCCGGCCCGTCGTCGGCGGAGAGCGCGCCCGCGAGGCCCAGCACGATCACGATCACCGGCTTGACGAGGATGATCGCGATCATGATCCCGGCCCAGCGGCGGACGTGGCCCCACATGTTCTTGTCGACGAGGCCCGCGTAGACGACGACGCCGAGGAGCGCGCCGACGTAGAGCAGCACCGCCCGGATGAACAGCTCCAGGTAGAGCACGCCGGCGGCGAGGATCGTGACGAGCGAGACGACGATCAGCATGATCGGTCCGCCGCCGATGTCGTCGCCCTTCGCGAGGGCCTTGGAGAAGTTCCCGAAGAACATCTCCGTCTGCCCGGACGTACTGCCCGAGATGACCTCGGTGACGCTGTCGGTCACCGAGACGAGTGTGTAGAGGATCAGCGGCGTGAACGCGGACGCGAGGACCGTCAGCCACAGGAACCCGATCGCCTCGGAGACGGCCGTCATGAACGGCACGCCTCTGATCGCCCGCTTGGCGACGGCCAGCAGCCACAGGAGGAGCGTGAGGATCGTGGCGGCGGCGAAGACGATGGCGTAGTGGGCGAGGAAGGTCAGGTTCGTGAAGTCGACGGTGGCCGTCGACTCGACGGCCTGCGACAGCTTCCCGATCGTCCACGACGCGGCGTCGGCGCAGCCGCGGGCGAGCGACGACAGGGGGTCGAGCGCGGCGGTGGGGTCGTCGACGGACGACCGACCGGGGGTGGTGGGGGCTTCGCCGTCTTCGCAGTAGTCACGGGCGGGGCCGGCGATGAGTCCGCAGGGGTCGTTGGTCCCGCCTGGGCTCGGCGTCGGTTCGGCGGTCGCTCCTGCCGCGAAGGTGAACGCGGCCGCCTGCGTGGTCGCCGCGACGGCCAGCAGCGCTCCTGCACGGCGTGAGCGGGGGTTAACGGGCATACGTGAACCCTCCGAACTCGTTGACGGCCCCGGCGATCTCATCGGAGCCGGATACGGCGTTGTCGCCCGTTACCGGCGTGGGTCCGGTCTTCTGGCTGGTCTCGAGAACCTTCCAGTCGGACCCGTTCCACTTGAGTTTCACGCTCACTGTGAACCAGCCGCTCGTGACCGGTTTCGTGGACTTCTCACCTGTCAGTCCGAACAGCCCCATGCACCAGACGTCGACATCGGCAGCATCGTTCGAGTAGCTCGACACCTTGGTGCCAGCCGGCATGGTGCGGTTGACGAACGTGGTGCCGCTCGGTGCCGAGCCATCGGCGTTGAGACCGATCTGAGCGAGGAATCCAGCGGAGTAGTCCGCGTCGAACCCTGATGTGAGCTTGTCCACGGCGCTTGCGTCGGCGACGGTCTCGACGATGGCCCGGCGGCGAGCCTTGTCGAACATCCCGTCAGAACCCAGCGCCACCGCGTAATTCGCCGCCGCGCTCTGCGCCCCCTGCTCGTCCTGCGCGTACCCCGTCGGGATGCCGCCCGCGTTGCCCTTCACCGGGCGGACGCCCGACGGGGCCGTCGGCTGGGCCTTGGGGGCCTTGTCGCCGGCCTCCGGCGGGGCGTCCGCGCCGCCGCCCTGGTTGGCGAAGGCGATCGCCGCGATCAACAGCACCACCACACCGACCACCGTGATGAGCGACCGCGAGCTGTTGCGCCCCGTTCGCCGCGCGCCGCCGTAGATGTCCGTGTCGGCGCTGCCCGGGAGGCGGGTACGGGTCTGGCCCGAGCCGCCGAAGCCGTCGCTCGTACGGCCGGGCTCGCCGCCGTAGCCGTGATCGTCGCCGAGGCTCATCTGGCCCAGGCCCCCTCAACCAGTGGTGGACGAACTGCTTGCCGCGTCGGCGCGGTGTGGTGACTCGACATCAGGGAGACGCAACCTCGAACGGTGGGCCCGGGCGTGCCCGGAGAGGACTGACGGGTGCTAGACAGCCATCCCGTAGACGATGGTGAACAAGGTCCCCAGTGACCCGATGATGAAGACTCCGGTCAGACCGGCGACGATCAGGCCCTTGCCCTGTTCGGCGCTGAACGTGTCGCGCAGTGCCGTCGCGCCGATGCGTTGTTTGGCCGCTCCCCAGATCGCGATGCCGAGGCAGAGCAGGATGGCAATGGCCATCACGACCTCGATCATCACTCGAGCCTCGTTGCCCAGGCTCCCGAACGGCCCCCAGTTCGGGGCGATTCCGCCGATGATGGTGGTGATATCGCCCTTTTCGGCTGCCAGGATCATGTAACTCACCGCCCCAGTTGGGTTGTTGGCCGCCCACGCCGCTCGGCACAGGCTCAGGGTTCTATCTTCGCTGATGAAACCGCCCGCGTATGCCGACTTGGAGGGTCTCTTTACCCGATCTCCGCACGTATGACCGAGCCGGCCCCCCTGACCTGCGGTGGCGCGGTTCGGATCGGTGCGAGTGGATGCATGGTTACTCTGTGTATCACGGAGGGTGACTTCGAGCAATGACTGTCGTTGTTCCACCTTTGGGGTGGTTCGTGCCGGGTACGGCGACGGCGGCGCGGATCCCCGTCGGGATCCGC
>NZ_JBFAQK010000099.1:0-11135 GCF_040677245.1 Streptomyces kurssanovii
TCGGCAGGTCGGCGAAGGTCTTCGCCTTGGTGATGTCCTCGGACCAGCCCGGGAGCATCTCGTACACCGGCTTCGCGTGGTGGAAGTCGGTCTGGGCCCGGCGGCCTGTGTCCGGTCGAGGGACCTGGCGTCGGCCGAGGGACCTGCGCCCGGCCGAGCCGCCCGCCGCAGGCGGAGCGGCCTGCGGTCGGGCCCGGCGGGCAGCGGCCGGCGTGTCTGCCGGAGACCCCTGGGCCGTCAGGCGGCGCGCCCGGCACGGGGCGGCTGAAGGCCGGCCGCGCGGCGGCCGCCCGGCCGGGTCGTTCGCCGTCAGCCGGCGATGTCCTCGTAGCCCGAGATCTCACGCGGGCTGCGGGCAGCCGGGCCCACATAGCGTGCCGAGGGGCGCACCAGCCGGCCCGTGCGCTTCTGCTCGAGGATGTGCGCAGACCAGCCGGCCGTACGGGCACACGTGAACATCGACGTGAACATGTGCGCCGGAACCTCCGCGAAGTCCAGCATGATCGCGGCCCAGAACTCGACGTTGGTCGCCAGCACCCGGTCCGGGCGGCGGTTGTGCAACTCCTCCAGCGCCGCCTTCTCCAGCGCCTCCGCCACCTCGAAGCGCGGCGCGGCCAGCTCCTTCGCCGTACGGCGCAGCACGCGGGCCCGCGGGTCCTCCGCGCGGTAGACGCGGTGCCCGAAGCCCATCAGCCGCTCGCCCTTGTCCAGGGCACGCTTCACGTACGCCGTCGCGTCACCGGTCCGCTCGATCTCCTCGATCATGCCGAGGACCCGGGACGGCGCGCCGCCGTGCAGCGGACCCGACATCGCGCCCACCGCGCCGGACAGCGCCGCCGCGACGTCCGCGCCGGTGGACGCGATGACACGGGCCGTGAACGTCGAGGCGTTCATGCCGTGCTCCGCGGCCGACGTCCAGTACGCGTCGACGGCCTTGACGTGCCGCGGGTCGGGCTCGCCGCGCCAGCGGATCATGAACCGCTCGACGACGGACTCGGCCTTGTCGATCTCGCTCTGCGGAACCATCGGCAGACCCTGGCCACGGGCACTCTGTGCCACGTACGAGAGCGCCATCACGGCCGCCCGCGCCAGGTCGTCACGTGCCTGCGCCTCATCGATGTCGAGCAGCGGTTTGAGACCCCACACAGGCGCGAGCATCGCCAGTGCCGACTGCACGTCGACCCGGATGTCGCCGGAGTGCACCGGGATCGGAAACGGTTCCGCGGGCGGCAGGCCCGGGTTGAACGCGCCGTCGACGAGCAGGCCCCACACGTTCCCGAAGGACACGTGCCCGACCAGTTCCTCGATGTCGACGCCCCGGTAGCGGAGCGAGCCGCCCTCCTTGTCCGGTTCGGCGATCTCCGTCTCGAACGCGACGACTCCCTCGAGTCCAGGTACGAAGTCGGACATCAGGCGGCTCCTCAAGACGTGTGCGACAAGACGTGTGCGACAAAGGCGGGTGCGGCATACGGCTGCCGACGGGCAGGTCGGTCACTCCGGTGATGCCCCGTGCGGCCGGTGGTCACCCAACCGCCGGGGAGGCAGGCACGATATCCCCTGGTGTATGGAGGCCACAGTGGCCGGACCCAAGATTTTGGCGGGTCCGGCCGATGCGGGGAAGCGTGACATCCGGCACACTGCCCCATTTCGCCCGAGGAGGATTGACGGCACTCCGTGCCGGGCAAACTCGGTCCCTACGGCAGGATGGCGTCGTGACCGACCACGCCGCCGCTCCCGAACCCCGCCCCTCGGACGTGACCGTCGCGGGCCTGCCCGTACCCCACCCGGCAGAGACGGAACTCGTCGTCCCGGACCCCGCCGTCATGCGCGAGCAGTACCGCTCGACACCGCTCGACGAGGGCACACTGGCCGCCGGGCCCATGGAACAGTTCGCGCAGTGGTTCGCCGAAGCCGCCGCGGCCGCCCTGCTGGAGCCCAACGCGATGATCGTCTCGACGGCGACCCCCGACGGCCGGCCCTCCTCGCGCACGGTGCTGCTGAAGCAGTACGACGCCCGCGGCTTCGTCTTCTTCACCAATTACGACTCGCGGAAGGGGCGCGAGATCGACGCCAACCCGCACGTCTCGCTGCTCTTCCCCTGGCATCCGCTCGAGCGCCAGATCATCGTCACCGGCCGGGCGGCCCGCATCGGCCGCGACGAGACCGCCACCTACTTCCGCACCCGCCCGCACGGCTCCCAGCTCGGCGCCTTGGCGAGCGACCAGTCCCGGGTGATCTCCTCACGCGAGGAACTGCTGCGCCGGTACGAGGAGCTGTCCGCCCGCTACCCCGAGGGCACCCAGGTCCCCGCGCCGGCCCACTGGGGCGGCATCCGGGTCGTGCCCGACGCGGTGGAGTTCTGGCAGGGCCACGAGAACCGCCTCCACGACCGGCTGCGGTACGTCCGCACGGACGGCGGCTGGACGATCGAACGGCTCGCCCCCTGAACGGTCCGTCGGCCCTGGGAACGCAGACGACCCGTGGGCCTTTGGTCCCTCCGTCCGGACGGAGGGAGCCGGCCGGACTTACCGGCGGCCCACGGGTCGGGTGACTGCTTGGGTTTCGGCAGACGACTGCCGAGGTGCACAGAGTGCGACGGCAGGCGTCAGCCCGCAGCCACCTCGCTTGTCCGGTAAGAAATCACTTCCGGATCACCTCCTTTCTGAGCGTGCCCACACCTTAAGAAGCGTCGGCGGCCGGGATCAACCCATTTTTCGGAACTCCTGTCGGAGGCTGTACGCACAGCCGTCCGCCCTCTGGAGAAGTCGCAGGTGCCTGTACGAGACGTTGAAGCGCCCCTGTGGGGTCGTGAGGCTGTGGTGGCCCGTGGATCGGGTGGCGAGCCGCCCGGACCATGTGCCTTTCCAGCGGCCTGCAGGGACGGTTGCGCGAACGAAATCGCCGGTGACGAATCCGTAGTGCTTCTTGCGGCGAGGACGCCTGAGGCGGGGAAACCCGAACCTGTCCGGCGTCGTGCGTGCGTACGCGCCTCTTCCTGTCGCTTTGATGACGAGGATCTGCTCGCACACCCGGACGATCCCGGCGCCGTTCTCGGGGTCCATCGTCCCGACGGAGAGAGCGTCGAGCGTATGGGACTTGTTCAGCCCCATGGCCTCGCGATTCCACTTCGTTCGGGCCCCGGTCCACGTGCGCACCGGTGGTCCGAGAAGCCCGAGCGCGTCGAGCAACCGTCCACGGGTCGCGTTCATCGCGGCCGCATCGTGCAGCGGCATCCTGACGTCGCGCAAGATCGCTTTCAGGCGCCCCGGAGAACCGGCAAGGAATTCCTCCACGGGGGAGGCCCCCTTGGCCTGGTTGCAGGGGACGCAGGCGAGCGTCAGGTTCGAAAGCCGGCTGGAACCGCCGCGGCGTCGGGAACGAATGTGCTCGACGTTCAGCGGTACGTCCGACGCCCCGCAATAAGCGCAAGATCGTTTCCACTTGGCCAGCAGATACTCACGGATCTCGGTTCCGGCGAGCGTGCCCTTGCGGTACTCGACCGGGCTGAGGCTTCTGCCTTCACTCATGGCGTGCGTGTCGAATGCCGCGTGCTCCATATGGATCTCGGTCACAGGAGCCAGCCGGCACAGGCTGTCCGCCACGGACGCGACAGAGTCGACCCTGTGGCGGAGCGACGGGGCCAGCCAACCCTTCGGACGGGCACGGTTCCGGTACCGCGGAGCTCGGTAGCGGCAGTTCGCTGAACGGCGCCTGCGGCGGTAGCCCGCACGTTGGGCCATGGCCTTACGGATCTGCTCTCCTCTGTGCAGGAGCTCGATGGAGACGAGGCCGCGCCGTACCGTCACTGTGCCGCCGTCATGGGCGTTCTCGGTCTTTGTGTCGGTGACGGCGATACCGGTGCCTTTGGACCCGGGATCGATACGCAGCTGGACGCCGCTGACGTCCGACCGGCTACGGGCGCGATCTTTGAGCCGGATGGTGAACGGCGCAAGACGCACGACGACGGCCCGGGATCTCCTCAGCAGCTCGCGTGCCCGGGCGGGGTGGCAGGGCATGAGCGGGACTCCGTCCCGAGCGAGGACGAACACCCGTCCGGAACCGGCACCGCCGCTGTACCCCTTGCCTCTGATCGGAGCGTCACCGCTCCTGGTCTCTGCCTGCTCGGCGTGTCGCCCCCGGTGCCCGGTGCTGCCGTCGGGGGTCTCCCCTCGCCCATGTCTCCTGCCGGTGTCCCGACGCGCGACGGGACGTCCGTGAGCCGTTTCGTCCCTGCTCCCAGGGGTGTCTGCTCCCACGGATTCCAGTGCAGGCTGCTGAGGAAGCACAGCCTGGTGGGTCTGCTCACCTACAGAAGACGTAGTCATCAGGTGCACCGTCCTTGATCTGGCGATCACGATGACTGGGGCTGGTCACTCGGAAGACACACCGGCGCAGCGCCGGTGTGTGCTGGGAGCGAGTGACCTCACGAGTCCGAAATCACTTCGAACCTAGCCCGGGGGCATCAGACAGAGCGCTGGGACGGAGCCTTCGTCGCACAAACGTGGGGCATACGAACAGTTGCGGCCTCCGCGGTCCGGAATCGATGGTAGGGACCGCGAAGGCGGCGTGGTCTGCCGGCAGCGCCCACAGTGGTGCTGTGACGGGCAGCTTCCGCCGCTGGGCGAGCGCGCATACCCACATGCGGCCCGGGCCCGACCCGGACGCAATGATTTCCGGGAACCGTATGTGTTGTGCGTCACGTTGAAGTTGAATGGTCGTGACGGGCATCAGCGCACGTGGACACGTCCTGCAGGGGGTCCCGGGATGAGTGCTTCCAGGAGTGAGATCACCGACGCGCCCGGTGTCGGCGGGCGCGAGCCGGGGCCGCCGGGGGCGGATCTGCTCGCCGCGCTGCTCGACGGCATGGACGCCGCGCTCTGTGCCTTCGACGCCGCCGGGGTCGTGACGCACTGGAACCGTGAGGCGGAGCGGATACTCGGCTGGTCGGCGCGGGAGGCCGTCGGGCGGCGGGGCTTCGCCGGGTGGGCCGTGCGCAGCGCGGACGCGGCCGAGGTGCAGGGGAGGCTGATGGCCGCGATGGACGCGCCGGGCCGGCAGGTGCACGAGTTCGCGTTGCTGCGGAAGGACGGCGGGCGGGTGCTCGTACGGACCCAGTCCGCGCGGGTGCTGGGCGCGGACGGCGAGCCGGCCGGGGTGTACTGCGCCTTCAGCGAGGTGCACACCCAGATCGACCTGGAGCGGTCCATCGCGCTGAGCGAGGCGCTCTTCGACGAGGCGTCGTGGGGTGTCGTGCTGGTCGACGTGGATCTGCGGCCCGCCGTCGTCAACGGCGAGGCGGCCCGTGCGCTCGGGGCGGGGCGTACGTCCGCGCTGGGGCGGCCGCTCGGCGAGCTGCTGGAGCAGGGCGTGGAGGAGCTGGAGGGCGCGCTGCACCATGTGCTGGCGGAGGGTGCGCCGCGGGGTCTGGCGGACCTGTGGGTGGCCGTCGCGTCGACCGACGGGCGGGAGCAACGGCGCTGCTGGCGCAGCGGGTTCGTACGGCTGGCCTCCCCGCTGGCGGAGGAGCCGGTTCCGCTCGGGGTGGGGTGGCTGTTCCACGACGTGACGGACGCCAAGCTGGCGGAGCAGGAGGCGAACCGGCTGCGGTTCAGGTCGAGTCAGCTGCACCGGGCGGGGCGTGCGGCCTCCGAATGCGAGGACCCGCTGGAGGCGGCGACCGCGTATCTCGACTTCGCGCTGGCGGGCTTCGCCGACCACGCCCTGCTCGACGTGGTCGAGGGCGGCAAGGAGAGCGGCGGCGCGGGCGGCGGCGGTACCGAGGGCGGCGGCGGGGAGCGGTTGGTGCGGGCCGTCGCGTCACCGGCCGGCGCGCCCGGCCCCGCCGCGGGAGTGGCGGGCGGCGGGCTTCCGGTGCGGTACGCGCCCGGGCACCCGGCGCTCCAGGCCGTGGAGCGGCTCGGCTCGGTCCGGGCGAGCGCCGGCGCGGAGGGGACGCCCGAGGAGTGGGCGGAGCGCCGGCAGTGGCCCAAGGACGCGGCGCACGCCTTGTGCACGGTGCTGCGCAGCCGCGGCCGGACGGTCGGCGTGCTGACCTTCCTGCGTGGCGCGGCCCGTCCGGCGTTCGAGCGCCCGGACGCCGTGTACGCGGAGAGCGTCGCGGTGCTCACCGCCTCGGCACTGGACCTGGCGCAGTCGACGTCGACGGGCGACCGAGGCCGGTGAGCCGGCGGCCCCCGGCCAGGGCTCCGGCGGGCTCAGTGCCGGAAGAAGATGCGGTCCCGGTACTCGGCCATCACGCGGCCGTTCCACTCGTGCCCGCCGTCGACGTTGCCCGAGCGCAGCAGCGGCGGCTCGATGCCCCGGTCGGCGAGCTGCTCCGCCGCGGCGGCCATCGTCGCCTGCATCAGCGCGCTGGTCACGACGGTCGAGGCGGGGGCGAACGGTGCCTCGATGCTCTCGTGGGTCAGCTCCGCGTCGCCGACGGCGATGTGGGAGTCGAGCACGATGTCGCAGTGGTCCTTGAGGAACGTGCCGGACGAGTGGCGGGACTTCGTCTCCGTGGCGTAGGCGACGGAGGTCACACCGATGACCGTGAGGCCGAGGGCGCGGGCGTTCATGGCCATCTCGACGGGCAGCGCGTTGCGTCCCGAGAGGGAGATGATCACGAGCAGGTCGCCGGCCCGTGCGGGGCTGGAGTCGAGCACCGCGCCCGCGAGCCCGTCGACGCGCTCGAGCGCGGAGCCGAGGGTGGCCGGCATGACGTCGACGCCGACGACGCCGGGTACGGCGAGCAGGTTCATCACGGCGAGACCGCCGGCCCGGTAGACGACGTCCTGCGCGGCGAGCGAGGAGTGGCCGGCGCCGAACGCGAAGAGCCGGCCGCCCGCTTGCACGGTGTCGGCGACGGCGGAGCCGGCGGCCGCGATGTTGCGGGACTCCTCGTCCCGCACGTGCTGCAGCAGACCGATCGCGGCGTCGAAGAACTGACCGGCCAGCTTGCTCTCGCTCATCGCCGAGCCCTTTCCGCAGGGGTGGGGGAATACCTGGGGTACCCGTGTCGCGGATCACGTTGCGGTCTGGACCATTGCCCTGTCAATACGGCCCTGGCACAGCGCGGCACGGTTGTCGGCGCGATGCGCAAGAATTGACCTGGGGCCAGCGAACGACTGATTTCAAGTCACAGCATCGAGGGGCACGTATGTCCGGACTGATCGACACGACGGAGATGTATCTCCGCACCATCCTCGAGCTCGAGGAGGAAGGTGTGGTGCCCATGCGGGCCCGAATCGCGGAACGGCTCGACCAGAGCGGTCCGACGGTCAGCCAGACCGTGGCGCGCATGGAGCGCGACGGTCTGGTGACGGTGGCCGGGGACCGGCATCTGGAACTGACCGGCGAAGGCCGGCAGCTGGCCACACGCGTGATGCGCAAGCACCGGCTCGCCGAGTGTCTGCTCGTCGACGTGATCGGGCTGGAGTGGGAGCAGGTCCACGCGGAGGCCTGCCGCTGGGAGCACGTGATGAGCGAGGCGGTGGAGCGGCGGGTGCTGGAGCTGCTGCGTCACCCGACGGAGTCGCCGTACGGGAATCCGATCCCGGGCCTCGAGGAGCTGGGGGAGAAGGCCGAGGCCGACCCGTTCCTGGACGACAGCATGGTCTCCCTGGCCGAGCTGGACCCGGGTCCGGACGGCAAGACGGTCGTCGTGCGACGGATCGGTGAGCCGATCCAGACCGACGCCCAGCTGATGTACACGCTGCGGCGTGCGGGCGTGCAGCCCGGTTCCGTGGTGAGCGTGACGGAGTCGGCGGGCGGTGTGCTCGTGGGCAGCAGCGGTGAGGCGGCGGAGCTGGAGGCGGAGGTCGCCTCGCACGTGTTCGTCGCGAAGCGCTGAGGCGCTGAGGCGCGACGTCTGCACGCAGCGCGGGCGTCCTGAAGCGCTGCTTTGTGTCCGGACCGGCCCCGTCCCCTCTCCGGAGGGGGCGGGGCCGGTCCGTCATTTCACATGGATGAAACCGTTTTCCGTCCGGAATGGCAGCGGCCGCGGCAATCGCGTGCCACTCTGAGGCTGAGGCATATGGCCACGGCCGGGGGGTGGGGACCCCCACCGAGGGCAGGGGAGGAATCCGGTGATGCGCCCGTCGTACGCCCCGCGCGGGAACCGGCGCGGACGCCCGCGTGGACTTCCGGGCGCCTCCTTGTGCTGCCGCTTCCGCGGGAACCAGCTGACAGGAAGGAGTCCCGGCGCCCGAGGGCGCCGGGACCTGTCCTCCCCTGTGCTGACCCGGAGCCCCGAGCTCCCAGGGTCAATCCCCACGGACCGTTTTTCCCCGAGCGGCCCGCCTCCCGCAGAAGATCTCCCCTCGACAGCGCGAGTCAATCCCGGCAGGTGGTCACTCGAACGAGCGGTGTTGCGTGGCAGAACCGCGTTTTCGAATAAAGGTTCGATAGTCTGACGGAGTTCGACCGGGGTTCGCACGAGCCCCGACACGAGGCTCATGACGAGCCAGTCCTACTCGGGGGAGAGAAGGGGGTGCCAGGGCCGATGGTGCGGCGCATCGACGTGACCGGAGCAGGTGGCGTACGCCTGGCTGCCTGGGAGTTCGCGGACCCGCCGAAGGGCCGCGCGGAAGGGGACCACGCCCCGGGGGTCTTATTGCTCCACGGCCTGATGGGCCGGGCATCGCACTGGGCCTCCACGGCCCGGTGGCTCACCGAGCGGCACCGCGCGGTCGCACTCGACCAGCGCGGCCACGGCCGCAGTGACAAACCCGCGGAAGGGCCGTACACCCGCGACGCGTACGTGGCGGACGCCGAGGCCGCGATCGAACAGCTCGGCCTCGCGCCCGTGACCCTGATCGGTCACGCGATGGGCGCCCTCACCGCCTGGCAGCTCGCGGCCAAGCGCCCCGACCTGGTCCAGGCCCTGATCATCTGCGACATGCGGGCCTCCGCGCTCGGCGCCGCGTCGCAGCGCGAGTGGGAGGAGTGGTTCCGCTCCTGGCCCGTCCCGTTCGCGACCCTGGCGGACGTCCGCAAGTGGTTCGGCGAGGACGATCCCCGGGTCGAGCGGCCGAACACGGCCCGCGGCGAGTTCTTCGCCGAGGTCATGGCGGAGCGGGCCGACGGCTGGCGCCCGGTGTTCTCCCGCCGGCAGATGCTCACGTCGCGGGAGACGTGGGTCCACGACGCCCACTGGGAGGAGCTGGCCCAGGTCCGCTGCCCCACGCTGGTGGTCCGCGGCCTCGACGGCGAACTCGGCCGCGCGGAGGCCCAGGAGATGGTCCGCGTACTGCCCCGCGGGCAGTACGGCGAGGTGTCCGACGCGGGACACCTGGTCCACTACGACTGCCCGTCCGGCTGGCGGACGGCGATCGAGCCGTTCCTGGACGGGGTCCTGACGCCGTGATTCCGGTGACTCGGGGCGAGTTGCACATCATCGGCGTCGAATCGGCGGACACCCGGGTGGCCGTGTGCGTCGTCCGGTGCGTGGGCGGCGTCGCGCGGACGGGACAGGCGTACGAGGCCGGGAGCCTCGTGCTCGACCGGATCGAGAAGTTCGGATACGGCCTGGATGCCGTCGACCCTCCCCACAGCGCCAAGGTGCGTCTCGTGGGGGAGGGCGTGGCACGGATCCTGGCCAGGACCGTCATATCGACCGACGGGCCCCGCCGCTCCACGTATGGCGGCCCGCCCGAGCCGTGGCGGGCCGCGGAGGACGCGCCGGGGGGCCGGATCGTGCGCGGCAGGGACGACTTCGAGGCATGGGCGGCCGAGCAGGACCCTGGCGACTTCGCGGAGCCGTTCACGTATGTCGTCGACGGTGACGGGTTCCTGCGGCTCGCCCCCCGGCGCAGCGAGCATGTGGCCTGTGCCGGGCGGGCCAGTGTCCGTGCGGCCGGGGAGGTCGCCTTCGGGCGGGCCGGCGGCCGCCTGGAAGTGGTCGAGGTCAGTAACCAGTCCACCGGCTACTGCCCCGACCCCGACTGCTGGCCGTCCGTCGCCGCCGCCCTCGACGGGGCCGGGATCCCGCGACCCGCGCGGTTCACGCACGAGTTCCTCTTCCGCCACTGCACGGGCTGCACGGCGCTCAACGTCGTACGGGAGGAACACTTCGTGTGCGTCTTCTGCGGCGAGGACCTGCCGGGGGCGGCGCGGCCGCCTGGACTCAGCTGAGCGGCTTGCGGATCTCCTCGCGGACCTTCGCCGTGGCCTCGGCCGCCGCGTCGAGGTCGATGTCCTGCGGGGACTTCGTCGACGTGGCGGCCGTGACCACGGTCACCGACGCGTTCGTGTTGTCGTCGGCCCAGGCGCAGATGGGCAACGAGCTGGTGCCGCCGCCGTCCTGAGTCATCGTCACGACCTGGCAGGTGATGGTGACCTCCGAGCCGGCCGGGGTGACGTCCTTCGCCGGCACGGCGAGGGTGGCGCCGTCCGCCGTCGCCGCGCCGTCGAGCATCTTCCCGCGGGCCGTGTCGGGGTTCTTGATGCGGCCGTGCATTCCGGACAGCACCAGGACCCCGCCCTCAGACGTGGACGTGTACTGGGCCACCGTGGCCTGCGGGTCACGGATGTCGGTCTCGTCGACCGGTGACGACTCGAGCTCCTTCTGCCGCTGGGCGGACTGGTCGTCGGCGAGCTCGTACTTCCCGTCGAGCAGCGTCCGGGGTGCGGTCAGCCGGTACTCCGCGGCCGGGTACGACGTGCCGCCGCCCCCGGCCGGGCGGATGACATCGGTCGCGACCCAGCCGAAGGCGATGAGCCCGACGATCGACGCCATCACGATGACCACGTTCCTGGCGGTGTGGTCCTTCTTCGGCGGCTGGACCGGCGGAGCGTACGGGTAGGGCGAGGGAGCTCCCCAGCCGCCCGCGGGCGGGTACGGCTGCCCGCCGTACCCGGGCTGCTGGGGTACGGGCGGGGCTGCCTGCCCCGGATAAGGCGGCTGCGGCTGCGGCGGCCCGCCGTAGGGATTCGGCTGCTGCCCGTACGGGTTGTGCGGCGTGGTCATGACCATGACGCTACGCCATGACCGTCCGACCGTTTCCCGGCACCGGTCCACCTCATGCCTTGCTCAATGTCCTGGTCGGAGACGCGTGAGCCCCGTACGGTCACTCCGGCCGAGCGCGTCGCTGGTGAAGGCGGCGGCCGCCGTCCGTCCCCGGCCGGGGACGGAC
>NZ_JBFAQK010000100.1:0-9926 GCF_040677245.1 Streptomyces kurssanovii
GCGAGTAGTTCCCTCCACGCTGACACTGGTCTCACTGCTGGCAGGCGCTGGGTGTGCAGGCGAACAAGAGGTAAGTAGTCACGCCCCCGCACCGGGCCACGCCCAGGACCGCTCAGCCCCGCCCCGCCGGAACCGCCGCCTCCCCCTGACCCAGCGTCGCCGCGGCCGCCGCGCCCACCAGTCCGGCGTCCGTGCCGGTCACCGCGGGCGCGACGGTCAGCCGCTGGACGAAGGAGAGCGTGGCGTAGTCGCGCAGCGCACGCCGCAGCGGGCCGAACAGAACGTCGCCCGCCCCGGCCACTCCCCCGCCGACCACGGCGATCTCGATCTCGACGAGCGTGGCGGTGGCGGCGATCCCCGCGGCGAGCGCCTGGGCGGCGCGCTCGTACGACGCGGTGGCGACGGGGTCGCCGGCGCGCGCCGCTTCCGCGACGGCCGCGGCGGACGTGTCCCCGCCGGGCCCGGGCCGCCAGCCGTTCTCGAGCGCCCGACGGGCGATGTTGGGCCCGCTCGCGATGCGTTCCACGCAGCCGCGCCCGCCGCAGGGGCACAGGTCGCCGTCGAGGTCGACGCTGATGTGGCCGATGTGCCCGGCGTTGCCCGTCGGTCCGGCGTGCGGCTTGCCGCCGAGCACCAGGCCGCCGCCGACGCCGGTGGAGACGACCATGCACAGCGCGTTGTCGTAGCCGCGGGCGGCGCCCTGCCAGTGTTCGGCGGCGGTCATGGCGACGCCGTCGCCGACGAGCGTGATCGGCAGGTGGCGGCCGATGGCGTGCGACACCCGCTCGACGAGCGGGAACCCGCGCCACCCGGGCACGTTGACCGGGCTGACCGTACCGGCGGAGGCGTCGACCGGGCCGGCGCTGCCGATGCCGAGCGCCGTGGCCCGGACCCACAGCGGTGACGCCGCCAGCTCGGCGAGGACGTTCTCGACCGCGCGCATCACCGTCTCGCCGTCGTCGTGGGCGGGTGTGGGGCGCTGGGCGCGGTGGAGAATCGCGCCATTGCCGTCCACCAGCGCGCCGGCGATCTTGGTGCCGCCGATGTCGAGAGCGGCGACGAGGCTGTTATGCATCGGTACGGGATCCCCCGGGAGCTGTCGGACCTGCGGTTTCCATAACAGTCTCCATTCCCCTGACAACGTTGTCCAGGGCCTATGCTCGACGCCACACGCTACAAATACGAAGAACGTGACCGCCCAGACCCAGAAGGACAGCGCACTGTGGCCGATTCGACCCGTCCCCCGACGCCTCCGGGCGGCCCTCGCGGCCCCGAGCCCCGCTACGGGAACCGGCCCACGATGAAGGACGTGGCGGCACGGGCGGGCGTGGGGCTGAAGACGGTGTCGCGCGTGGTGAACGGCGAGCCGGGTGTCACGCCGGACACGGAGCGCCGGGTGCAGGAGGCGATCGAGTCCCTCGGGTTCCGCCGCAACGACAGCGCGCGCGTGCTGCGCAAGGGCCGCACCGCGTCCATCGGTCTCGTTCTCGAGGATCTCGCCGACCCGTTCTACGGTCCGCTGAGCCGCGCGGTCGAGGAGGTCGCGCGGGCCCACGGCGCGCTGCTGATCAACGGCTCCAGCGCCGAGGACCCGGAGCGGGAGCAGGAGCTGGCGCTGGCGCTGTGCGCCCGCCGGGTGGACGGCCTGATCGTGATTCCGGCGGGCGACGACCACCGCTATCTGGAGCCGGAGATGAAGGCGGGCGTGGCCACCGTGTTCGTCGACCGTCCGCCGGGCCGGATCGACGCGGACGTGGTGCTCTCCGACAGTTTCGGCGGCGCCCGGGCCGGTGTGGCGCATCTGATCGCGCACGGCCACCGCCGTATCGCGTTCATCGGCGACCAGCCGCGCATCCACACCGCCGTGGAGCGGCTGCGCGGCTACCGGGCCGCCATGGAGGACGCGGGTCTGGTGATCGACGACTCGTGGGTCGCCCTCGGCTCGACGGCCCCGGAGCGGGTGCAGGAGGCCGTGAAGTCGGTGCTTGCGGGCCCCGAGCCGGTCACCGCGATCTTCGCCGGCAACAACCGGGTGACGGTGACCGCCGTACGGGTCCTCGCGGGGCACGACCAGCGCGTCGCGCTCGTCGGGTTCGACGACATCGAGCTGGCGGACCTGCTCGGTATCACCGTCATAGCCCAGGACGCCGCGGCGCTGGGGCGCACGGCGGCGGAGCGGCTGTTCCGCAGGCTCGACGGGGTGAACGACGAGCCGGCCCAGGTGGCGCTGGAGACGGTGCTCGTGCCGCGCGGCTCCGGCGAGATCCCGCCGCCGTCCTGACCGGGCGGGCGGGGACGCGCCCGGCAGGGACGGCGGGCAGGTCAGCAGACGGGGAGGCCCGGCACCGGCTCGTCGTCGGCGCCGCCCTGGAGGTAGACGTCGCTCACCCAGACGTCGCGGTTGCCGCTGTCGTCGTCCGTCTTGGCCCACCAGACGTTGGTCCACTCGCCGGAGGTCTCACGGCGGCCGAGGTTCGCCTGGCAGTAGAAGTAGTTGGTGCCCGCGTTGAGGACACCGACCTGGGCGCCGCCGTCGTCGTAGGAGTGCGCGGTCTTCCACACCTGGCAGTTGTACTTGCCGGCGCCGATCGCGTGGCACGCCGGCGCGGGCTCCGCGTCGCCGCCGCCCGTCGTACCGCCGGCGCCGGCCGCTCCGCCGCTGGTCGAACTCCCGCCCGTGGAACCGCCCGTGGAGCCGCCGGAAGCGCCGCCGTCGGCGCCACCGCCCGAGCCGCTCCCGCTTCCGCCGGTCGGACCGCCGGAGTCCGATCCGGCCGCTGTGCCGCCCGGCGCGGGCGCTTTCGAGGACGGCGACGGGGACTTCTTCCCGTCCGTGGCCTTGTCGTCGGACCCGGTACCGGTGCTCGGGGACTGCTCGCCCGTCGGGCTGGTGCCCGGCGTGTCACCGGAAGGGCTCTCACCGGTGGAGGGGCCTGCGGCCTCGCCGCCCGCGAGTTCGCCGCCGGTGCCGCTGCCGTCCTTGCCGACGAGCGCGTACGTCACGCCGCCTCCGGCGAGCAGGACCGCGGCGACCGCCGCGGCGATCATCACCTTGCCGCGACCGCGCCGGACCGGCCGGCCGTCGGAACGGCCGAACGGTTCCGCGGGACCGGTGGCGCCTGCGCCTGGGGAGCCTGCCGCCTGCGGCGGGTACGGCGCCGCAGGGCCCGGCGTCGCACCGCCGCCCACGGAACCGGGCGCCTGCGGCGCGTACGACGCCCCGGGAGCGGGCACCGCACTTCCCACGGCGGGTCCGGACTCCGCGGGACCGAAGCCCTGCGGCTGGTACGGCGTCGCGTCGAGCACGGTCGGCACCCTGGGCGGCGCCTGTTCCCGGGGCCCGTCCGCCGGCCGCCCGAGCGGCGCCGTGTGTCCGGCGGGATCCTCTCCCGCGGCGACGGCCGACAGCATCCGCGCCGCCGCCTCGGCGTCGGGCCGCCGCGCCGGATCCTTGTGCATCAGCTGCCGCAGTACCGGCCCGAGCGGACCGGCGCGCCGGGGCTCCGGCAGCGGCTCGACGACGATCGCGGTGAGCGTCGACCAGGTGGAGGTGCGGCGGAACGGCGAGGAGCCTTCGACGGCCGCGTACAGGGTGGCGCCGAGCGCCCACACGTCGGAGGCCGGACCCGGGTCGTTGCCCTGGGCGCGCTCGGGTGCCAGGTAGTCGAGGGAGCCGACGATCTCACCGCTGCGGGTGAGATGGGACGTGGAGCCGTCGCCGGGATCGTCCATGGCCGCGATGCCGAAATCGGTGAGCACGACACGGCCGGAGCGGTCCAGCAGGACGTTGCCCGGCTTGACGTCCCGGTGCAGCACACCGGCGCGGTGCGCGGCGCTCAGCGCCTCGAGCACGCTCGCGCCGATGCGGGCGGCCTCCCGCGGGTCCATCACGCCGCGGGTGTTCAGCACGTCGTCGAGCGAGGGGCCGTCGACGAGTTCCATCACGATGACCGGCCGGCCCTCGTGCTCCGCGACGTCGTGGACGGCGACGACCCCGGGATGCCGGACGCGGGCGGCGGCCCGTGCCTCTCGCTGCATCCGCACGGTCAGGTCGGCCAGTTCGGGCGCCGACGAGTCGGTGTACGTGCGCAGTTCCTTGACGGCGACCTCGCGGCCGAGCACCTCGTCGACCGCCCGCCAGACGACGCCCATGCCGCCGCGCCCCAGCTGTTCGACCAGCCGGTAGCGCCCGGCCAGCCGCTCGTTCTCCCCCGTTGACACCGCTGCCCCGCTCCTCGGATCCGAAAGTGACGGATCACAGACTAGGCCCCGGCCAGGGCCTGGAGGGGGCAGCGCACTGCCGACGGCGGGTGCTACCCGGCTGTGGCGGTCAGGTCGCCGCGCCGCGGCCGGGCGAAGCTGTCGAGACCGGCGCGGTCGAGGCCGGTCAGGCCGTTGACCTCCGCCTCGTCGAGCGCACCGCAGTCGATGCCGCGCAGCAGGTAGGAGCTGAGCGCCTTGGCGGTGGCGGGCTCGTCCATGACGTCGCCGCCCACGTGGCCGGCGTAGGCGGCGAGGCGTGCCGCCGCCTGCTCGAAGCCCTCGCGGTAGAACGCGAACACGGCGGCGTACCGGGTGGGGAGGTGGCCGGGGTGCATGTCCCAGCCCTGGTAGTAGGCGCGGGCGAGGGCACGGCGGGTGAGGCCGTAGTGGAGCCGCCAGGCGTCGTGCACCTTCTCGGCGGGTCCGACGGGCAGCACGTTGGTGGACCCGTCGCACACGCGTACTCCGGTGCCGGCGGCGGCCACCTGCATGACGGCCTTGGCGTGGTCGGCGGCGGGGTGGTCGCTGGACTGGTAGGCCGCGCTGACGCCGAGGCAGGCGCTGTAGTCGAAGGTGCCGTAGTGAAGTCCGGTGGCCCGGCCCTCGGCCGCGTCGATCATGCGGGCGACGGTGGCGGTGCCGTCGGCGGCGAGGATCGACTGGCTGGTCTCGATCTGGATCTCGAAGCCGATGCGGCCGGGCTCCAGGCCGCGGGCCTTCTCGAACTCCTCGACGAGGCGCACCATTGCGGTGACCTGCTCGGTGTAGGTGACCTTGGGGAGGGTCAGGACGAGCCCGTCGGGCAGCCCTCCGCGCTCGCTCAGGCCGGTGAGGAAGATGTCGAGGGTGCGGATGCCGCGGTCGCGTACGGCGGCCTCCATGCACTTCATCCGGATGCCCATGTACGGGGCGGCGGTGCCCTGTTCGTACGCCTCGGAGATCAGCCGCGCGGCTCGTGCGGCGTCGGCGTCCTCGTCGGGGCCCGCGTAGCCGTCCTCGAAGTCGACGCGCAGGTCCTCGATCGGCTCGCGCTCCAGCTTGGCGCGAACGCGGGTGTACACGGGCTCCGCGAGCTCGTCCGCGAGGCCGAGGACGCGGGCGAACGTGCGGGCGTCGGGCGCGTGCTCGTCGAGCGCGGCGAGTGCCTGGTCGCCCCACGAGCGGATCGTGCCGGCGGCGAAGTCGTTGCCGGGGACGTAGACGGTGTGGACGGGCTGGCGGGTGCCCGGATCCCCGGGGTAGCGGCGGGCGAGTTCCGCGTCCACCGTCGCCAGGGAGGCGCTGATGCCCTCGCTGACCGCGCCCGCGAGGCTCGTCGCCACCTTCTCCTGCTGACCCATTCCCACACCCTCCGCACACTTCGGGATCCGTGGTTTCCGCATCACGGATTCAACATTCTGTTGAATGAAGTTAATGGGCGGCCGTGATCTGCGTCAATGGTCCCCCGGAACGGACCGGGGCCGCGCGGTGGAGAACCACCACGCGGCCCCTGGCCGAAAGAGAACCCGCGGGTCAGCCCTTGCGGGTCTTGACCTCTTCGGTCAGCTGCGGGACGACCTCGAAGAGGTCGCCGACCACGCCGTAGTCGACGAGGTCGAAGATCGGGGCCTCGGCGTCCTTGTTGATGGCCACGATGGTCTTCGAGGTCTGCATGCCGGCGCGGTGCTGGATCGCGCCGGAGATGCCGGAGGCGATGTACAGCTGCGGCGACACGGACTTGCCGGTCTGGCCGACCTGGTTGGTGTGCGGGTACCAGCCGGCGTCGACGGCGGCGCGCGAGGCACCCACGGCGGCACCGAGGGAGTCGGCGAGCGCCTCGATGATCGCGAAGTTCTCGGCTCCGTTGACGCCACGGCCGCCGGAGACCACGATCGCGGCCTCGGTCAGCTCCGGGCGGCCGGTCGACTCACGCGGGGTGCGCGAGACGACCTTGGTGCCCGTGGCCTTCCCGGAGAAGGAGACGGACAGCGCCTCGACGGTGCCGGCGGCCGGGGCGGCCTCCACGGCGGCCGAGTTCGGCTTGACCGTGATGACCGGGGTGCCCTTGGTGATGCGGGACTTGGTGGTGAAGGACGCGGCGAACGCGGACTGCGTCGCGACCGGGCCCTCGTCGCCGGCCTCGAGGTCGACGGCGTCGGTGATGATGCCGGAGCCGATACGGACCGCGAGGCGGGCCGCGATCTCCTTGCCCTCGGCGGAGGACGGGACGAGCACGGCGGCCGGGGAGACGGCCTCGTACGCGGCCTGCAGCGCGTCCACCTTCGGGACGACCAGGTACTCGGCGAACTCGGGGGCATCGGCCGTGAGGACCTTCACCGCGCCGTGCTCGGCGAGCGCGGCGGCGGTGTTCTTGGCACCGGAGCCGAGAGCGACGGCGACGGGCTCGCCGATGCGGCGGGCCAGCGTCAGCAGCTCAAGGGTGGGCTTGCGGACGGCGCCGTCCACGTGGTCGACGTAGACGAGAACTTCAGCCATGGGACTTCTTCTCTCCTGCTTGCGAAGTATGAAGGGGGCGGTAAAGGGCCGAAGCCTCTAGATGAACTTCTGGCTCGCGAGGAACTCCGCGAGCTGCTTGCCGCCCTCGCCCTCGTCCTTGACGATCGTGCCGGCGGTGCGGGCCGGGCGCTCCGCGGCCGAGTCGACCTTGGTCCAGGCGCCCTCGAGGCCGACCTCTTCCGCGTCGATCTCGAGGTCCTCGAGGTCCAGGGACTCCACCGGCTTCTTCTTGGCGGCCATGATGCCCTTGAAGGACGGGTAGCGCGCCTCGCCCGACTGGTCCGTCACCGACACGACGGCCGGCAGGGACGCCTCGAGCTGCTCGCTGGCGGTGTCGCCGTCGCGGCGGCCCTTCACGGTGCCGTCCTCGACGGAGACCTCGGAGAGCAGGGTGACCTGCGGGACACCCAGACGCTCGGCGAGGATCGCCGGCAGCACGCCCATGGTGCCGTCGGTGGAGGCCATGCCGGCGATGACCAGGTCGTAACCGGTCTTCTCGATCGCCTTCGCGAGCACCAGCGAGGTGCCCATGACGTCGGAGCCGTGCAGGTCGTCGTCCTCGACGTGGACGGCCTTGTCGGCACCCATGGACAGCGCCTTGCGCAGCGCGTCCTTGGCGTCCTCGGGGCCGACGGTCAGCACGGTGACCTCGGCATCGTCCGCCTCGTCCGCGATCTGCAGCGCCTGCTCGACCGCGTACTCATCCAGCTCCGACAGCAGGCCGTCGACGTCGTCGCGGTCGACGGTCAGGTCATCGGCGAAGTGCCGGTCGCCGGTGGCGTCGGGCACGTACTTCACACAGACAACGATCCTCAGGCTCACGCCGGCTCTCCTACTGCATCGTCTCTACTGGACTGCCTTGTGAACGCAGCATAGGCGTCCGATGGGGCGGATCCCGGTCGGGGCGGGCCGCGCTCCGAACGAAATATTACTCGTCAGTACACCCAGTGTGTTCCCGCTAAGCAAGCGCTTTGCACTGTGACCTTGACAACGGACCGGCCGCCGCCTCCGCACAGTTCACTCCCGCAGAGCGGTGAAGCGCCCCTGGTGGTAGAGCAGTGGCCGGCCGCCGCCCGCCGGATCCCCGACGACCGCCTCGGCGATCACGATGCGATGGTCACCCGCGGGCACCCGGGCCACGACCCGGCACACCATCCAGGCAAGCACACCGTCCAGCACGGGGACGCCCTCCGGCCCGGCGCGCCAGCTCGTCGGCGGCGCGAAGCGGTCGGCGCCGCTGCGGGCGAAGGTGGCTGCCAGCTCGCGCTGGTGCTCGCCGAGTATGTGCACGCCGACATGTCCGGCGTCCGCGACGACGGGCCAGCTGGACGAGCCGGTGCCCACACCGAACGAGATCAGCGGCGGCTCGGCCGCTACGGAGGTGAGCGACGTCGCGGTGAATCCGACCGGACGCGGTCCCGCCGCGGTGATCACCGCGACACCGGCGGCGTGCTGCCGGAAGACCGAGCGCAGGAGGTCGGGAGAGGCGAGCTGGGCGGCGCCGAGATCGGGCGAGGCCGTCATCGAGTGTTCCTTCTTGGGGAGCGGACTATGCGACTGCGGCTGCACGGGCAGCCTGACAGCGAGCGCTCGCGTCACGGGAGAGATCGGCATGAACCCGCCCGTCGAGAAGGAATTCTGGAAGCACGGAAGCCAGCCTGGCGATACATGGCGTACACAGTCAAGTGCGCACCGGCAGGTGCGACCAGGGTCACGGGCGTCATATCGCCCGCCCCAGCGCGGCGATGACATCGGCCTTGCGGGGCGTGCCTGCGGCCTTGGTGACGATCCGTCCGGCGGCGTCGAGGACCAGCACGGTCGGCGTGCTCTCGACGCCGAGTTCGCGTACAAGGGCGAGGTGGTCCTCGGCGTCGATCTCGACATGGACGACTCCGTCGACCATCGCGGCGATGTCGGCGAGGATCCGCCGGGTGGCCCGGCAGGGCTGGCAGAAGGCGGTGGAGAACTGGACGAGGGTGGCGCGCTCGCCCGGCCGTCGGCCCAGCTCCGGCGCACCCAGCCGTCGTTCCGCGTCCTGTCCGCGCACCTTCTCCGCCTTCCGTCGTGCTCCGTGCGTTCACTTCTTCGAGCTGCAGCGTTCCCGGCGCGGCGGGGATTCCCGCAGGCCGCGCCGGGGCCGGGTTCCCGTCCGTGAAGTGATGAGAATCTCGCGCCCGCGCGCGTCCAGGACTGGTCAGCACGGCGCACATGGGGCACGATCGGCCCAAAGCCGAAAACCTACGGCTGCGTAACTTCCAACCGGGCGAACCCTCCCCGGGCTTGACGAAAGGGTCCTCCCCCCATGGCAGAGCTCGTCTATCGGCCGGTCATCGGCGCCGCTCTCACGATGTTCAAGGCGCTCGACCTGAAGATCGACACTCAGGGGTCGGAGAACATTCCGCGCACCGGCGGAGCGGTGCTGGTCAGCAATCACATCAGCTATCTGGACTTCATCTTCACCGGCCTCGGCGCCCTGCCGCAGAAGCGCCTGGTGCGCTTCATGGCGAAGGAGTCGGTCTTCCGCCACAAGATCTCGGGCCCGCTGATGCGGGGGATGAAGCACATCCCCGTGGACCGCAAGCAGGGCGAGGCCGCGTACGCGCACGCGCTGGACTCCCTGCGCTCCGGCGAGATCGTGGGTGTCTTCCCCGAGGCGACGATCTCGCAGTCGTTCACCCTGAAGTCGTTCAAGTCGGGTGCGGCACGGCTCGCGCAGGAGGCGGGCGTCCCGCTGATCCCGATGGCGCTGTGGGGCACTCAGCGGCTGTGGACCAAGGGGCGGCCGCGCAACTTCAAGCGCTCCCACATCCCTGTGACCATCCGCGTCGGTGAGCCCCTCGAGGCGCCCGCCGACCAGTACGCCGGCGCGATCACCCGCCGGCTGCGCGAGCGTGTCCAGGAACTGCTCGAGGCGGCGCAGCGCGCCTACCCCGTGCGCCCCCGGGACGCGGCCGACACCTGGTGGGTGCCCGCCCACCTCGGCGGCACGGCCCCCACGCCCGCCGAGGTCCGCGAGGCGCACTGACCCGGCCCGGTCCGAACGAAAGACCTAGGGCCTCTCGTTTGGATCACGCCGGGCTCGCGGGCCCTGGCACGCACTCCCCCGTAGCCCTCCGGGCACGGGAGGTGCCCCCACGCCGCGTTGTCGTCAGTCGGCATGGCTCCGC
>NZ_JBFAQK010000101.1:0-9315 GCF_040677245.1 Streptomyces kurssanovii
GGTGGCGGGGGGGCCGGGCCGCCCCACCCGCCCCCCCCCCCCCACGACGAGTCGACATCCACTATCGATCGACACCCACGACCGATCGACATCCGCCTCGGGACATCGGCGGACTCGGTCAGCCGAAGACGGCCAGGCTCTTCGCCTTGCCGTTGTGCTCCTCCACGAGCGCCAGGAAGCGTCCGTCGGGCCCGAAGACCGCCACGGGGGCGCGGTCGTGGGCAGGCATCTCGAGCCGCACGCCATTGGTGAGCAGCTTGGCCCGCCGCTCGTCCACGTCCCACCGGGGGAAGGCGGCGGCCGCCGCCTCGGCGATCGGCATCACGGTCAGCTCCTCCTGGAGCTGGTCGAGGGTCTTCGCCGCGTCCAGGCCGTACGGGCCGACCCGGGTGCGCCGCAGTGCCGTCAGGTGCCCGCCCACACCGAGCACGGCACCGAGATCGCGGGCGAGCGCCCGGATGTAGGTGCCGGAGGAACAGACCACGGACACGACCAGGTCGACGACCGGCAGGCCGTCCTCCGTGGTCGTCGGGCGGACGTCGTGGACGCGGAAGGAGGAGACGGTCACCGGGCGGGCCGGGATGTCGAACTCCTCGCCGCCGCGCACCCGCGCGTACGACCGCTTTCCGTCGATCTTGATGGCGCTGACCTTGGACGGCACCTGCATGATGTCGCCGGTGAGCCCGGCGACGCCCGCGTCGACGGCCTCAGGTGTGACGGCCGAGGCGTCCGTGGAGGAGGTGACCTCACCCTCGGCGTCGTCCGTGACGGTGTCCTGGCCCAGCCTGATGGTGCCCAGGTACTCCTTCTCGGTCAGCGCGAGGTGCCCGAGAAGTTTGGTGGCCTTCTCGACACCCAGCACCAGTACGCCGGTGGCCATGGGATCGAGCGTCCCCGCGTGTCCGACGCGCCGGGTTCTGGCGATCCCGCGCATCTTGGCGACGACGTCGTGCGAAGTGAAGCCCGACGGCTTGTCGACGATGACAAGTCCGTCGGGCGTGACGGTGCGCTGCGTCATTCCGAGGCTTCGTCCTCGTCCTCGGGCTTGCGGTACGGGTCCGGCTCGCCGGCGTACGTGGCGCCGGAGGACACCTCACGGACCTTGGCGTCCGAGGCGCGCGCCTTGTCGAGGAGGTCCTCGATCGTCTTCGCGTTCTCCGGGAGCGCGTCGGCCACGAAGGTGAGGGTCGGCG
Source organism: Streptomyces kurssanovii (assembly GCF_040677245.1). NCBI lineage: Bacteria > Bacillati > Actinomycetota > Actinomycetes > Kitasatosporales > Streptomycetaceae > Streptomyces > Streptomyces kurssanovii. Next base: position 1,194 of record NZ_JBFAQK010000101.1, read on the forward strand.
TGAACTTGGTCCCCGCCGCCGCGCCGACCGCCGAGCGCAGGATGCCCTTGGCGCTCTGCAGGCCCGCAGCGGCACTGGCCCTGTCCTCGTCGTCGCCGTAGACCGTGTAGAAGACCGTGGCCTCCCGCAGGTCACCCGTGACGCGGGTGTCCGTGATGGTCACGTGCGAACCCAGGCGAGGGTCCTTGATGCCACGCTGCAGCTTCTCCGCGACCACCTCCCGGATGAGGTCTGCCAGCTTTTTCGCCCGCGCGTTGTCGGCCACTGGTCCGTCTCCTTCTTTGCCTTGCATTCAGTCTTCGTCGCTGTGGAGTCTGCGTCGTACCGACAGCAGCTCCACCTCCGGCCGGGCGGCGACGAGGCGCTCGCACCGGTCGAGTACGTCCGTGAGGTGCCCCGTGTCCCCGGACACCACGGCGAGGCCGATCTCGGCCCGCCGGTAGAGGTCCTGGCCGCTCACCTCCGCCGCGCTCACCCCGTACTTCCGCTGGAGCTCGGCGACGATCGGTCGGACCACGGAGCGCTTCTCCTTCAGCGACCGTACGTCGCCGAGAAGCAGATCGAAGGACAGTGTCCCCACATACATGTGTGTCCGGATGTCCCGCCGGTCCGGGTTCGTCGTGCCGGGGGTCCGGGAGGATTCCCGCCGGACCGGCACGGTCGGGTCCCCGCCGTACTTGGCAGGGACACCCAAACCGTACACGCAACGGCCGGGGCCGATCGACGGAAATATCTCCGCCGACCGGCCCCGGACGAGTGCCGTGCGTCAGCCGCGCGGCTTCTCGCGCATCTCGTACGTCGCGATGACGTCGTCGACCTTGATGTCGTTGAAGTTTCCGAGGTTGATACCACCCTCGAAGCCTTCGCGGATCTCGGTGACGTCGTCCTTGAAGCGACGCAGACCAGAGATGGTGAGGTTCTCCGCGATGACCTTGCCATCGCGCAGCAACCGCGCCTTGGTGTTGCGCTTGACCTCGCCGGAGCGGACCAGAACACCGGCGATGTTGCCCAGCTTGGACGAGCGGAAGACCTCGCGGATCTCCGCCGTGCCGAGCTCGACCTCTTCGTACTCCGGCTTGAGCATGCCCTTGAGGGCCGCCTCGATCTCCTCGATGGCCTGGTAGATCACCGAGTAGTAGCGGACGTCGACGCCCTCGCGCTCCGCCATCTGCGCCGCGCGGCCCGCGGCGCGGACGTTGAAGCCGATGACGATGGCGTCGGAGCCGGTCGCCAGGTCGATGTCCGACTCGGTGACCGCACCCACACCACGGTGCAGGACGCGGATGTCGACCTCTTCGCCGACGTCGAGCTGGAGCAGCGAGGACTCGAGAGCCTCCACCGAGCCGGACGCGTCGCCCTTGATGATGAGGTTGAGTTCCTGCACCAGACCGGCCTTGAGGGCCTCGTCCAGGTTCTCCAACGAGAACCGGACTCCGCGCCGGGCGAAGTTGGCGTTGCGCTCACGCGCCGCGCGCTTCTCGGCGATCTGGCGGGCCGTGCGGTCCTCGTCGACGACGAGGAAGTTGTCGCCGGCGCCCGGGACGTTGGTGAGACCGAGGACGAGGACCGGAGTCGAGGGACCCGCCTCTTCCACGTTCTCGCCCTTGTCGTCGAGCATCGCGCGGACACGGCCGTACGCGTCGCCGACCACCATGGTGTCGCCGACCCGCAGGGTTCCTCGCTGGACCAGGACGGTCGCGACGGCGCCGCGGCCACGGTCCAGGTGGGACTCGATCGCGATGCCCTGCGCGTCCTGCTCCGGGTTGGCCCGCAGGTCGAGCGAGGCGTCCGCGGTGAGGACCACGGCCTCCAGCAGGCTCTCGATGTTGAGGCCCTGCTTGGCGGAGATGTCGACGAACATCGTGTCGCCGCCGTACTCCTCGGCAACCAGACCGAATTCGGTGAGCTGGCCGCGCACCTTGGTCGGGTCGGCACCCTCGACGTCGATCTTGTTGACCGCGACCACGACCGGCACACCGGCCGCCTTGGCGTGGTTCAGCGCCTCGATCGTCTGGGGCATCACACCGTCGTTGGCCGCCACCACGAGGATCGCGATGTCGGTCGACTTCGCACCACGGGCACGCATGGCGGTGAACGCCTCGTGACCCGGGGTGTCGATGAAGGTGATGCGACGCTCTTCTTCGTTGACGACGGTCGCGACCTGGTAGGCACCGATGTGCTGGGTGATGCCACCGGCCTCGCCCGCGACGACGTTCGTCTTGCGGATGGTGTCCAGCAGTCGGGTCTTACCGTGGTCGACGTGACCCATGACGGTCACGACCGGCGGACGCGCGACGAGGAACTCCTCGCCACCCTCGTCCTCACCGAACTCGATGTCGAAGGACTCGAGCAGCTCGCGGTCCTCCTCCTCCGGGCTGACGATCTCGAGGATGTAGTTCATCTCATCCGCGAGGAGCTTCAGCGTCTCGTCGGAGACGGACTGCGTGGCGGTGACCATCTCGCCGAGGTTCATCATCACGGCCACGAGCGACGCCGGGTTGGCGTTGATCTTCTCCGCGAAGTCGGTGAGGGACGCACCGCGCGACAGGCGGACGGACTGTCCGTTGCCGCGAGGCAGCATCACGCCGCCGACCGACGGGGCCTGCATGGCCTCGTACTCCTGGCGCCTCTGCCGCTTCGACTTGCGACCACGACGTGCGGGACCGCCGGGACGACCGAAGGCGCCCTGCGTGCCACCACGGCCACCCGGACCACCGGGACGGCCACCGAAGCCGGGACGGCCACCGCCACCACCGGGGCCACCCGGACGGCCGGCGAAACCGCCGCCACCACCGGGAGCACCGGGACGGCCGGCGAAGCCGCCGCCGCCACCGGGACGGCCGGCGAAGCCGCCGCCGCCACCGGGACGACCGCCGCCGCCACCGCCGGGACGACCGCCGCCACCACCGGGACCGCGACCGCCGCCACCACCGGGACCGCCACCAGGACGGGGACCGGCAGCAGGACGCTGCGGCATCATGCCGGGGTTCGGACGGTTACCGCCGGGCGCGCCACCGGGACCACCGGCACGCGGGGCCTGCGGACGAGGCATACCGCCGGGGGTCGGGCGGGCACCGCCCTGGCCCTGCGGACGCGGGGCGCCACCGGGGCCGCCCTGCGGACGCGGAGCGCCGGGAACAGCGCCGCCGGGGCGCGGAGCGCCACCCGGACGGGGCGTCTGCGGACGCGCCATGCCGGTGGAGCCACCGGACGTGAACGGGTTGTTGCCCGGACGGGGACCGGCCGGACGGCCACCGGGGCGCGGGGCGCCCTGGCCGCCGGCGGGACGCGCCGGACGCTCGCCGCCACGGCCGCCGTCACGCTGACCGCCGTCACGCTGTCCGCCGGCCGGAGCCGGACGGGCAGGGCGCGGACCGGGGGTGGCACCCGCGGGACGCGGGGCCTGCGGTGCGGCGGGCTGGGCCGGAGCCGGGGCCGAGAACTCGGCAGCGGGCACCGGAGCCGCCGGGGCGGGCTTGGCCGGCGCGGGCTTGGGACCCGGTGTCGGACGCGGTCCCGGAGCCGGGGCCGCGGAAGAGGGGGTGCTGCTCGCCGGGGCCGGCTTGGGGGCCGGTGCGCCGGGCTTGGGGGCAGCGGAACGTCCTGCCTGCGCCGAGGGCGCGGCAGGCTTCGAAGGCGTCGCCTTGCGGGGCGCGCCAGGCTTCGCAGCGGACTTGCCGGCGTTGCCGCCGGGCCCCTGCAGTGCATCAGTCAGTTTGCGTACAACCGGCGCCTCGATCGTCGAGGACGCCGAACGGACGAATTCACCGAGTTCTTGGAGCTTGGCCATGACGACCTTGCTCTCTACGCCGAACTCCTTGGCGAGTTCGTATACCCGGACCTTAGCCACTTCGCTCCTTTTAGGTCCGGGTTACCGCCGGACCGTCGCTACTTCATGGGCGTACTCATCGCGTACTCATCGAGTGCTCATCGCAATCTCGACCTACTTCCAACTCGCGAGGTACCTGACCGCACGGGGGTATCCGTGCCGTACTTCTTTCTCTTACGGTGCTGCCTGCTCGACATACCGCCGCACTGCGGCGGTATCGAGCGGTCCCTGGGCCCGGAAGGCCCTCGGGAACGCCCTGCGGCGGACCGCCAGGTCGAAACAGACCAAGGCGGGGTGCACGTACGCACCCCGGCCGGGCAGCGTACCGCGATCATCGGGGACGCACTCGCCCTCGATCACCACGATCCGCAGCAGATCGCTCTTGGCCGCTCGCTCCCGGCATCCCACACAGGTTCGCTCAGGGCACACGCGGGCATGCGTCCGACCAGACACGGTTAAGTCTACCTCCCCGCACCGACCTCACCCCTTGGGGGCAAAAATCGAACGGTTGTTGTCCTGATCCTTGTGAGATCTTGGTCGGCTCCCGTCACCACTGCAACGGGATTCGGCCCCTGCCCATTCCTCAGCCCTGGTCGGGGCTGTGCTCGGTGTCGGGCCGGATGTCGATGCGCCAGCCGGTGAGGCGGGCGGCCAGGCGGGCGTTCTGCCCCTCCTTGCCGATCGCCAGCGACAGCTGGTAGTCCGGGACCGTCACCCGGGCGGAGCGGGCGCCGAGGTCGACGACCTCCACCTTGCTGACCCGGGCGGGCGACAGGGCGTTCGCCACCATCTCCGCCGGATCGTCGGACCAGTCCACGATGTCGATCTTCTCGCCGTGCAGCTCGGCCATGACATTACGCACACGGCTGCCCATCGGACCGATGCAGGCGCCCTTGGGATTCAGGCCGGAGCGGGTCGAGCGAACGGCGATCTTGGTGCGGTGGCCGGCCTCGCGGGCGATCGCGGCGATCTCCACACTGCCGTCGGCGATCTCCGGAACCTCCAGCGCGAAGAGCTTCTTCACCAGGTTCGGGTGGGTGCGGGACAGGGTGACGGAGGGACCGCGCACACCCCTGGCCACACGCACCACGTAGGTGCGCAGCCGCAGACCGTGCGTGTACTCCTCGCCGGGGACCTGCTCCTGCACCGGCAGGATCGCCTCCAGCTTGTCGTCCAGCCTCACCAGGACGTTCTTGGGGTCCTTGCCCTGCTGGACCATGCCCGCCACGATGTCGCCCTCACGGCGGGCGTACTCGCCGAAGGTGACGTCGTTCTCCGCGTCCCGCAGCCGCTGCTGGATGACCTGGCGGGCCGTGGTGGCGGCGATCCGGCCGAAGTCGGAGGGAGTGTCGTCGAACTCCTTCGGCTCCTGCCCCTCCTCCAGATCGGACGGGTCCTCCTTGGCCCACACGGTCACGTGGCCGGTGTTCCGGTCCAGCACCACACGGGCGTGGCGGCGACTGCCCTCGGTGCGGTGGTACGCGATGAGGAGGGCCGACTCGATGGCCTCGACCAGCAGGTCGAAGGCGATCTCCTTCTCCTGGGCCAGGCCCTTCAGGAGCTTCACGTCGATGTCCACGGCTACGCCTCCTCTTCCTTCTTGTCCTTGCGGTTGAACTCGAGCTCCACGCGGGCCTTCACGATGTCGTCGAAGGCCACCCGGCGGGCGGTGGGCTTGCGCCCCTTCACACCGGGCACCTCGAGGTCGAGTCCCTCGTCGTCCACGGTCAGGAGGCGGGCCACCAGGTCCCCGCCCTCCTTCAGCTGCAGCTTCACCAGGCGGCCGGTGGCGCGCACGAAATGGCGGCGCTCGGTCAGCGGGCGGTCGGCGCCGGGAGAACTGACTTCGAGGACGTACTCGCCCTCGCCCATCGCGTCCGTCTCGTCGAGCTTCTCGGAGATGGCGCGGCTCAGCTCGGCACAGGCGTCCAGTTCCACGCCCTCGTCGGAATCGACGATGATCCTCAGCATGCGGCGCCGGCCCGCCCGGGAGACCTCGATCTCTTCCAGATCCAGCTCCGCGGCGCTGACGAGCGGCTCAAGCAGCCCGCGCAGCCTCTCGCTCTGGGTGGTGCTCATCCGGGTGACTCCTCGGCCGCGTGTGCTGTTGTGGGATCGTCGCGTGTCGAAGAAAGGGTATCCGGTCGCGGGGGGTGTTGCCGTCCACCCGCCCGGGAGCCGCAGGTACGCTCGCCTGCGGCGATGATCACTGCGAGCCCGAGGAGACACGCGTGGGGCGCACGGGGACGACACGCAGACGTGCGCTGTCGGCGACGGGGGCGATTGCCGCCGGCATGTTGACGGGCTGTTCGAGTGACTCCCCGGGGACGCGGCGCCCGTCCGGCCGGTCCGCCGACCCCGCTCGTGCGCAGGCCGCCCTGCGGGCACGGCGCGCGGCCGCGAGCACGGCGCTCGGCGACGAGTACGACGCCGTCATCGCCCGCCACCCGGAGCTCACCGAACGGCTGACACCGCTGCGTGCCGCGGTCTCCGCGCACGCCGTGGCGCTCGCCGGCGGCCGGCCAGGACAGACGTCCGCCGCTCCCTCGCCGTCCGTCACGCCGTCCGCCTCCGTGCCGGTCATGCCGTCGGCCACCGCGGCCGGCGCCGTCCCGGAGGACCCCGCTGACGCGCTCAAGGCGCTGGCCGCGGCGGAGCGCCGCACCTCCGACAGCCACACGGCCGCCCTCGCCGACGCGGAACCGGAGTTCGCCCGCCTGCTGGCGTCCGTCGCCGCGGCCGGCGCCGCGCATGCGTACCTGCTGACGAAGGGGGACCCGCGTTGACCACGGTGGACGCCCGGGGCGACACGGCGCGCGAACTCGACGCCCTCCAGGCCGCGCTCGCGGCGGAACACGCCGCCGTCTACGGATACGGAGTGGTCGGCGGCCGGGTCGGCGAGGACCGCGAGAACGAGGCCGCAGCCGCCCACGCCGCACACCGGTCACGGCGGGACTCGCTGGCACGGACCGTGCGCGACCTCGGCGGAAAGCCCGCGGCGGCCGCCGCGGGCTACGCCCTGCCTTTCCCCGTGCCGGACGCCGCCGCCGCGATACGGCTCGCCGCCGTCCTGGAGGAACGGGTGGCGGCCGTCTACTCCGACCTCGTACGGGCCGCGGAAGGGCAGCTGCGGCTGGAGGCCGCCGGCGCGCTGCGCGAAGCGGCGGTCCGCGCGGTGCGCTGGCGCGGCAGCGGCGTAGCCTTTCCTGGGCTCGCCGAGCGGGCCGGCCGGAACTGACGGGGAAGGAACAACGGGCGCATGGCTTTCGAACCCCCGCAGCGGCTGGTCCGGGCACTCGGCGAGGACGACGCGTGGCTGTCGCGGCTGCCACGAACTGTCCAGGAGGCAGTGGACCGGCGGAAGCTGGACGTCGAACGGACCGTGGTGCCGGGTGGCCGGAGCAGCCTGCTCCTTCTCGTACGGCAGCCGGACGGCACACCCGCCGCGCTGAAGCTGGCTCCCCCGTCCGCGGCCCCCGGGCCCGAGGCGATCGCGCTGGAGCAGTGGAACGGCTGGGGCGCGGTACGGCTGCTGGACGCCGCCGACGGCGAACTCCTGCTCGAGCGGCTGCACCCCGAGGTCTCGCTCCGCTCGCTCCCCGAGGCCAAGGCGCTGCTGGAGGCGGCGGGCACGGTGAGACGGCTGTGGGTCGAGCCGCCGGCCGGCCACGCCTTCGAAACGGTGGCGGACCGCACGGCACGGCAGGCGGCGACGATGCGGAGCTCCGCGGAACCGCTCGTCGCGGCCGCGCTGGGGGCCCGTGACGAACTGGTCGCGGCGACGCCGGAAGAGGTGCTGCTGCACGGCAACTTCCGCCAGGGGAAGGTGCTTTTCGGCGACCGCACGCCGTGGCTGGCGGTCGGACCCGAGCCCCTGGTCGGCGAACGCGCCTACGACCTGGCCCGCCTCGCCCGCGACCGGGTCGAGGACCTCGTCGCGTCCTCCGCGGGCGCGTCGGCGGCCCGCCGCAGGCTGAACCGCCTCGCGGACTCGCTCGAGGTCGACCGCGACCGGCTGCGGGGCTGGACGCTGTTTCGCGCGGTGGAGTCGGGCCTGCGGGCGGTGGCCGCAGGGCGGCGCGCGGAGGGCGAACTGGCGCTGGAGTTCGCGGGCTGGCTGTAGCCGCGTGCCCGCTGCGCGGGGCGTTTTCCCCTCCCCGCCCCTTCCCGAAACCGGGGCAGGCCCCGGGCCCCGTGCCGGCCTGCGGGCGGCGTACCGCGCTCCGCGCGGTGCCCTCAAGCAGACGCTGCGGTTTCCGAGGCCGCCCTGACCTGCACGGCAGCATCAATTCC
>NZ_JBFAQK010000102.1:0-9152 GCF_040677245.1 Streptomyces kurssanovii
GGCTGACGTCCTTGAGGACGACGTCGTAGCCGGCCTTGGCCGACACGTAGGCGATGCCGGCGCCCATCATGCCCGCGCCCAGCACACCGATCTTCTTGATCTCCTGCTTGGCGATGCCCTCGGGACGCGAGGCGCCGCCATTGATGGCCTGCAGGTCCAGGAAGAACGCCTGAATCATGTTCTTGGCGGTCTGACCGATAGCCACCTCTGAGAAGTAACGGCTCTCGATGCGGCTCGCGGTGTCGAAGTCGACCTGCGCACCCTCGACAGCGGCGTCCAGGATGGCCCGAGGTGCCTCAAACGCCGGCGAGGCTGGATGTGCCTCCCTCCGGCGGAGGCCTGAGCAGCCTGCGAAGGCTTGAGCCGCCGCAGGAGGGTCCAGAACCTGGCCGGCGAAGAGCTCGGCCGCGGCAGGCGAGTCCGAAAACGCCCATCGGCGAAGTCCGAGCTCCTTGCCGGCCGACGCAGGCGAGCGCAGCCGGCCCAGCAGGAGCCGCCGACGCAGGCCGGCGCCGCCGAGGAGGCAGGCGCCGCCACCGAGACCGGAAAACCCCACCGGCCGGAGCCTGACGCAGGCGAACGCCGCCGACGCACACGCCCCGCCGGCCAGGCAAACGCCGCCGGCCAGATCTTGTGGAGCGAGATCAGCCGTCCGGGCGCACCCCCCACGGCGCGGTGGGCTGTGGGTAGGAGATGGAGGGCACCGTGCGGGCGCGCGGTGCGGGGGGCCTCCGGGGGTCCGGCCGCGGCGGGCCAGGCGCGAGGGCGCGGTTGGGTGTCCCCCACACGCCGCCAGGCACAGGGGAGCAACCCGGAATCACCGCACGCGGCGCGGTGCCAGGTCCGGGCAGGCCAGGCGCGAGGGCGCGGTGGGGGTCTCCCCACGCCGCCAGGCGTAGGGAGAGGAGCCCCCCGAAGAACACCGCATGCGGCGCGGTGCCCGGTCCGGGCCGGCCGGCCGCTACTCGAAGCCCAGTCGCCCCAGCGTCCCCGCCGCCTCGCGGTCCAGGAGGACCGCCGACGCGCAGCCGGCCGGCAGGCGGCCCGCCTCCGCGTCGGCGACCAGGCGGGACACGGCCCGGCGGTGGCGGGCGAAGGCGTAGCCGGAGACGCCGCGGCCCCGATCGCGCTGGCCCGCTCTCGCGACCTGGGGCGTCACGTCCAGCAGCACCAGGTGGAGGGACGTGCCGCGCCGTCGTGTCTCACGGGCGAGCCAGCGCCGCACCCAGGCCTGTGTGCCGCAGTCGTGCACGACGACGCTCTCCCCGGAGCGGAGGGCGCGCCGCAGCCCGGCGTAGTGGGCGAGCCGCACCAGCGGGCGGTAGACGGCGTACGGCAGGAAGCGGGGCGCGCGGGCGTCCCAGCGGTCCCTCGTGTCCTGCGAGTCGATGCCGAGGCCCCGCGCCGCGCGCCGGATCAGCGTGGACTTGCCGCTGCCGGGGAGGCCGGAGACGACCACCACGTCACCGGCGGCGAAGACGAGGCTGTGCGGGCTGCGCCCGGCCCGCTGCCGCAGGTCGCGCAGGACGGGCAGGGCGGTCGTCGCCGCTCCGGCCCGGGACGGGACGGCGGACATGCCCGGTGGCGCGGGCGCCCCCGTGGTCGTGGCGTATGCACCGGTCGGCTGCAACGTCGTCCCCCTCCCCGTGTCGGGTCATCCCACACCCTTGCCCATGAAGTGTAAAGAATTGGTAATACGGCTCAAGTGTTTTCAGGGCGGCCTCACGCTCCACTCTTCCCCGATGCGTGCAATGATGTGCGCGCCAACTCCATACCGGCCGCTTGAATCCACGCGGGAGAGTCCCTGCCACCTCTGTGGCGGGCGCCGAAGGAGCAAGTTCCTCCCTTGAATCTCTCAGGCCCCGTACCGCGTGTGATGAGGCAGATCTGAAAAGCGAGCCGCATTCGAGTGGCTCCACCCAAGGTGCAAGTCACGACTACCCGTACGCGTAGTCGGGGCGAACCTCTCAGGTTCCGATGACAGATGGGGAGGATTGTCCTCGCAGCCATGCCCTGGGAGCCACACCTATGAGCAACGCCCCCCGTCTGACCGCACTCGACGCCTTGCACAGGTCGCTGGGCGCGACCATGACCGATTTCGCCGGCTGGGACATGCCCCTGCGGTACGGCAGTGAGCGTGACGAGCACAACGCCGTCCGCACCAAGGCCGGGCTGTTCGACCTGTCCCACATGGGTGAGATCACCGTCACCGGTCCGCAGGCCGTCGACCTGCTGAACTACGCGCTGGTCGGCAACATCGGCACCGTCGGCCTCGGCCGCGCCCGCTACACGATGATCTGCCGGGAGGACGGCGGCATCCTCGACGATCTGATCGTCTACCGCCTCGGCGAGGACGAGTACATGGTCGTCGCCAACGCCGGCAACGCCCAGATCGTGCTCGACGCCCTCACCGAGCGTGCCCAGGGCTTCGACGCCACCGTGCGCGACGACCGTGACGCGTACGCGCTGATCGCGGTCCAGGGCCCGGAGTCCCCCGGCATCCTGAAGTCGCTGACCGACGCCGATCTGGACGGTCTGAAGTACTACGCGGGCCTGCCGGGCACCGTGGCGGGCGTCCCGGCGCTGATCGCCCGCACCGGCTACACCGGCGAGGACGGCTTCGAGCTGTTCGTCGAGCCGCAGCACGCCGAGAAGCTCTGGCAGGCGCTGACCGACGCGGGCTCGCCCGCCGGTCTGATCCCGTGCGGCCTGTCCTGCCGCGACACGCTGCGCCTGGAGGCGGGCATGCCGCTGTACGGGCACGAGCTGACCACGGCGCTCACCCCGTTCGACGCGGGTCTCGGCCGGGTGGTGAAGTTCGAGAAGGAGGGCGACTTCGTCGGCCGTGAGGCGCTCACGGCCGCCGCGGAGCGTGCCGAGTCGGCGCCCCCGCGCAAGCTGGTCGGCCTGATCGCGGAGGGCCGCCGGGTCCCCCGCGCCGGCATGTCGGTGGTCGCTGACGGCACGGTGATCGGCGAGGTCACCTCGGGCGCCCCGAGCCCCACTCTCGGCAAGCCGATCGCCATGGCCTATGTGGACGCGGCCCACGCCGCGCCGGGCACGCCGGGAGTCGGCGTCGACATCCGGGGCACCCACGAGCCGTACGAGGTCGTGGCGCTGCCGTTCTACAAGCGCCAGAAGTGATCCTCCGGGTGCCGGAAGTGATCGTCCGCACCCTCTTCCCGTTCACCAGCACTCCCCCGCGTACAGGAGAATTCAGGTCATGAGCAACCCCCAGCAGCTGCGCTACAGCAAGGAGCACGAGTGGCTGTCGGCCGCCGAGGACGGCGTGTCGACGGTCGGCATCACGGAGCACGCGGCCAACGCGCTCGGCGACGTGGTGTACGTCCAGCTCCCCGAGGTCGGTGACACGGTGACCGCGGGCGAGACCTGCGGCGAGCTGGAGTCCACCAAGTCGGTCAGCGACCTGTACTCCCCGGTCAGCGGTGAGGTCACCGAGGCCAACGAGGACGTCGTCAACGACCCGTCCCTGGTGAACTCCGCCCCGTTCGAGGGCGGTTGGCTCTTCAAGGTACGTGTCAGCGAGGAGCCGAAGGACCTGCTCTCCGCGGACGAGTACACCGATTTCGCCGGCTGACCAAAACCTTAGGGACCGAGTGATGTCGCTTCTCAACACCCCTCTCCACGAGCTGGACCCGGACGTCGCCGCCGCTGTCGACGCCGAGCTCCACCGTCAGCAGTCCACCCTCGAGATGATCGCCTCGGAGAACTTCGCTCCGGTCGCGGTCATGGAGGCCCAGGGCTCCGTCCTCACCAACAAGTACGCCGAGGGCTACCCGGGCCGCCGCTACTACGGCGGCTGCGAGCACGTCGACGTGGTCGAGCAGATCGCGATCGACCGGATCAAGGCGCTGTTCGGCGCCGAGCACGCCAATGTGCAGCCCCACTCGGGCGCGCAGGCGAACGCGGCCGCGATGTTCGCGCTGCTGAAGCCGGGCGACACGATCATGGGCCTGAACCTGGCCCACGGCGGTCACCTGACCCACGGCATGAAGATCAACTTCTCCGGCAAGCTCTACAACGTGGTCGCGTACCACGTGGACGACGCCACCGGCCAGGTCGACATGGCCGAGGTCGAGCGCCTCGCCAAGGAGTCCAAGCCGAAGCTGATCGTCGCCGGCTGGTCCGCCTACCCGCGCCAGTTGGACTTCGCGGCCTTCCGGCGGGTCGCCGACGAGGTCGGCGCCTACCTGATGGTCGACATGGCACACTTCGCCGGCCTGGTCGCCGCGGGCCTGCACCCCAACCCGGTGCCGCACGCCCACGTCGTCACCACGACCACGCACAAGACCCTCGGCGGTCCGCGCGGCGGCGTGATCCTGTCCACCGCAGAGCTCGCCAAGAAGATCAACTCCGCGGTCTTCCCCGGCCAGCAGGGCGGCCCGCTGGAGCACGTCATCGCGGCGAAGGCGGTCTCCTTCAAGGTCGCCGCCTCCGAGGACTTCAAGGAGCGCCAGCAGCGCACGCTGGACGGCGCCCGGATCCTCGCCGAGCGCCTGGTCCAGGCCGACGTGACCGAGCACGGCGTCTCCGTCCTGTCCGGCGGCACGGACGTGCACCTGGTCCTGGTGGACCTGCGCAACTCCGAGCTGGACGGCCAGCAGGCCGAGGACCGCCTCCACGAGGTCGGCATCACGGTCAACCGCAACGCCGTCCCGAACGACCCGCGGCCGCCGATGGTCACCTCGGGTCTGCGGATCGGCACCCCGGCGCTGGCCACGCGCGGTTTCCAGGACGAGGACTTCCGCGAGGTCGCGGACATCATCGCCGAGGCGCTGAAGCCGTCGTACGACGTGCCGGCGCTGCGCGCCCGCGTGACGGCCCTGGCCGAGAAGCACCCGCTCTACCCTGGTCTGTGACGGATCTCCCGTAACCGACCCGAACAAAACAAAAGGGGCACCGCGCACACTGGACCGTGCGCGCGGTGCCCCGCACCACGTAAGCACCACGCACACGCAATGCCTCTGCACCACCCGGCAGACAACGGCGTCTACCACCCACAAGGAGTTCCCCGTGGCCATCTCGGTCTTCGACCTGTTCTCGATCGGCATCGGCCCGTCCAGCTCCCACACGGTGGGCCCGATGCGCGCCGCCCGGATGTTCGCCCGGCGCCTGAAGAACGAGGGGCTGCTCGCCCACACCACGGCGATACGGGCCGAGCTGTACGGCTCACTGGGGGCGACCGGGCACGGCCACGGCACTCCCAAGGCCGTCCTGCTGGGCCTGGAGGGCAACTCTCCCCGGACGGTCGACGTCGAGAGCGCCGACGCGCAGGTCGAGCGGATCAAGGCGGACGGGCGGATCAACCTGCTCGGCGCCCACGAGATCGACTTCGACTTCGACGCGGACCTCGTCCTGCACCGCCGCAAGGCCCTGCCGTACCACGCCAACGGCATGACGGTCGTCGCCCGCGACGCCGAGGGCGCGACGCTGCTGGAGAAGACGTACTACTCGGTCGGCGGCGGCTTCGTCGTCGACGAGACCGTGCTGTCTCAGGAAGGCACGGCGGGCGACAACCCGATCGTCCCCGACGACACCGTCCTGAAGTACCCCTTCCGTACCGGTGACGAGCTGCTGCGCCTCACCAAGGAGACGGGTCTGTCGATCTCGGCGCTGATGCTGGAGAACGAGAAGGCCTGGCGCACCGAGGACGAGATCCGGGACGGGCTCCTGGAGATCTGGCGGGTCATGCAGGCGTGCGTCTCGCGCGGCATGTCCCGCGAGGGCATCCTGCCGGGCGGTCTCAAGGTCCGCCGGCGGGCCGCCACCACGGCCCGCAAGCTGCGCTCCGAGGGCGACCCGCAGGCCCTCGCCATGGAGTGGATCACGCTCTACGCGATGGCCGTGAACGAGGAGAACGCGGCCGGCGGCCGGGTCGTCACCGCCCCGACGAACGGCGCCGCGGGCATCATCCCGGCGGTCCTGCACTACTACATGAACTTCGTGCCCGGCGCCGACGAGAAGGGCATCGTCGACTTCCTGCTCGCCGCGGGCGCGATCGGCATGCTCTTCAAGGAGAACGCCTCGATCTCGGGCGCGGAGGTCGGGTGCCAGGGCGAGGTCGGCTCCGCCTGCTCGATGGCCGCGGGCGCGCTCGCCGAGGTGCTCGGCGGCTCCCCGGAGCAGGTCGAGAACGCCGCGGAGATCGGCATGGAGCACAACCTGGGCCTCACCTGCGACCCGGTCGGCGGCCTGGTCCAGATCCCGTGCATCGAGCGCAACGGCATGGCGGCGGTCAAGGCCGTCACGGCCGCGAAGATGGCGATGCGCGGCGACGGCAGCCACAAGGTCTCCCTGGACAAGGTCATCAAGACGATGAAGGAGACCGGTGCCGACATGTCGGTCAAGTACAAGGAGACGGCGCGCGGCGGCCTCGCGGTGAACATCATCGAGTGCTGACCGAGCCGCACGGGACATGGGAAGGCCCCCGGCGCGTGCCGGGGGCCTTCCCATGTCCCGTGGGGATCAGGCCTTGTTCAGGTGGGCCCAGAACTCGTCGAACGACAGGAGCTTGTCCTTGTCGGTGTCCTGTGCGGCGATCACGGCCTCGGCCACCGACTCGGTGACGTTCCAGTCACCCATCTGAGCCATGGCCGTCTTGTACTCGGCCGCGGTGATGAAGCCGTCGCCGTCCGCGTCGTAACGGTCGAACGCCTTGCGTGCTGACTCGATGTCCGCCACCGGTCCACCCCTTCTTGGTGCATTACTGACGGGGGTCAGATTATCGGCCCGCGTCGTCGATCATGGAGGCGAGGCCGGTACCCACGAACGGGGAGAGACGCGATGAGCGACGAACTAGGGCGGATCCTCGCCGCGGCGGCGCAGGGGCGGTTCCCGCCCGCGGACGGCGGTGTGACGGTGGTGGACCGGCCCGGTGCCCGTGACGAGGGCGTGGTGGCCTTCACCGCGCACTCGGTCGTCTTCACGGCCGAGGACCCGGAGTGGATACGGGCCGAACTGGCGGCCACCGCCTCCGACCGGCTGGCCGTCACCATGAACCCGGGATTCCTGGCCGCCCTGATGCGGCGCACCGGACGGTCCATGGACACCATCGACCTGGTGACGGTCGCGGAGGCGCTGCCCGGGGAGCCGGGTGTCGAACTGCGCGAGATCCAGGACCGCGAGCATCCCCGGGTGGTCGGCGCCCTCAAGCGCCGCGACGAGGTGCGGGTCTGGGCGGCGGACGGTGGAGTGCTCGTCCTCGGCCGGGGGCTGGCGGGCCGCTGGGAGGTGTCCGTCGAGGTCGACGAGGCGGCACGCGGCCGGGGCGTCGGCCCGAGGCTCGCCGTCGCCGCCCGGCATCTGGTGCCCGGGCCGGTGCTGTGGTCCCAGCAGTCGCCGGGCAACGCACGCAGCGTGCGGGCGTTCCAGCGGGCGGGGTTCCGGCCGGTCGCCTCCGAGGCGCTCCTCGCCGCACGGTGACGACGCGGGAACGCCGCCCGGGGCCGATCGGCCCCGGGCGGCGTTCTTCCGTTCATGTCACAGGCGCCAGGGCAGATAGTTCGGGTTGTCCCGGCACTCGCTCATGATCTCGCGCTTGGTCTGCTTGTCGACGGGGCAGGCGCCGACGATGAAGTCCCGGTTGATGCCGCCGGGGAAGGCCACCTCGACCTGGTCCGCCCACCGGTGGGTGTCACCGATGGTCTTGTTGACGTCGATGCCGCCGGGCGCGTCGATGTAGTAGTTCCACGCGCTCTTCCACTGCTTGTAGAGGTCGTGGTCGTAGGTCGTCGACACGAACGGAGACGGCTGGTTGACGAGGACGTACTTCTCGATGTCGTACTGGCCGGTCTGCGGCGCCTTCGGGTGGAAGCCCTGCTCGAAGATGATCTCGGGGGCGCGCCCGTCGGCCCGGTACAGCTGCTTGCAGTTGGTCCGGTACGACGGCGCCGGCGTGACCTTGTCGAGGTCCACGCTGCGGTCGGCGGCGGCGTGGAGCGGGTCGTCGACGACCGGGCAGGAGACGGCCGCGGCGGCGGCAGGAGCGACGGCCGGGGCCGCGGGGGAGGTTCCTGCGGCGGTTCCCGCCGCCGCGGGGACGAGGGTGGCGGCCAGGGCCAGCGTGAGCACGGCGGCCCGGCGCCGCGAGCGAGTGGTGATCATGGGGACACCATCCCGGTTCGCCGGCTCCGGGCCCCGGATCGTCACCCGCAGGTGGGCGAGTTGTCCATGTCCGGGCCGCCACCGCCGGCAGCCGCCCCTTCCTCGTCCGCCGTCCTCGGCGAACCGAAGACGGGACACAATGTCACCCAAAGACCCGAAGGGGCGAGGAATCACACCTCGACCGGGATAGTTATGCATGGAATGCCAGGCGAGTGGGTGAGCTCACCTACGATTCCTTGGCGATAACTCCCGTTCGAGGGCTTTTGTCCTCTTATGGGATTTTGGAGATGAGGCGTCCGTCTGTCATAGTCGATGACACGACCCCCATTGACCCGGGCCAGGTCGACATCAGCGGCCGTGGATACACCCCCCGATCCACGGCGCTCCACACAGAAGCCCCCGAGTCGCCGCCATCGCGGCGTACGGGGGCTTCTGTGCGTCGCGTCGCGGGCCCACCGGCGTCGGCGGGCGTCAGCGGTCCGGCATCGGCGGGCGTCAGCGGTCGGCGACCCGCATCTCGAACCAGGTGGTCTTACCGCGCGGCAGCAGGTCCACACCCCAGCGGTCGGCGAGCTTGTCGACGAGGAACAGCCCGCGGCCGCTGGTGTCCATCTCTGCGACGGGCATCAGACAGGGCAGCCCCCGGGACGGATCGCGCACCTCGATGCGGATCCAGCCGCGGCGGCGCAGCATCCGTAAGCCGAACACCCGCGCCCCGGTATGGCGTACCGCGTTGCCGACGAGCTCGGAGACGAGCAGGACCGCGTACTCGCCGGTCTGCGCCGGGAGCGCCCACTGGCGCAGCACCACGCACTGGGTGAGCCGGCGGGCGGTGGCGGCGGACTCGGGCCGGGACGGGAGGCGCACCTCCGCGTCGGTGGGGTTGCCGTACAACTCGACGGCCTTGAGGGCCTGTTCGTCGTCGGCGGCCGGTACCCACCGTGCGGCGGTCGCGCCGACGCGCTGCCGCGGTTGTCCCACACCTTCGAGGCCCGCCATGTCTCCATCATGGCCCCTGCCGCCCGTCC
>NZ_JBFAQK010000103.1:0-9106 GCF_040677245.1 Streptomyces kurssanovii
CCCCCTACGGCCTGGCGGCCGTGGGAGGTGCCCCCAGGCGGGCTGGATTTCGCTCTGCGAAATCAGCCTCGCCGGCGTTTGAGGCGCGGGGGTCCGGGGGCGGAGCCCCCGGTTCGGGAAGGGGCGGGGTGGGGAAACGGCCCCGCGCAGCGGCCACGCGCCCGCACCCGCCATGCCCGCCCCGGCTACTCGCACGTGATGCGTGACTCCGCCCAGTCCCCCAGCGCCACCTGGTCCCGTGGTGTCTCCGGTTCCGCCACCAGGCGGATGGTGCTGCGGCCGGTGATGGGCACATGGACGGGGACCGCCGGTTCGCCGCTGCGGACGACGGGGGAGCTCCACAGCCGCGTCCCGTCCCCGTACACAGAGAAGCGCACCGCGCCCATGCCCAGGCCGCGCGTCAGGTCGTCGATGCCGACGAACGCTTCGTACGTGGTGCACCGGCGGTTGAGGTCGATGGTGATGGACGACTTGGCGTGCACGGTCGCCCCGTGCGCGTACTGCGTGCCGCCGATGGACATGCCGGAGCGCTGCCAGAGCCAGCTGCTCTCGCCCAACCGGACCTCCGGTCCCGTGTGATCGCCGAAGGTCCCGTATTCCAGGCGGCTCACCTGGTAGACCTCAGGCGCGGGCGGCGGCGGGGGCGGTGGAGTGGGAGTGGGCGACGGCGTGGGCGTCGGTGAAGGCGGCGGCTCAGGCGTGGGGCTCGGCTCCGGCGGAGTGGGCTTCGGGGGTGCCGGCGTGGGCTCCGGTGCGGCCACGGGCTCGACGACCGGCACCGGCGGGGGCTTCGGCGCGGGCGGTGCCGGGGGCTCCGGCTCGGGTGCGGGCGGTGGCACCACGGGCTGGGCGACCGGCGGTTTCGCCACCGGATCCGGGACCGGCTTCGGGTCACCGGAAAGGGCCCAGACCAGACCGGCGGCCGCGACCGCGGCGACGGCGGCCGCGATCCCCACCTTCGCCGGGGCGCCGAGCCCTTCGGCCGCAGCACCGCCCGCGGCGCCGCCCGAGGTGCCACCTGCGGCGCCCCCGGTGGCGGCCGCCGCCGCTCCGGCGCCCGCGGCGCCCGCTGCGCCGCCCGCCACGATGCCCGCGGCCTTGAGGGAGTACCCCGCGGCGAACCAGCCGATCACCGCGACCGGCAGCAGCGCCGGAATGCCCGCGTTGACATGCGCCAGCTCACCCGCGGCGAGCCGGCACTTGGCGCACTCGTCCAGGTGCTTGCGAAGCCCGCGTTCCGCCCGCATCCGCAGACCGCCTCGGGCGTAGGCGCCCAACCGGTCCGCGTAGCGCGCGCAGTCGCCGCCTGTGGTGAGCGAGGTGCTCACGTGGGCCTGGAGATACGCCTGCTTGAGGCCCTCGCGCGCCCGGCTGGCGAGCACCGCCGTCGCGTTGGCGGTCAGCCCGAAGAGCGGTGCGACGTCGCTCGGCGACTCCTCCTCGACGGTGGTGTGCCACAGCACCGCCTGCCAGCGCTCCGGCAGTGACCGGAACGCCTGCATGGCGAGGGACCGTTCCGCCTCGTGCATCGCGCGTACGTCCGCGCCGAGGTCGAGGGTGTCCTCGTTCGACGCGTCAGCGCTGCGGGCCGCCTCCGTGGCGAACGCCGCGAAGTCCTCGACCAGTTGCTCCCGCTTCGCGGTCTTCATCCAGTGCGCGGCGACGCGACGGACCGTGGTGAGCAGGTAGGCCCGCACGGCTTGCTCCGGCCCGGCGCCGCCGCGCACCGCCTGCAGGGTCCGGGCGAACACCTCGGCGGTCAGGTCGTCGGCCGTGTCGGCGTCCCGGCAGCAGGTGCGGGCATAGCGCCTGATGGCGTCCGCGTGGCGGCGGAACAGCTCCTCGTAGGCGCTGTCGTCACCGTCCCGCATGCGCAGAATCAATTCTGCGTCTGCCGGTGGCAGTTCGCGGGGCGGAGGCAGCACCGAGTGGTGACTGCCGGCCTCCCGCTGCTGCGGCACCGCGTAGTGATCCTGCGGCTCCGAAGACTCCGCCGGCTCCGCGGACAGTGTCCTGGGCACGTCCGGCGAACCGTCGGTCGCCTGACCTGCCTGACCTGCCTGACCTGCCTGACCCGCCGGCCCGGTCCCGCCCGAGGAATCACCCCGGCCGCCCTGGCTGGGCACCTGGGAGGCGGACAGCTCGTCCGCCTCCGGCCCGGCCGCACCGCTCAGCGACTCGTCCCGCCCGTCACCGCTCATCGCGGAAGCCCCCGTAAGCACCTACAGACCCGTAACACCGGGCAAGCGTGCCACACAGTCGCCCTACGCCGAACCCTCCCGTACGGCAACCACCCGTCCGGGGAAACTTCCACGGATCCGGTCCCTCCCCGTCACCCGTAAGAGGCACACTGCGGCGGGCGTACGGGCACGGTGCGTTGACGTGCGGGAAGGCGCGCGATCACACCGCTCGGGGGCGCAGGCCCTCGAGCAGAATGTCCAGCAGACGGGCCGAGGCCGCCTCCTGCTGTGCGGCGTCGGGCAGCGAGGGCGCGGCCGTGGCTATCACCAGCAGCACGTCGGCCACGGTCACATCGCCCCGAAGCTCTCCCGCCGCACGGGCCCGCTCCACGAGCCGGCCCACCACCTCCAGCAGATCCGCCGCACCGCTGTCGTCCTGTTCCTCTGCCGGTATCGGCCGTGGTGGCACCACACGCAGCCCGGGCTGTGCCGCCGCCCGCTGCTGCGGTACCCGGGTGTCGTCCAGCGGCTCGGTGTCGGTGACGACGGTCGGCTCGTCACCGTCGACTCCCACCCGCAGCACCTGCGGTGGCAGCAGGCGACCGGCGCCGGACGCCACCGACGTGCGCAGGAAACGCGCGAGCGCCGACCACGGCTCTTCCTCCTGGCCGAGCGCGGTGCGTGCCTGCTCGGTCAGCCGGGACGTCTCCTCCTCGGCTATCCGCCGCACCAGGACGTCCTTGCTGGGGAAACGGCGGTACACCGTCCCCACGCCGACCCGCGCACGCCGGGCGACGTCCTCCATCGGCGCGCCGTAACCCAGCTCGCCGAACACTTCGCGCGCCGCCCGCAGGACGTGCTCGAGATTGCGCTGCGCGTCCACCCGCAGCGGTGCTGAGCGGCTGGTCCCGCCCGATCCCGCGCGGCCGCTCCCATTGCCGTCCGCCGCCGATGCCGGCGCGACGGCAGACTGCCAATGCGAATCCTGAATATGCATGAGCGTTCCCCCGGTCATGTCGTCTCCCCCCGGAGACCTCCCCGCTGTCCGCCGGGCATGTCGTGACCCGACACCCCGACCGAGTACGAACATAGTTGAGCCCGAGTCAATTCAGAAGGGGGTACTTCCGCACGGAGCGCCCCCCGATCGGAGCAAGGGCCGGAAGGTTCCCTATTACGCCCCGGGACCCCGACCCGCCCGTCGTGTCTGACCTGCGTGGCTTCCTTTTTGCCCCGAGCTGGGCACGGGCCCGCCGGAAGCCGCCTTCCGGTCACACAATTTGCCGGGCCTGTGGACAAACTCCCGAGGCCGTTGCCTCATGGGATGGTGAAGGCTGCAAACACCCGGGGCACGACCCCCGGCACCCCGCCGCTCAAACGCATTCTCGTCGTCGGCGGCGGTTACGTCGGGATGTACACCGCGCTGCGCCTCCAGCGGAAGCTGAAGCCCGAGCTGGCGCGTGGCGAGATGGAAATCGTCGTGGTCACGCCCGACCCCTATATGACGTATCAGCCGTTCCTCCCGGAGGCCGCGGCCGGTTCCATCTCACCGCGCCATGTCGTGGTTCCCCTCCGCCGTGTTCTCGGCAGATGCACGATCGTCATCGGCGAGGCCAAGGCCGTCGACCACGCGAAGCGCACGGCGACGGTCAGCACGCTCGCGACCGAGGAGGAGGGCGCGGGCGCCGTCGAGATCACCTACGACGAGCTGGTCATCGCGCCCGGGTCCATCTCCCGCACCCTTCCCGTCCCCGGCCTCGCCGACTTCGGCATCGGTTTCAAGACGGTCGAGGAGGCGATCGGCCTGCGCAACCACGTCATCGAACAGATGGACATCGCGTCGTCGACCCGCGACCCGGCCATCCGCGACGCCGCCCTGACCTTCGTCTTCGTCGGCGGCGGCTACGCGGGCGTCGAAGCCCTGGCCGAGCTGGAGGACATGGCCCGCTACACCTCCCGCTACTACCACAACATCAAGCCGGAGGACCTGAAGTGGATCCTCGTCGAGGCTCAGGGGCGCATCCTTCCCGAGGTCGGCGAGCAGATGGGCAGGTACGCCGTACGTGAGCTGCGCGCCCGCAACATCGACGTACGCCTCGAGACGCGCCTCGACTCCTGCGAGGACCGTGTCGCCGTCCTGAGCGACGGCTCCCGCTTCCCCACCCGGACGCTCGTGTGGACGGCCGGCGTCAAACCCGCCCCGGTCCTCGCCGCCACCGACCTGCCCCTGAACGAGAGGGGACGGCTCAAGTGCACCGCCCGGCTCTCCGTCGAAGGCGTCGACCACGCCTGGGCCGCCGGTGACGCCGCGTCCGTCCCCGACCTGACGTCCGACAAGCCCGGTGCCGAGTGCGCGCCCAACGCGCAGCACGCCGTGCGCCAGACCAAGGTGCTCGCGGAGAACATCGTGGCCTCGCTGCGCGGCGCGCCGATGCAGGACTACGCGCACAAATACGCGGGATCGGTCGCGTCCCTCGGCCTGCACCAAGGCGTCGCGCACGTCTACGGGCGCAAGCTGAAGGGCTATCCGGCCTGGCTGATGCACCGGGTCTACCACCTCAGCCGGGTGCCGACCTTCAACCGCAAGGCACGAGTGTTGGCCGAATGGACCCTCTCCGGGCTCTTCAAGCGTGAGATCGTCTCTCTCGGCTCGCTGGAACACCCGCGCGCCGAGTTCGAACTCGCGGCGGGAGGCGGACGACCGGCGAACGGCTCGAAGGAGCAGCCGCCCGCCGGTCAGAAGGAAGGGCCCAAGGAGCAGTCGGCCGACGGATCACCCGATGGCCCCAAGGGGACCTGACGGCGGTTCGGCAACTCGGGAAAGACGACTGTCAGTCCGGTCGGCCACACTTGACGTGTGACCATAGGTGGGCTCACACCTGCACAGAGTGACCCTTGGCGACGATCCCATTGAGGCTAGAAAGTCAGTGAACTTCACGCGTTGGAGCGCCAGGCTCCCCGGTACGCAGCGCCGCGCCGCGGCGCGGGGAACCGACCGAGGGCTCTCCCCGGCGCAGCGGTCCGAGGGCTCCGTGCCCGCGGCCCGCGGCGAGTACGGTCACTCCGAGCCCCCGTCCGACGTTCCGGCGCTGGAAGACTTCTCCGTACCGGAGATGCTCGGCCGCCTGCCCGCCCTGGTCGCGCTCGTCTACGGCCCTGAGCACCGCATCGCCTACGTGAACGACGCCTATGCCGCCGCCTTCGGGCCGCGGCCGGCCGGAGCGGTCGCCGCCGACGTGTGCCCCGAGCTCGTGGAGCTGGGTCTGCTGCCGCTGATGGACCAGGTGCTGCGCAGCGGCAAGCCGCGCACGGTCAAGTCCCGCAGGATCCAGGGCAGCGCGGAGTCGGCCCGGCGGGGCGAAGGGTCGTACACGATCACCTGCCTGCCCGCGGAGCGAGCGGACGGCAGCAAGGAGACCGAAGGCGTGCTCGTCTTCGCGGCCGACGTCACCGACCAGGCGGAGGCGGCGGAGCGTCTGCGGGCCAGCGAGCGCCGCCACCGCGAGACGGCCGTGACGCTTCAGCGTTCGCTGCTCCCGCAGGAGCTGGAACAGCCCGACGACCTCCGCTTCGCGGCCACCTACCAGCCCGGCGGCATCGACGCCGCGGTCGGCGGTGACTGGTACGACGTGATCACGCTCGGCGCGGGACGCACGGCGCTGGTCATCGGCGACGTGATGGGCCGTGGCGTGCGGGCTGCCGCCGTCATGGGCCAACTGCGCACCGCCGTCCGCGCCTACGCCCGGCTCGACCTCCCGCCGCACGAGGTCCTCCAGCTGCTGGACGGCCTGGCCTCCGAGATCGACGCCAGCCAGATCGCCACCTGTGTGTACGCCGTCCACGACCCGAACGAAGGCCGTCTCGTCTACGCGTCTGCCGGCCATCTGCCGATCCTCGTGCGCGACGAGGACGGCACGGTCCACAAGGCGGCGGAACCGACCGGTCCGCCGCTCGGCACCGGCGGCTGGCTGCACACCTCGGGCGCCATCGACCTGCCGCCCGGTTCCACCGCCGTCCTCTACACGGACGGTCTGGTGGAACGCCGTGGTGAGGACATCGACGAAGGGGTGGCCGCGCTGGAGCGCGCGCTGTCCGGAGCGACCGGCAGCCCGCAGGTGGTCTGCGACCGCCTGATCCGTTCCCTGGGCGTCACCGCGGAGCACGACGACGACGTCGCCGTGCTCGTGCTTCAGCACCCGACGCGGAAGGGGGCGGACGCAGAGCTGTTCCACAACGCCGCCCTGGACCTGCTCGGAGGCATCGAGGCGGCGCCGCGTGCCCGGGCCTTCGCGTCAGGGGTGCTCGCCTCGTGGCGGTTCTCGCCGGAGCTGCACGACCTCGGAGTGCTGGCGGTCAGCGAACTGGTCGCCAACTCTCTCCAGCACGGCACCCCGCCGATGCGGCTCAGACTCCGCCGCACCGACCGCCGCCTGATCGTCGAGGTGACGGACGGGGACGACCATCTGCCGCGCCGCCGCCGCGCCGAGACGGAGGACGAGGCGGGCCGCGGTATCTCCATCATCGCGACGATCGCCTCGTCCTGGGGGAGCCGCCGCACCCCGGGCGGCGGCAAAGCGGTCTGGTGTGAGTTCGCCCTGCCGCGCTGAAGCCGCCGGGCCTCAGCGGGCGGGGGCGACCGCGTCCTCGGGCTTGTGCACGGCGACCACGCGGGTCCTCGTCGCGAGCGTGGGCCGGTCCTGCACCGGGGTGAGCCGCTTGCCCAGCCGCAGCGCCAGCACCGTGACCGAGAGCGAGAACAGCACGAACGTCACGATGTACGGGCCGTGCAGTGCGGCGCCCATCGGCCCGCCGACGGCCGGGCCGACCGCCAGGGCGAGCTGCTTGACCAGGGCGAAGGCGGAGTTGTACTGCCCGACCATCGCCTCCGGTGCGAGGTCCGCGACGAGCGGCGCCACGGTCGGCGAGAGCATCGCCTCGCCGAGGCCGAACAGCGCGTACGTCGAGATGAACGCGGCCGTCGCCATGGCCTGGCTGCCGTGTCCGAGGCCCGCGTAGCCCGCCGCCAGCCATGCCACGGCCCAGATGAGCCCGACAGAGGCGATGACCCTGCTGCGCCTGCGCCGCTCCACGAACCTGAGCACCAGGAACTGCGCCAGCACGATGACCGCGGTGTTGGCCGCGAGGGCCGTGCCGAGGGTCGCGGGCTCGATCCCGGCGGCCTCCGTGCCGTACGCGGCGAGACCCGACTCGAACTGGCCGTAGCAGGCGAAGAAGAGGACGAAGCCCAGGACGAGCAACTGCACCATGGCCCGGTGGCCGAGCAGTGCTCGCAGTCCGCCCCTGGCACCGGACTCCGCGCCGGAGGGACGCGGGTCGTGGAGTGTCGGGGAGTGGGGGAGCCGCACGGTCAGGGCGATCGCCGCGAGAACGAGGAACATGGCCGCCTCGATACCGAACAGCAGCGTGAAGCTCGCCGGCCGGCTCTCGTCGACGATGTGTCCGCCGATCAGGCCGCCGACGCCGAGTCCCAGGTTCTGCAGGAAGAACTGTGTGGCGAAGGCGCGGGTGCGGGTCGCCGTCTCCGAGCACCAGACGATCATCGTGGCGAGCGCCGGCTGCATCACGGCCGTACCGGCGCCGAGCAGCGCGGCCGACAGTACGACTGCCGGGATGCTGTCGGAGAGTCCCATGCCGACGGCTCCCGCGGAGGCGAGCACGGCGGCGGCGACGAGCACGGGCAGCGGCCCCCGGCGGTCGATGATCCGCCCGGTGAAGGGCAGGGCGACGAGCGCGGCCATCGCGAAGACCGCCAGCACGGCACCCGCCGTGCTCGCGCCCAGCTCACGCACCTGCGCCACATAGACGTAGAGGTACGGAACGGTGAAGCCGAGCCCGAACGCGCTCAGCGCGTTCCCCGCCTGGATCCGGCGCATCGCTGCACCCTTCGCCTTGGTCACACTCACCTGCTTCTGGTCGAGAAGTCGTCCCGCCCGAAGGACTGAACACTGAAGACTTCAACGCTAAAGTTCAACACTGAAGAGTACACATCGAAGGACTTCAATGCCAATGAGCGCCGTGCCATACTTCGGCGCATGCCTACCGAGACCCCTGAGGCCTCTCTGACGTCCGGCCCGCACGAGCCGAGCCTCGACGAACAGATCGCCGCCTACCAGCGCGAATTCGGCGATCTCGACCCGCAGGTAGAGAAGGTGGTCTCCGCCCTCGGCCGGCTCAACCGCCGGATGAACGTCGCCTACGGCCGGCAGGTCGCCGATCTCGGCATCAGCAACACCGAGTGGGAGGTCCTGAAGACGCTGGTGCTCTCGGGCTCCCCCTATCGCATGGGACCCGGTGAACTCGCCAAGCGCCTCGGCCTCACCCCCGCCGCGATGACGCACCGCATCGACCGCATGGCCGGCGAAGGCCTGGTCACCCGCGACCGCGACGAGAACAACCGGGTGCGCGTGATCGTCGAGCTGACGGACGAGGGCCGCGCCAAGTGGCTCGAGGCGATGCGCATGGCGACGAACTTCGAGGAGGACCTGCTCCAGGACCTCTCGGGTGACGAGCGGGCCGTCCTCGGCGAGCTGCTCATCCGCGTGCTGCGCCGGGTGGAACACGACCAGCCGGATGCCGGCGGGCGGCTCACCGACCTGGACTAGCGAGGCCGCGAGGCAGGGTTGACACGGCCCTCCCCGATCCGTAAGGTTCTTCGAGTTGTCACGGGGCCGGAACGGTTCTGCGACAGCCATCCCGCCGCGAACGCGGCAACCAAACTCTGCACGATCTCCCAGCCGGGACGAATTTCGGCATGCCGAAATTCATTTCGAAAGCTCGATTATGAGCAGCCCGGGAAATCCGCTAGAGTTTGAGCGTCGGAACGGCCCAACAGCCGTGAAGACAACTCCCGCTGACCGGGAATCAGGCCCGAAAGAGTCTGATAGAGTCGGAACCGCCGGAAGGCCGAA
>NZ_JBFAQK010000104.1:0-8904 GCF_040677245.1 Streptomyces kurssanovii
TCCAGCCCGCCCGGCGATTGAGGGCACCGCGCGAAGCGCGGTACCGGGTCCGGGCGGAGCCCGGTTCGGGAAGGGGCGGGGAGGGGAACAAGCCCGCCGCAGGCGCCCCGCACCCGCCCCGCAGGCGCTACGCCCCCCGCACCAAGCCCACCCGCTCCGGCGTCCCCCAGGACGCCTTCCGGACCGCCCTCGCCAGCCTCGCCCGCCGCCACGGCGAGAGCCGGTCCGCGTACACCAGCCCCTCCAGGTGGTCGCACTCGTGCTGCAGGCAGCGCGCGAAGAACCCGGTCCCCTCCACCCGTACCGGCTCGCCCTCCCACGTCACGCCCTCGACCACCGCGCGGTCGAAGCGTTCCGTACCCGCCTCCAGGCCGGGCAGCGAGAGACAGCCCTCCGGGCCGCGGACCGTGACGCCGTCCGCCTCCACGAGGCGGGGGTTGACGATGTGTCCGAGGTGGCGGACGTCCTCGTCGTCGGGGCAGTCGTACACGAAGACCCTCGACGCGACGCCGACCTGATTCGCGGCGAGGCCGACCCCCTGGGCCGCGTACATCGTCGCGAAGAGGTCCTCGACGAGTTCCTTCAGTCCCGGGCCGAAGTCGGTCACGGTGTCGCAGGGCTTGTGCAGGACCGGATCCGCGAGCAGGCTCATCGACCTGACGCGTCCGGTACTGCCGGGGATCGGCCGGTTTCGCATGGCGCCCAGCGTACGTTCCCACCCGTTCACCCGTGACCTCCACCTTTTCCGACGGTGCCGCGGTGCGGGCGGCCGACCGGAGCTGGATAGGCTGAGTCCCGACCGATGCAAGGAGGATCAAGGACGATGTCAGGCAACTCGGAGCCCCTGACGCCGCGAGCCAAGCTGGCCGTGACGGCGGGCAAGGCCGCAGCAGCGGTGTCCCGCGCCGCCGGACGCGGCAGCGGATCGGTGATCGGCGGCCGGGTGGCGCTCAAGCTCGACCCCGATCTGCTGGGGAGGCTGGCGCAGCACCTGGACGTGGTCCTCGTTTCTGCGACCAACGGCAAGACCACGACCACGAGGCTGATCGCGGAGGCGCTTCGGGCCAGTGGCCCGGTGGTCTCCAACGCGCTCGGCGCCAACATGCCGGCGGGTATCACCTCCGCCCTGGCGGGCGGCTCGGACGCCCGCTTCGGTGTGATCGAGGTCGACGAGAAGTACCTCGCCGGTGTGGCGAGGGATGTGACGCCCAAGGCCATCGCGCTGCTGAACCTGTCGCGTGACCAGCTGGACCGCGCGGCGGAGACCAGGATGCTGGCCGAGAAGTGGCGTGAGGGGCTTGCCGGTTCGAAGGCGATGGTCATCGCCAACGCGGACGACCCGCTGGTCGTTTGGGCGGCCTCCTCCTCCCCCAACGTCGTGTGGGTCGCCGCCGGCCAGGAGTGGAAGGACGACGCCTGGTCGTGCCCGTCCTGCGGCGGTGTGATGCAGCGCCCTGGCGACGACTGGTTCTGCGGCGAGTGCGGTTTCCGCCGTCCGGCGCCGAGCTGGGTGCTCAGCGGCGACCATGTCATCGACCCGCACGGCTCCGCCTGGCCGATCCACCTCCAGCTGCCCGGCCGCGCGAACAAGGCCAACGCCGCCACCTCCGCCGCCGTCGCGGCCTGCTTCGGTGTGCCGCCGCAGGTGGCCCTGGAGCGCATGTACCAGGTGCAGGCCGTGGCCGGCCGGTACGACGTCGTCTCCTTCCTCGGCCGTGACGTCCGGCTGCTGCTGGCGAAGAACCCGGCCGGCTGGCTCGAGACGTTCTCGCTGATCGACCCGCCGCCGACGCCGGTGATCCTCTCCGTCAACGCCCGCGGCGCGGACGGCACGGACACCTCCTGGCTGTGGGACGTCGACTACACCCGTCTCGCCGGCCACCCGATCTTCGTGATCGGCGACCGCAGGCTGGACCTCGCGGTGCGGCTGGAAGTGGCGGGCCTGGACTTCCGTGTGTGCGAGTCGGTCGACGAGGCGGTGCAGAGCGCCCCGCCCGGCAGGATCGAGCTGATCGCCAACTACACCGCTTTCCAGGACGTACGCCGTCGTGTCGGCAACTGACCGGTGGACGGACGGAGAGGACGTATGAGAATGAGTGACAGCAGCCTGCGTCTGGTGTGGGTCTACCCGGATCTGCTCAGCACCTACGGCGACCAGGGCAACGCCCTCGTGGTGGAGCGCCGGGCCCGGCAGCGCGGTCTCGACGTGATGCGCATCGACGTGCGCAGCGACCAGCCGGTGCCCACCTCCGGCGACATTTATCTGATCGGCGGCGGTGAGGACCGTCCGCAGCGCCTGGCGGCCGAGCGGCTGCGCCGCGACGGCGGCCTGAGCCGGGCGGCGTCGAACGGCGCCATCATCTTCTCGGTCTGCGCCGGCTACCAGATCCTCGGCCACGAGTTCATCAACGACCTCGGTGAGCGCGAGCCGGGCCTCGGTCTGATCGACGTGGTGTCCACCCGCGGCGAGGGCGAGCGCTGCGTCGGCGACGTACTGGCGGACATCGATCCGCAGTTGGGCCTGCCGCAGCTGACCGGCTTCGAGAACCACCAGGGCATCACGCATCTCGGCCCGACGGCGCGCCCGTTCGCCCGGACCGTGCTCGGCCGGGGCAACGGCACCGGCGACGGCACCGAGGGGGCGTACAACGACACCGTCTTCGGCACGTACATGCACGGCCCGGTGATGGCCCGGAACCCGCAGATCGCGGACCTGCTGCTGAAGCTGGCCCTCGATGTGAACGCGCTTCCGCCCACGGACGACCGCTGGTACGAGGCGCTGCGCGCGGAGCGGATCGCGGCCGCGACACAGCCCGCCTGACGGTCCCTCCGCTCACCCGAGCACCCATTCCGCGGCCCCTTCGCTCAGCTGAGCGGAGGGGCCGTGGGCGCGGTCCCACCAGGCGGACGCCCGTTTCGGAACCCCCGCCCCGCGCCGGTAGGGTGGCACGGAACCAACCGGACGACGTGGTCCGGGAGTCCGCCCACGTTGTAAAGGTTTTCGGGCAATGCGCATTGGTGTGCTCACTTCCGGCGGCGACTGCCCCGGTCTGAACGCCGTCATCCGTTCCGTCGTGCACCGCGCCGTAGTCGACCACGGTGACGAGGTCATCGGCTTCCACGACGGCTGGAAGGGCCTCCTGGAGTGCGACTACCGCAAGCTCGACCTGGACGCGGTGGGCGGCATCCTGGCCCGTGGCGGCACGATCCTCGGCTCCTCCCGGGTCCAGCCCGCGCATCTGCGTGACGGCGTGGAGCGGGCCAAGGGGCATGTGGCCGATCTGGGCCTCGACGCGATCATCCCGATCGGCGGTGAGGGCACCCTGAAGGCGGCCCGTCTGCTGTCCGAGGGCGGTCTGCCGATCGTCGGCGTGCCCAAGACGATCGACAACGACATCTCCTCCACCGACGTCACCTTCGGCTTCGACACGGCCGTCGGCGTCGCCACGGAGGCGCTCGACCGCCTGAAGACGACCGCCGAGTCGCACCAGCGCGTCCTGATCGTCGAGGTCATGGGCCGGCACACCGGCTGGATCGCGCTGCACTCCGGCATGGCGGCCGGTGCGCACGCGATCGTGGTGCCGGAGCGCCCCTTCGACATCGAGGAGCTGACCAAGCGGGTCGGTGCGCGCTTCGAGGCGGGCAAGCGGTTCGCCATCGTGGTGGTCGCGGAGGGCGCCAAGCCCCGCGAGGGCTCGATGCGGTGGGACGAGGGCGGCAAGGACATCTACGGCCACCAGCGGTTCGCGGGCGTGGCCCGTCAGCTCTCCGTCGAGCTGGAGGAGCGGCTCGGCAAGGAGGCCCGTCCGGTGATCCTCGGCCACGTACAGCGCGGCGGCACGCCCACCGCCTACGACCGCGTCCTCGCGACCCGGTTCGGGTGGCACGCCGTGGAGGCGGCGCACCGCGGCGAATTCGGCATGATGACGGCGCTGCGCGGCACGGACATCACGATGGTGCCCCTCGCGGAGGCCACCGAGACCCTGAAGACGGTGCCCGAGGAGCGGTACGAAGAGGCCGAGACGGTCCTCTGACCGTCCCGGGAGCCGCACCGGGTCCCCACGAACCGCCCCCGGTCGCAGCCGCGACCGGGGGCGGTTCTACTCTGGTGCGAGCAAGCGGACATCCCGTACGAATCACCGGTACGGATCAGGAAGCCCTCCGGGAGTGCACAGATGGATCACAGCGGGCACGGCACGACGATGGATCTGCCGCCGTTCACGCTGGGGCGGGGCCTCGAGTTCTCACCGGACGTGTTCTTCCTCGTCGGCTGCCTCCTCGCGCTCGGCCTGTACGGCTGGGGTGTCGCACGGCTGCGGAAGCGGGGCGACAGCTGGCCGGTGAGCCGGACGGTCTGGTTCACCGTCGGTGTGCTGAGCATCGCGCTGATGATGTGCACCAAGCTGAACGACTACGGCATGGTCATGTTCAGCGTGCACATGGTGCAGCACATGGTGATCAGCATGCTGTCGCCGATCGTCCTGCTGCTCGGCGCTCCGATCACGCTGGCGCTGCGAGCGCTGCCCGTCGCCGGCCGTGGCCGCAAGGGGCCGCGCGAGGTGCTGCTGATGCTGCTGCACAGCCGCTACATGCGGATCGTCACCCACCCGGTCTTCACGATCCCGCTCTTCATCGCCAGCCTGTACGGGCTGTACTTCACCCCGCTGTTCGACTTCCTGATGGGGTCGAAGACCGGCCACATCGCGATGATGGTGCACTTCCTCGCGGTCGGCCTGGTGTTCTTCTGGCCGATCATGGGCGTGGACCCGGGGCCGCACCGGCCCGGTTATGTGATGCGGATGCTGGAGCTCTTCGCCGGTATGCCCTTCCACGCCTTCTTCGGCATCGCGCTGATGATGGCGACGGAGCCGATGATCGGGGCGTACCGCAATCCGCCGGCGTCGCTGGGCATCGACGCGCTCTCCGACCAGAACGCGGCGGGCGGGATCGCCTGGGCGTTCAGCGAGATCCCGTCCGTGGTGGTGCTGCTCGCGCTGGTCTTCCAGTGGTACCGCTCCGACCAGCGGCTGGCCAAGCGCCGGGACCGGGCGGCGGACCGCGACGGGGACCAGGAGCTCGTGGCGTACAACGCCTATCTCGCCTCGCTCCAGGCACGCGGCAACTGAAGCCCGCGAGTCGTCACCGGCCGGTAGCGCAGGGCCCTCCTCAGGGGCGACGATTGTCCTCGACGGCCCCCGCCGTCGAAGGAGGGCACACATGTCCGGTTCGACGAAAGCGATGGGAGTGCTGACCGTCGGGGCCCTGGTGGTCGTGACGGCGTACACGGCGGCTCTCGGCAGCAACGGCTGGCTCTGGTTCGCCTGGGTGGTGCTCGGGACGGTGACGATCGGAGTGGTGGCCTCGAAGGGCACCTGAGCCGGTCACGCCCCGCCCGGCTGTCGCGGGTCCGGTCAGAAGCGGAAGACGGCCCCGGTCGCCACCGCGAGCTCGCAGGCGTTGGCGAAGGTCTTGTGCCAGGCGGTGGGTCTGCCGCGCCAGGCGCCGGTGGCACTGACCGTCACCGGGTCGTACTGCTTGGTGCACGGGTGCCGCTCCCCCGACAGCCGGTCCAGGTCACCGCGTGCGGCGTCCAGTGCGGCGCACGCGGCAGCCGCCTCGGGATGGGGGCCGGCGGGCACGGGGCTGCAGTGCAGCAGCACGCCGCGGATCCAGGTGTTCTCCGATCCCGACAGGGTCAGGAAAAGCCCGCGCGCCGGCTTGGCGGCCGGGGCCGCGTCGGGGATCACCTCGGGCAGTTCCACGGCAGCGACCGTGCCGGGCCGGTCCGGCACGGGGGAAGCGGACGAGGCAGCGGCCGGAACGGCCGCGGCGGCGGTGAGTAGGGCGGCTGCGGCGAGGGCGGCGCTGCGGTGCATCCGGTGCTCCTGGCGGGGAAGCCGGCTCTCGGCCGGCGCGGGCGGGGCGAGGCATAGAGCACTCCGCGGAGACGGCGGGGGCAACACGCCACGCCGCGCCCTGGCGCGTACGGGTGCTCCGGGTTGCTCCGTACGGCGCCGCCGCACCCGGCGAGCACATTGTCGTACTTCTGTGCCGCCCCGTCGGCCATGCGCGCCACCGCCCCGGACGTCGTTCCGGTCACCATGATGGACGGCATCCGCCATCACCGGATGATCCTTGTTTGTCCGGATACGGCAGGGGCATTCGGCCCTTTGTCAGGTACCGCGCCGTAGTGCGGCGGACGACCCGGCCGCGGACCGCAGGAGGATGTCATGGCCGAGCAGGACAGCCATCGCGTACACGCTGAACACGACAGGGACAAGGCGGAGCGGCTGTTCCAGCAGGCCGGCCGCACCGACGACCCCGAGCAGTCGGAACGGCTCCGCTACCGCGCCGAGCGCCTGCGGGCGCGCAGTGAGGCGGAGCTGCGCCGGGAGCCCGGCGCGCAGTTCGACGACCCGGACGAGGAGGGCCCGCAGTGACCGTCGGGCCCTGCGGGGCGCCGACTGCCCGCAGGGCCGGGCCCGGTCACATGTGACGGCTGGCGTAATGGCGCTCGATCAGCTCGATGTAGTCGGCGTCGTTCTCGTGCTTGCCGCTCTCGAAGTCGGGCGAGTCCTTGACCTCGGCCCTGGTGCACCCCAGCCGTACGGTTTCGTTCCCGGTGTCGATCTGCGAGACCAGCCCGGCGGGCACCAGGACCCGCTTGCCGAGGATCCACGGCCCGGTGTCGACGACAAGGTAGGACCGGCCCACTTCCTCGGTGTGCTTGTCGACCTTGCCGATCGACCCGTCGGACGCCTCGACCGAGTACCCGACGAGCTGCGCCCCGGGCACGTACTGCGCGGTCTCGGGGTAGCCCCACATGTCGCCTGCCATCGTCGCCTCCTCCGCTGCGCGGGCCGGCCCCGCACACCGGCGCGGGTACCCGGGTGCCCTTGCCTGACACCGTCGTCCCCGGGGGCGGGAAGCCGCGTCGGTGCGTCGTCACGCCTTCTTGGAGGAGACCATGTGGGCGAAGACGACCACGTTCTCCTTGTAGTCCTTCGCCTTCTTGTCGTACTCGCCTCCGCAGGTGATCAGCCGCAGTTGCGGGTCGGGGGTATCCGCGTAGACCCGGTCGTCCGGGAAGTCCGACTTGCTGAAGCTCTCGATCTCGTCGACCGAGAAGGTGACGGTCGTACCGTCCTCGCGCACCACGTCCACCAGGCTTCCCGGCTTGAGCGAACCAAGGTTCATGAACACACCGGGCCCGGTCTTCGTGTCGAGGTGCCCGGCGACGATCGCCGCACCGGGCTCCCCCGGTGTCACTCCCTCACGGAACCAGCCGACGAGGTTGCTGTCGTCCGGCGGCGGCGCGTCGAGCTGACCGGACGCGCCGATGGACAAGGGCATGAACGGCGCGTCCACGGCGATCGGAAGGATCTTCAAGCGCGTCGGTTCGGAGCGCGGGAGCCCCGGCCGGGTACTGGCCGAGGGGCTGGGAGCCGCGCTGGGCCCGGTGCTGGGGGCCGAGCCGGGGGCGGCGGACACGGAGATCAGCGGTGCCGCGGCGGGGTCGGCGTCCTCCGTGGTGCCGACGGAGTTGAAGATCAACAGGATGCCGAGCGCGGCAGCGGCCACGGGCCAGAGCAGGGAGCGCCCGCGAGGACGCTTGGCGGCCGGCTCCTTCGGATTCTGTTGCAGGGCCATGAGGGCACACCTTTCACCGGGAGGGGTAGTGGCGACGTCATTCACGGTCGGCCGGTTCGCGCCACCCCACCACCCGAAGCAGCGGCATCCGGGGGATGCTGTGGCCCCGACGAGTGACCCGGGCGGAGTGTTGACGCCTTGGCGCGACAGCCGGTGGTGCGACCACCCCTGACTGACCGTCAGGGCTCCGGCCGATGTGGACGGTCACGGCACGCGCCGGCCGAGTGTCTCGACCGCCGCGATCACGCGGTCCCAGAACCTCTCCACGTCCAGGTCGACCGCGACCAGTGCGTTGACGGGCCGGTCGAGGTACTTGTGCACGTCCACGACGGTCGCCCCGCGCGTGTACCGCCCGTGCAGCTCGACGGCCACGTTCGCCTCGACGCACCGCACGATGTCCGGGTCGATGACCCGGGCCACGGCGACCGGATCGTGCAGCGGAGGGGCGGCGAACCCCCAGAGCCTGCGGTAGGCCGAACCGAAGTACGTCATCAACTCCACGCAGAGACGGGCCAGTCGGGTGTCGAGGCGCTCCAGCCGGGCCAGCACCTCGGCCGTGGCGAGCGCCTGGTGGGTGACGTCGAGGCCGCACATGGTGACCGGCAGACCGCTGCCGAAGACGATGTCGGCGGCTTCGGGGTCGACATGGATGTTGAACTCGGCCGCCGGAGTGGTGTTCCCGAGCCCGATGGAGCCGCCCATCAGCACGATCTCCCGGATGTGCCTGGCACTGTCCGGATGGCGTGTCAGCAGCAGCGCCACGTTGGTCAGGGGACCTGTCGGGACGAGAGTGACCGGCTCGGGATGCGCGGAGAGGACCCTGTGCATGAGGTCCACCGCGTGTTCCGGCACTGCCTCCACCGCCGGTTCCGGGAACCGCGGCCCGTCCAGCCCCGACTCGCCGTGGACGTCTCCCCCGACCCTGAGGGGCTGGACGAGCGGGCGCGCGCAGCCGGCCGCGACGGGCACACCGGTGATCCCCGCGACGGTGCAGACGCGGCGGGCGTTGAGGGTCGTCTTCTCCAGAGTCTGGTTCCCGGCGACCGTGGTGATCGCCAGCAGGTCGACCGCCGGGTCACCGGCGGCCAGCATGAGGGCCAGGGCGTCGTCATGTCCGGGGTCGCAGTCGATGATGACGGGGACGGGCACGGCTCCACCTTGCTGTCGAAAAGGCGGCCGCTGCCCCGGCAGGGGCATCCACGTCCATGACGATCAACGCGCCCGCCGCCCTGCTGCTCCTCCTCTACCAACTCG
>NZ_JBFAQK010000105.1:0-8659 GCF_040677245.1 Streptomyces kurssanovii
CACCCCCCCCACCCCCCCCCCCCCCCCCCCCCCGCCGGCCCCCCCCCCCCCCCCCCCCCCCGCCCCCCCCCCCCCCCCCGGGGGGGGGGGGCCCCCCCCCCCCCCCCCCCGGCCGCGTTCAGAGCGTCTCGCTCAGCGAGTCCGCGAGCCGCCGGCGCGCGGTCCGAGTCGCCGGCAGGGAGGCAGCCGCCACCGCACCGACGACCGCGCCGGCCACGACCGACACCAGCACCGGCCACGGGGGCAGATGGGCGATCCCCGCCCCCATCCCGCTCGCGGTCCCCTGGGCGTCCACCAGCCACATGCCGAAGAGCGCGCCGAGCGCCGTTCCCGCCACCGCCGACGCCAGCGCGGTCAGCCCGGCGGCGGTCACGATGACGGAGCCGATCTGCCGGGGCGTCAGCCCGATCGCCTTCAGCGCGAGCAGGTCCCGGCCGCGGTCGCGGACCCCGGTGCCGATCAGTGTCAGCAGCTCGGTGAGACCGATCAGCGCCAGTACCGCGATCAGGGCCGCGATCACTCCGCGCGCCGGTTCCAGCCGGTCCGCGGGGTTGGGCGTCTCACGGATCTCCAGCGTGCCGCCCGCCGCCCCGTCGAGCGCCGAACTCACCGCCCGCGGGTCCGATCCGTCGGTGAGCACCAGTGCGTGGAAGTCCGGCCGCAGGCCCGGGTCGCGTTCCTGGAGGGCGTCGACCGTCGTGGAGATGATCCGTCCGCCGGACTCGGGCTCGATGCTGCGTCCCACGATGTGCAGGATCTGCGGCCTGCCCTCGACCGTCATCCGCACCCAGTCGCCGACGCGTACGCCCAGCAGGTCGAGGAGTCCCTGCCCGGCCACCGCCTCGTCCGGTCCCCGGGCCGCCCGCCCCTCGGCCACGGCCGACGGATAGGGATCCTCGGCGGTACCGAGGCCGCGCAGGGTGATGGTCCCGGTCTGCCCGGGCACGAGAGCGGCCATCTCGGCGCCGGGATGGACGGCGGCGACCTCCGGCACCCCGGCGAGAATCCGCCGCAGCTCCTCCTCCGACGGTCCGCCGGGTTGCTCCGCCCGTACGGTCAGGGCCGCGGGCAGCCCCATCTGCGCGGGCCGGCCGCGGAACTGGTCGAGCGTCGACCAGGCCACCAGCGCGACGGTGATCAGTACGAGCGGCAGCGCGAGCCGCCCCACGGCGACGGCCGTACGGCCCCGGCGCGGGAAGGCCGAGCGCCAGCCCAGCACCAGCGCCGGCGGCATCCGCAGGCCGAGTGCCCTGCGGCCCAGTGCGGTCATCGGCGCCGCGGACGGCTGCGCCGCCCGGGCCACCGGTACCGGCGGCACCCGCCCGGCGCGCCAGGCCGCGAGCCCGGTGGCCGCCGCGATCAGCAGCACGGCCCCGCACGGCACACCGATCATGAGCGCCGTGTATCCGGGCAGGTCCTGCCACAGGGCGGCCGCGTCGCCGATCCGGCCCGGGATCCGCGCGCCCAGGGACGCGATGGCCGCCGTGCCCAGCGCCACCCCGAGCAGGGCGAACGCCAGGTGCTGGACGAGGAAGCCGCGGACGACCTGACCCGGTGTGAATCCGACCGCCTTGAGTACGGCGATGTCCCGCAGCTGGCCGCGCACCCGGGCGCCGATCGCCCCGGACGCGGCGAGGGCGGCCGCCAGCAGCGCCCCGAGTCCGAACACGGCGAACAGCTGACCGAGGAGCCGGTCGTCGCCGCCGGCCTCCGCCCTGGCCTGCTGCCACTTGGTGACCTGCGCGACCCTGTCGGCGCCCAACAGGGTCACCGCCCGCTGGACCATGAAGTCGGTGTCGCCGGAGTCCGCGAGCCGCAGCCCCACGCTCTGGCCGGTGTCGCCGGGGGCGATCCCGTCGAGGGTCTCCGGGAGGACCCAGCCGATCCCGGGCCCGCCGCCCGCCCGGTAGGGCGGTTCCGCGGCCTCGGCGACGCCGGTCACGCGCAGGGTGCGCACGGCCCCGTCCTGGCCGGTGACCCGTACGGTGTCGCCGGGCTCCGCCCACAGCGAGCGGGCGACCGAGCTCTCCAGCACGACGGCACGGGCCGCACCGTCGTCCGGCGGTGCGAGCCAGCTGCCCGAGGTGACCAGCGGCCGTCCGGTCCCGGGAGGCCGCACGCCGGTCGCCCGCAGCGCGACCGCCGCCCGCGCGCCGCGTGACTCGACGGTGGTGGTGGCGGTCCGGTAGGGGCCGGAGAGGGCGTCGACCCCGTCGAGCCGGGACAGGGCGGCCGGGTCGGCGCCCGGCCGGGTCTGCAGCCAGATGTGGGCGCCCTGGGACTGGTTGAAGATCCGCTGCCACGGGTTGGCGGCGTAGCTGAACAGTGCGCCGGCCAGCAGCAGGGAGGCGATGATCCCGGCGCTGGCCAGGACGACGAAGAGGGCCTCGCCGCGGTGCGCGCGGAAGTCGGCGTGAGCCCAGCGCAGAGTCGCCCGCATGCTCATTCCTTCAGTTCGAGCACGCCGGACACTCCGCCGGCCGGACCGCGGTGGCCGCCACCGAGCTGGGCGTCGTCGGCGATCCGTCCGTCGAAGAAGCTGATGACGCGGTCGGCGGCGCTCGCCATCCGGGCGTCGTGGGTGACCATCAGGATCGTCTGTCCCCGCTGGTGGAAACGGGACAGCAGCCGCAGCACCTCGCGTGTGCCCTTGCTGTCGAGGCTGCCGGCCGGTTCGTCGGCGAGGAGCAGAGCGGGGTGGTTGACCAGGGCGCGGGCCAGCGCGACGCGCTGCTGTTCGCCGCCGGAGAGCTCACCGGGCATGGACTTCTCCCGGCCTTCGAGGCCGAGCTCGGCGAGCAGTTCGGCCCGGGACTCCCGGGCGGCCTTCGGAGAGGCGCCGGCGAGCAGCGCCGGGAGTTCGACGTTGTCGGCGACGGTCAGGTTGGAGACCAGGTTGAAGAACTGGAAGACGACGCCGATGCTGCGCCGCCGCAGGACCGCCCAGCGGGCCTCGCGGTACTCGTCGACGCGCTGACCGTCGAGCCAGAGTTTGCCGCTGTCCGGCCGCTGGAGGCCGCCGATCAGATGCAGCAGTGTCGACTTCCCGGCGCCGGACGGCCCGGTGACGGCGACGAACTCGCCCGGCCGGACGGTCAGGTCCACACCCCGGACCGCGTGGACCGGCGCGCCTTCGCCATGGTGCGTCTTGGTCAGGCCCTCCGCGCGCACGATCGGCGCGCTGCCGTGCCCGGCGTCCGCCGTCCCCGCGGCCGGATCCGGCCCGGGTACGGATGCGGTGTCGGGCCCGCGGCGGTCGCCGGAAGCCGCGTCGTGGCTCATTCCAGCTCCTCCTGACAGCGTTCCAGCCAGTCCAGGTCGGCCTGCAGATGCAGCATCGCGCCCTCGATCAGCAGTTGGGAGATCCGGTTGTCCCGGTCCTCGGCGGCGGCCAGCTTCGACAGGTCCCGCATGGTGTTGAGGTACTGCCGCCGCTGCTTGTTGATCAGGGCGACCGGGTCGGCGAGCCCCGACTCGGGCGCCAGGGCGAGCTTCATGAAGAACTCGTCCCGCACGCGTGGTTCGTCGGTGGTCTCCTCGAACCAGGCCTGTACCGCCTCGCGCCCGGCGTCGGTCAGCCGGTACGTGCGTTTGTTGGGCCGGCCGGACTGCTCGACGTCCTCGCCGTCGATCAGCCCGCTCTTCTCCAGGCGGCCGAGGGTGACGTAGATCTGGCCGACGTTCGGCTGAGGGTACGCGGCGCCCAGAAGCTTCTCAAGGTCCTGCTTCAGCTCGTAACCATGCGCCGGGCCACGGGTGAGCAGTGCCAGGAGCGGCAGCCGCACGCTCCCCCCTCTCTCCCGCTGACGTAGTTTCCTGTTGGCCGGGCGGTGGGCGTGTGGCCCATGGCACCTGTCCGGTCCGCCTGGACGTCTAGTATCGCCCATGCCTAACGGGTATATATAGGGCCCGATGGTCGGCGACGCAGCCGGATCGTGCACCGGGAGGAACCTATGCGGTGGATGCGTGCCGCGGGTAGAGCTCTCCTGGTCGTGGCGGTGCTGCTGGCGGGGTATGCCGGTTTCGGCGCCCGGGCCGGCGGCGTGGACCCTCAGGGTCGCGGGCCGATGACGCTGGCCACGGCGGGCGATCTCACCGACTATCTCTCGCCGCTCCTCGACGACTGGAACCGCGCCCACCCGGACGAGCGGGTCACCCTGGTCGAACTGCCCGACTCGGCGGACGAGACCCGGGCGCAGATGACCAGCGAACTGCGTTCCGGCAGCGACCGCTTCGACGTGCTGAACATCGACGTGGCATGGACCTCCGAGTTCGCCGCGGCGGGGTGGATCTCCCCGCTGAAGCGCGACCGCTTCCCGCTCGACAGCTTCCTGCGGCCGGTCGTCGACACGGCCACCTTCGACGGGCGGCTCTTCGCGGTCCCGTACGTCACCAACGCCGGGCTGCTGTACTACCGCAAGGACATCCTCGAACGAGAGGGTGTCGAGCCGCCGCGCACCTGGGCCGAGCTGGCCCGGCAGGCCCGTACGATCGCCCCGAAGTACGGTCTGGACGGCTACGCCGGCCAGTTCCTGCCCTACGAGGGGCTCACGGTCAACGTCGCGGAAGCCGTGCACTCCGCGGGCGGGTCGATCCTGCGGGACGACGGGGAGCGGGTCACCGTGGACTCCGCCGCGGCGACGGCCGGGCTGACGTTCCTCGCGGACGGGGTGCGCCAGGGGTGGATCCCCCGGGAGGCTCTCGGTTACAAGGAGGAGGAGTCGCGGCAGGCGTTCCAGGACGGCCGGCTGCTCTTCCTGCGGAACTGGCCCTATGTGTACGCGGACGCGGGCGCAGAGGGCTCGAAGGTGGCGGGGAAGTTCGGCGCGGTGCCGCTGCCCGGGCCGGACGGGCCCGGCACCAGCGTGCTGGGCGGCTCCAACCTCGCCGTCAGCGCCCACTCGCGGCACCCGGCGTCGGCCGCGGACCTGATCGCCTACCTCACCAGTGAGCGGGTGCAGCGGCAGGTGCTCACCGAGGGCTCGCTGCCGCCGGTGCGCGCCGCGCTGTACGAGGACCCGGAACTGATCAAGGCCCATCCCTATCTGCCGACGCTGCGCCAGAGCGTGCTGTCGGCGGTGCCCCGCCCCAAGAGTCCGCGCTACGACCAGGTCAGTCTGGCGGTGCAGGCGGTGGCGCAGGACGTCATGGCGCTGCGGCAGACGCCTGCCGAGGCCGTCGCACGCCTCGCGCGCGAGCTGGGGACGATCTCCCGCAGGGGCTGACCCGCTCACGCCCACCTCCGGTCCGTTCAACAGAGCCTCTACTTACATGTTAAGTAGAGGCTCTCACTTTGCCACCGGGGCATTACCGGGCAAAACCCCCCAGCTTTCGACAGTTTCAGGAAGCATCGTTGACACCTTCCAGTCACCGCTACTTAACATGCATGCATAACAGCGCACCCGGTCCGGGGCGCTCTCGCATTCAGCAGAAACAGGTCGACGCGAGATGCTCAGCACGCTTCCGGCCGGCATCGGCCGGCCCTCCCGCCCTGCCTCCACACCTGACCCGTGGTGGCGCGACGCGGTGATCTACCAGGTCTACGTCCGCAGCTTCCTCGACAGCACCGGGGACGGCATCGGCGACCTGGCCGGCGTCCGGGCCGGGCTTCCCTACCTCAGGAAGCTGGGCGTCGACGGCATCTGGCTCAGCCCCTTCTACCCGTCGCCGCAGCACGACCACGGCTACGACGTCGCCGACTACCAGGGCGTCGACCCCGTCTACGGCGACCTCGCCGAGTTCGACCGGCTGGTGGCCGACGCCCGCCGCCTCGGACTGAGACTGCTGCTCGACATCGTCCCCAACCACTGCTCCAGCGAGCACCCGTGGTTCCGCGAGGCGCTCGCCGCCGGCCCCGGCGGCGCCGCCCGCTCCCGCTTCCACTTCGCGCCCGGCCGCGGCCCTGACGGGGCCGAGCCGCCCAACAACTGGCGCGCCATGTTCGGCGGCCCCGCCTGGAGCCGCGTCACAGAACCCGACGGCACGCCGGGGGAGTGGTACCTCCACCTCTTCACCCCCGAGCAGCCCGACCTCAACTGGCGCGACCCGGCCGTCGGCGACGACTTCGAGCAGGTGCTGCGCTTCTGGCTGGACCGCGGTGTCGACGGCTTCCGTATCGATGTCGCCGCCGGACTCTTCAAGCACCCCGCGCTCCCCGACTCCGACGACCCGTTCGCCGACGAGCGCGCCCGCGACTCGGTCAACCCGCTGGCCTGGAACCAGCCCGAGGTCCACGACGTGTGGCGCCGCTGGCGGTCGGTGTGCGAGGAGTACGCCGCCCGTGACGGCCACGACCGGCTGCTCGTCGGCGAGGTCTCCGTACCCACCGCCCGTGAACACGCCGAGTACGTCCGCCCCGACGAACTGCACCAGGCCTTCTTCTTCGACCTGCTGTCCGCCCCCTGGGACGCCGACGCCTTCCGCTCGACGATCGACGAGGCGATACGCGACATCGCCGGCACCGGCTCGACCGTCACCTGGGTCCTCAACAACCACGACCAGGTCCGCACCGTCACCCGCTACGCCGGCGAGCCCGGCGTCGAGGGCAGCGGACTCGGCGCCGCCCGCGCCCGCGCCGCCGCCCTGCTGATGCTCGCCCTGCCCGGCGCCGCCTACGTCTACCAGGGCGAGGAGCTCGGCCTGCCGGAGGTGCTCGACCTGCCCGACGAGGTGCTCACCGACCCGATCTTCCACCGCACCGGCAGCCGCAAGCGCATCCGTGACGGCTGCCGCGTCCCGCTGCCCTGGTCCGGCCACGCTTCCCCGTTCGGCTTCAGCCAGGGCGCGGCCGGGGCCCGGCCGTGGCTCCCGCAGCCCGAGTGGTTCGCGGAACACGCCACCGACCGGGCCCTGGCCGACACCCGT
This sequence comes from Streptomyces kurssanovii, assembly GCF_040677245.1. Lineage (NCBI taxonomy): Bacteria > Bacillati > Actinomycetota > Actinomycetes > Kitasatosporales > Streptomycetaceae > Streptomyces > Streptomyces kurssanovii. The sequence goes on from NZ_JBFAQK010000105.1 coordinate 6,865, forward strand.
TCCTTCTGGCACCTGTACCGCGACGGCCTGCAGCTGCGCCGCAGCCTCCCGCAGTTGGGGGAGGGCACGCTGCGCTGGCTGGACGCGCCCCCGCAGGTCCTCGCCATGGCCCGCGGTGACGGGCTGATCTGCGCGGTCAACTTCGGCACCGAGCCGGTCCCCGCGCCCGTGACCGGAACACCCCTTCTGTCCAGCGGTCCCTGCCCGGACGGCGTGCTCCCCGGAGCGACCGCCGCCTGGTGGACCGGCGACCACCCCGCTTCCTGATCCCCGTTCTCCCCCGGAAGGACTCACCATGCGACGAATCGGCAGCACCACCACCCGGCGTACGACGGCCGCCGCCTCCGCGGTTCTCGGCCTCACCCTCGCCGCCACGGCCTGCGGCGGCACCACCGGAACCGCGAGCGGGGGCGGCGAGCTCAGCGGCCAGACCGTCACCGTGGCCGGAGTCTGGACCGGCAGCGAACAGAAGAACTTCAAGAAGGTGCTGGACGCCTTCAGCGAGAAGACCGGCGCCAAGACCGTCTTCGTGCCCTCCGGCGACAACGTCTCCACCTTCGTCGGCAGCAAGATCGAGGGCGGCAACGCACCGGACGTCGTGATGGTGCCCCAGGTCGGTGTCCTGCAGCAGTTCGCGAAGGAGGGCTGGCTCGAGCCGCTGTCCGACAAGACCGCGAAGACGGCCACCGCGGGCCTCGCCCCGGTGTGGAAGAACTACGGCACCGTCGACAAGACGTACTACGGCCTCTACTTCAAGGCCGCCCACAAGTCCACCGTCTGGTACAGCCCCGAGGCGTTCACCCAGGCAGGCGTCAGCGCCCCCAAGACCTACGAGGACCTCCTCAAGACCGGCCGCACACTCGCCGACTCCGGCAAGCCCGCCTTCTCCGTGGCCGGCGAGGACGGCTGGACGCTGACCGACTGGTTCGAGAACATCTACCTCTCCCAGGCCGGACCGGAGAAGTACGACCAGCTCGCCCGCCACGAGCTCAAGTGGACCGACGAGAGCGTCGTCGCGGCACTGACCACGCTCGGTGAACTGTTCAAGGACGACCAGCTCGTCGCGGGCGGCGCGAAGGCCGCGCTGCAGACCGACTTCCCGTCCTCCGTCGAGCAGGTCTTCGGACCCGAACCCAAGGCGGGCATGGTCTACGAAGGGGACTTCGTCGGCGGCATAGCCAAGGACGAGTTCGGCCGCAAGCTCGGCGAGGACGCCGCCTTCTTCCCGTTCCCCGCCGTCGGCGGGGGCGAGGCCCCGGTCGTCAGCGGCGGCGACGCCGCCGTGGTCCTCAAGGACGGCAAGAACAGCAAGGCCGGCATGAAGCTCCTGGAATTCCTGGCCACCCCGGAGGCGGCCGAGATCTGGGCCGGCGCCGGCGGATTCCTGTCGCCCAACAAGGACGTCAGCCTCGACGCCTACGGTGACGAGACCACCCGCTCCACCGCCGAATCCCTCGTCGCGGCCGGCGACTCCGTCCGCTTCGACATGTCCGACCAGGCGCCCGCCGCGTTCGGCGGCACCAAGGGCGCCGGCGAGTGGAAGCTCCTCCAGGACTTCCTGCGCGACCCGTCGGACCCGAAGGCCACCGCGGCGAAGCTCGAGGCCGCGGCCGCCAAGGCCTACGGGAACTGAGGCAGCCGCCATGGCCGACACACTCAAGGGACGGGCCCCCCGGGCCCGCGCTCCCCAGGCCGGCGCCGCGATCACGATGTTCAAGGCGCTCGACCTGAAGATCGACACTCAGGGGTCGGAGAACATTCCGCGCACCGGCGGAGCGGTGCTGGTCAGCAATCA
>NZ_JBFAQK010000106.1:0-8328 GCF_040677245.1 Streptomyces kurssanovii
GCCCGGTTACATTCCGAACCCGGAAGCTAAGCCTTTCAGCGCCGATGGTACTGCAGGGGGGACCCTGTGGGAGAGTAGGACGCCGCCGAACAATCTTTCAGGACCCTTGGTCCAGCGTTCATGCTGGACCAAGGGTCCTTTTTGTTTTGCCGAGAATGACGAAGCGCGGCCGATCGCCGGCTGCGCGAGAATGACTGTGGTACCCGATGACAGGAGTCACGCCGATGTCCCCCAACTCTTCCGACGATCGTCCGGAACGCGAACCGCGTCGCAAGGACGGTGGTGACAGGGGCGGCTTCCGCGGCGGTCGCGACGACAGGGACCGGGGTCCCCGCCGTGACAACGACCGCGGTGACCGCGGTGGCTTCCGTGGTGCCCGTGACGACCGCGGCGGTCGCCCCGCCGGCGGTGGCGGCGGCGGTTTCCGTCGTGACGACCGCCCCGGTGACCGCGACCGTGGCCCGCGCCGCGAGGACGACCGCGGTGGCTACCGAGGCCCCCGCGACGGTGGCGACCGTGGCGGTCGCCCCACCGGCGGTGGCGGATACGCGCCCCGGCCTGCTGGTGGTGGCGGCGGTGGCTTCCGTCGCGACGACCGTCAGGGTGGTTTCCGTCGTGACGACCGCCCCGGTGACCGTGGTGGCTACCGCGGTCCGCGTGACGATCGTCGTGATGAGCGCCCGGCCGGTGCCGGTGGCGGTTTCCGTCGCGATGACCGCCGTGACGACAGGCGCGATGACCGCCGTGACGACAGGCGCGATGACCGCCGTGACGACCGCGGCGGACGCCCCGCCGGCGGTGGCGGTGGTGGCGGCTTCCGTCGCGACGACCGTTCCGGTCAGAGCGGCTACCCCCGTCGCGATGACCGTCAGGGTGGTTTCCGTCGTGATGACCGCTCGGGCGACCGTGGTGGCTACCGCGGTCCGCGTGACGATCGTCGTGATGAGCGCCCGGCCGGTGCCGGTGGCGGCTTCCGCCGCGATGACCGCCGCGATGACCGTCGCGACGACAGGCGTGACGACCGCGGTGCTCGTCCCGCCGGCGGCGGCGGTGGCTTCCGTCGTGACGAGCGTCCCAGCGAGCGTCGCGATGATCGCCGTGATGACAGGCGTGACGACCGTTCCGGTCAGAGCGGCTACCCCCGTCGTGACGACCGTCAGGGTGGTTTCCGTCGTGATGACCGCTCGGGCGACCGTGGTGGCTACCGCGGTCCGCGTGACGATCGTCGTGATGAGCGCCCGGCCGGCGGTGGTGGCGGCTTCCGCCGCGATGACCGCCGTGACGAGCGCCCGGCCGGCGCTGGTGGCGGTTTCCGTCGCGACGACAGGCGTGATGACCGCCGCGACGACCGTGGTGCTCGTCCCGCCGGCGGCGGCGGTGGCTTCCGTCGTGACGAGCGTCCCAGCGAGCGTCGCGATGATCGCCGTGATGACAGGCGTGACGACCGTTCCGGCCAGAGCGGCTACGCGCGCCGCGACGACCGTCAGGGTGGTTTCCGTCGTGACGACCGCTCCGGTGGCGGTGGTTACGCGCGGCGTGACGACGACCGTGGTGGTTTCCGCGGCCCCCGTCGTGAGGAGCGGGACCGTGGTGGTTTCCGCGGTTCCCGAGACGACCGCGGCGACCGCGGCGGCTACGGGCGGCGTGACGAGCGGGACCGTCCCGAGCGCGAGCCGGTCAAGCGGCTCCCGATCCCCGACGACGTCACCGGCGACGAGATCGACAAGGACGTGCGGCAGGAGCTTCAGAGCCTGCCGAAGGGCCTCGCCGAGGATGTCGCCCGTAACCTCGTCATGGTCGCGAACCTGATCGACGAGGACCCCGAGCAGGCCTACGCCTACTCCCGTATCGCGCTGCGGCTCGCGTCCCGTGTCGCCGCCGTGCGTGAGGCCGCGGGCTTCGCCGCCTACGCCACGCAGAAGTACTCGGAGGCGCTGGCCGAGTTCCGTGCGGCGCGGCGGATGACGGGCACCGTGGAGCTGTGGCCCGTCATGGCCGACTGCGAGCGTGGGCTCGGACGGCCCGAGCGGGCGCTGGCGATGGCCGGCGAGTCGGAGGTGCAGAAGCTGGACAAGGCCGGCCAGGTCGAGATGCGGCTCGTCGCCGCCGGAGCACGCAGGGACATGGGGCAGCTGGACGCCGCCATCGTGACCCTGCAGAGCCCCGAGCTCGCCTCCAGCTCCGTGCAGCCCTGGACTGCGCGGCTGCGTTACGCGTACGCCGACGCGCTTCTCGCGGCCGGCCGTGAGAACGAGGCCCGGGAGTGGTTCGCCAAGGCGCTCGAGGCCGACAAGGACGGCGCCACCGACGCGTCGGACCGACTCGCCGAGATGGACGGTGTCGAGTTCGTCGACGCCCTGCACGACGACGAGGACGACGAGGCCCACGACGGCGACCAGGGCGCGAAGGCCGACGCCGAGGACGACGACCTGAGCACCGGCAGCGGTCCCGAGGCCGTCACCGACCTCGGGTCCGAGGCCGACGGAGCCGACGGCACCGACGCCGAGCCGGACGCCGGCTCGGACAGGTCCGGCGACCGGTCGTAAGCGCGGCACATGAATGAGGGCGGCACCCGGTCCACGGGTGCCGCCCTCAGTCGTTTCCGGCCGGTGTCAGTCCAGCGCGAGGCTCCGCAGAACCAGCCCCGTCGCCGGCTTCGGTCCGAACGACGTCGACTTGCGGGGCATCGTGACGCCTTGGAGCGCCAGCTCGCGCACGACGTCCTCCCGTACCGGGTGCATCAGCACCGCTGTGCTGCCGTCGCGTTCGGCCTTGCTGACGGCCGCCGGGGCGTCGTGGATGTAGGCGATGTGCTCGGGGTCGTCCGGGATCCGCCAGACCTGTTCCAGGAGCGTGGAGTGCAGCACCGTGGCGTCCAGGGTGCGCCAGGCCTCCGGCGGACCGCTCGGCACGGTGCGGTTCAGCAGTCCGGCGTCCGGGCGGTCGACGAGGTGGAAACGGCCGTCCCCGGCGAGAAGGAAGGCGTTGCCCTCGCCGACGGCGTCGGCCAAGGCGTCCAGGGCCTGCGGCAGCGGTACGTCGAGGTGCCTGACGCGGAAAGAACCGCTCAGGGCCGTGAGCGCCCGGTCGACCGGCATTCCGTGCAGCAAGCGGTGGATGGCCCGTACCTGAAGGGGATAGCGGGCGGAGTCGATGAGCAGCACCAGGCCGTAGTTCCACGGGCCGGGCGAGGTTTGTTCCGCGCGCAGCCGCAGATAGGTCGCCCAGCGGTGGTGGCCGTCGGCGATCATCGCCTGATGGCCCTTCAGGTCTTCCTGCACCTCCGCCAGTTCATCCGCGTCGGTGACGCACCACAGGCGGTGGCTGAAGCCGTCCTCCGTGGTCGTGGACAGCAGCGGCGAGCGCCGGACGGTGCGTTCGATGACCGCCGTCGTGCCGACGGCGTCGCCGGAGCCGCGGTATGTGAGAAGCAGCGGTTCCAGGTTCGCCGCCGTCGTGCGCATCAGGGACGCGCGGTCGGCGACGACGTCCGGCATGACGCCCTCGTGAGGGAGGACGACGCCGTCGGACGGCTCCGACAGGGCCAGCGCCCCGATGACGCCGCGTTGCAGGACGTCACCCTTGCGCTGCTCGTAGACGTACAGGGCGGGCTCGTCGTCCGCGGCGAGGACGCCCTCCTCGAGCCAGCGCGTGAGTGTCTGCGCGGCCTGGTGGTGGCGGTCGTCCGCGGTGGTCGCCTGGGGGAGGATCAGGCGCACGATGTTGTGCGGGTCCGCCGACTCGAGGTGGTGCAGGCCGTCCGGTCTGACGACCACGTCGTACGGCGGCGAGGTCACGGCGGCGAGGCTGCCCACCCGCTCGGGGACGTAGCGCAGTCCGCGGAACGGGATCAGACGCAGGCCGCCGTCGGCCGCAGGACCTTCGTTGTTCATCAGGGCATCGTATGCGCGTGACGGCATGGGCGATGATCGGGGGAGTGGCCCGGTCACCGGGAGCGCGGGAACCAGCGAGGAGCGGAAGCGGATGAGTCAGCAGGGCGTGAACCGGCCGAGCGGAAGCACACGGGCGCTGAGCGAGGCGTACGACACCGCCCTGCTCGACCTCGACGGGGTCGTGTACGCGGGCGGTGAGGCGATCGTGCACGCCGTCGAGTCGCTGGCGACGGCCAGGGAGCAGGGCATGCACCTGGCGTACGTCACGAACAACGCGCTGCGCACCCCCGATGTCGTGGCCGCTCATCTCACCGAGCTGGGCATTCCGACCGGGCCCGGCGATGTGATCAACTCCGCGCAGGCGGTGGCCCGGCTGATCTCCGAGCAGGTGCCACCAGGATCCCGTGTGCTGGTGATCGGGGGCGACGGGCTGCGGGTCGCGCTGCGCGAGCGCGGTCTCGTGCCGGTGGAGTCCGCGGACGACGACCCCGCCGCCGTCGTGCAGGGCTACGGCGGTCCCGAGCTGCCGTGGGGCCGGTTCGCGGAAGCCTGTTACGCGATCGCGCGGGGCGTGCCGTGGTTCGCCTCCAACACCGACCTGACGATCCCGAGCGCCCGCGGCATCGCGCCCGGCAACGGTGCTGCCGTCGAGGTCGTACGGATCGCGACGGGGGCGGAGCCGCAGATCGCGGGCAAGCCGCTGCCGCCGATGCACAAGGAGACGATCCTGCGTACCGGCGCCGAGCGGCCGCTGGTCGTGGGGGACCGTCTCGACACGGACATCGAGGGGGCGTTCAACGGCCGCGTCGACTCACTGCTCGTACTGACCGGGGTGACGGACGCGGCGCAGCTGCTCGCGGCCGTGCCGCAGCACCGGCCGACCTATGTCGACGCCGATCTGCGCGGCATGCTGACCGGGCAGCCCGACGTGACGGAGCGCGACGGCGTGTTCGGCTGCGGCGGATGGACGGCGTCGGCGCGCGGGGACGAGTTGGCGCTCGACGGCGACGGCGATCCGCTGGACGGCCTGCGCGCGCTGTGCGGCGCCGCGTGGACAAGCGCCGGCGACGGTTCCTGCACCCTCGACGCGGGGAAGGCCCTGGCCCGGCTGGGATTTTAGAACTCCCAGGAACTCCCGGGCCGTCAGCCTCCTCCGAGAGGCGATGCGAGGGTAGGCTAACCTAACCACGTGTTGGTCGAGAGTCCCCCGAAACGGAGCGCGGAGTCCGCATCCACACCCGCAACGCCCAAGCGCCACGCCCTGCGTGCCTTGGGGCTGCTGGTGTCGTGCGGCGTCCTGCTGCTGATCTGCGTCGCGAGCATCGCCGTGGGCGCCAAGTCGATTCCGCTCTCCGATGTGTGGGACGGGCTGTTCCACAGCACGGGCTCCGGCAACGACGTGATCATCAGGGATGTCCGCGTCCCACGGACGCTGCTGGGGCTCGTCGTCGGCGCGGCTCTCGGCGTCGCCGGCGCGGTGATGCAGGCGCTGACCCGCAACCCGCTGGCCGAACCAGGCCTGTTGGGCGTGAGCGCGGGAGCGTCGGCCGCGGTCGTGTCCGCCGTCAGCTTCCTCGGTGTCACGTCGCTCACCGGCTATGTGTGGTTCGCGTTCCTCGGCGCCGCCGTGGTCTCCGCCGCCGTGTACGTCCTCGGCGGCAGCCGCGGCGCCACCCCCGTACGCCTCGCGCTCGCCGGTACGGCCGCCACCGCCGCCCTGTACGGCTACATCAACGCCGTCCAGCTGCTGGACGCGGCCGCGCTCGACCGGCTGCGCTTCTGGACGGTCGGTTCACTCGCCTCCGCCGACATGGGGACCATCACCAAGGTCCTGCCGTTCATCGCCGCCGGACTGGTCCTCTCCATGCTGCTGGCCCGGCCGCTGAACGCGATGGAGATGGGTGACGACACCGCCCGCTCGCTCGGCGCGCACCTGACCCGCACCCGCGTCCTGTCGATGCTCGCCATCACCCTGCTGTGCGGTGCGGCGACCGCGGCCTGCGGCCCCATCGTCTTCGTCGGTCTGATGATCCCGCACCTCGTCCGCGCCGTCACCGGCCCGGACATGCGGTGGATCCTGCCGTACGCGGCGGTCCTCGCGCCCGTCCTGCTGCTCGGCGCGGACGTCGTCGGCCGGGTCGTCACCCGACCCTCCGAGCTCCAGGTCGGCATCGTCACCGCACTGATCGGCGGGCCGGTCTTCATCCAACTCGTACGCCGCAAGAGGATGGCCCAGCTGTGAAGGCCGTGAAAGCAATACGCACGCCGGGCGGGCTGTCCGTACGGCTCGACGCCCGCGCGGCGTCCGTCGTCACGCTGCTCGCGGTGGCCGCGGCGGCCGTCGCGGTCGTCCTCATCGGCAGCGGCGACTTCCCGATGTCGTTCGGCGACGTGACCGCCACACTCCTCGGAAACGGCACCGCCGCGCAGGAGTTCATCGTCCAGGACGTGCGTCTGCCGCGGGTGCTGGTGGCGATACTCGTCGGAGCGTCGCTCGCCCTCAGCGGCGCCATCTTCCAGTCCCTTTCCCGGAACCCGCTCGGCAGTCCCGACGTCATCGGTTTCTCCCAGGGGTCCACCGTCGGCGCGCTCACCGTGATCGTGCTCTTCAGCGGCGGCTCGCTCGCCGTGGCGGGCGGCGCCGTCGCCGGCGGACTCGTCACCGGCATCGCCGTCTACACGCTCGCCTGGAAGCGCGGGGTTCAGGGCTTCCGGCTGGTACTCGTCGGCATCGGCGTCGCCGCCATGCTCACGGCGGTCATCCACTTCCTGATCACCAAGGCCAACCTCGTGGACGCCACCAGGGCCACGCTCTGGATGACCGGCTCGCTCGACGGCCGTGACTGGGCGCAGGTGTGGCCGCTGGCCGGGATGTGCGCGGTGCTGATGCCGGTCGTGTTCGCGCACGGACGGCCGCTGCGGATGCTGGAGATGGGCGACGACGCCGCGTACGCGCTCGGCGTACCCGTGGAACGCACCAGGATCGTCCTCATGGGATCCGGTGTGCTGTTCATCGCCGTCGCCACGGCCGCCGCGGGCCCCATCGCGTTCGTGGCCCTCAGCGCGCCCCAGCTGGCCCGTCGGCTCACCCGCTCGCCCGGACCGAACCTGGCCGCGGCCGCCGTCATGGGCGCGGCCCTGCTCCTGGTCGCCGACTGGACCGCCTCCAACGCCTTCGGCGACCGCATGCTGCCGGTCGGCGTCGTCACAGCGGTGCTCGGCGGCGGTTACCTGCTCTGGCTGCTCGTCACCGAACGCAAGGCGGGGCGGATATGACGGCGGGTACGGACACGGACAGGGTCAAGGACAGGCGAACGGGCGCCGGCGCGACCGCCGCCCACCTCACAGAGAACTCCAGGAGTACGACGACGATGCAGCGCCTCACCGCGGAATCCGTCACCCTCGGCTACGACCAGCGGGTCATCGCGGAGGACCTGTCCGTCGAGATACCCGACAACTCCTTCACCGTGATCGTCGGCCCCAACGCCTGCGGCAAGTCGACGCTGCTGCGGGCCCTTTCGCGGATGCTGAAGCCCACGAAGGGCAGGGTCCTGCTCGACGGGGAGGCCATCCACTCACTGCCCGCGAAGAAGGTCGCCAGGACGCTGGGGCTGCTGCCGCAGTCGTCGATCGCACCCGACGGGATCACGGTCGCCGACCTCGTGGCGCGCGGCCGTTACCCGCACCAGGGACTGCTGCGGCAGTGGTCGCCCGAGGACGAGCGGATCGTCGAGGAGTCGATGGCCGCGACGCGGGTCGGCGAGCTGGCCGACCGTTACGTCGACGAGCTGTCCGGCGGACAGCGCCAGCGGGTCTGGATCGCGATGGCACTGGCCCAGCAGACGCCGCTGCTGCTGCTCGACGAGCCGACCACCTACCTCGACATCCAGCACCAGCTCGAGGTGCTCGACCTGTGCGCGGAGCTGCACGAGTCGCAGGGGCGCACGCTGGTCGCCGTCCTGCACGACCTCAACCAGGCCGCGCGCTACGCCACGCACCTCGTCGCCCTCCGCGACGGCAGGATCGTCGCGGAGGGGGCGCCGTCGGAGGTGGTCACGGCGGAACTGGTGGAGCAGGTCTTCGGCGTGAAGAGCCAGATCATCGAGGACCCTGAGTCCGGTACGCCGCTGGTGATTCCGGCGTCGCGGCGGGGGGTCGGCGCGAAGGTGTCGTGACGGTGGGGGTGGGCGGGTGGGGCTTGGCGGGTCCCGGTCCGGGTCCGGGTGCGTGGCGGGTGCGGGTCGGTGGCGCCTGCGGGTCCGGTCCGTGGCGCCTGCGGCGGGCTGTTCCCCTACCCGCCCCTTCCCGAAACCGGGCTCCGCCCGGACCCGCCACCGCGCTGCGCGCGGTGTTTCGGGGGCTCCTCCCCCTACGCCTGGCGGCGTGGGGGGACCCCCACCGGACCCCCGCGCCTCAATCTCCCCCAAACGCCAGG
>NZ_JBFAQK010000107.1:0-8108 GCF_040677245.1 Streptomyces kurssanovii
AATACCCTTTCTGTAGACAGGTGACTGTAGTACAGACTTGTGATCTTCCGATCGGCGGTAAGGGCCCGGTCGGGGTGGTGCGGACCGGGCCCTTCGAGGGCTTGCGGTGAGGTCAGACCTTCAGCGGCCTGATCGCGGTCGGGGCGTGACCCGGCTCGGTGGCGATCTCCTCGAACTCGGTGACGTCACTGATGTCCGCGGTCTTGCTCATCGCGATGTTGGTGACGCGCTCCAGGATCGCTTCGACCACGACCGGGACCCGGTACTCGGCGGCGAGCTTCTTCGCCTCCTCGAAGGCCGGCAGCAGCTGGTCCGGCTCGGTGACGCGGATCGCCTTGCAGCCGAGACCCTCGACGACCTTGACGTGGTCGACGCCGTAGACGCCGATCTCCGGGGAGTTGATGTTCTCGAACTCCAGGTTGACCTGGAAGTTGATGTCCAGGCCGGCCTGCGCCTGACGGATCAGGCCCAGGTAGGAGTTGTTCACCAGGACGTGGACGTACGGGATGCGGTGCTGCGCGCCGACCGCCAGTTCCTCCAGCATGAACTGGAAGTCGTAGTCGCCGGAGAGGGCGACGACGGACGCCTCCGGGTCGGCCTTGGCCACGCCGAGCGCGGCGGGGATCGTCCAGCCGAGCGGGCCGGCCTGACCGCAGTTGATCCAGTGGCGCGGCCGGTAGACGTGCAGCATCTGGGCGCCCGCGATCTGCGAGAGACCGATGGTGGTGACGTACCGCGTCTCCGGCCCGAACGCGCGGTTCATCTCCTCGTACACGCGCTGCGGCTTGAGCGGCACGTTGTCGAAGTGCGTACGCCGCTGGAGGGTCGCCTTGCGCTCGTTGGTGGCGTCGACCCACTCCCGGCGGTCGGGCAGCCGGCCGGCGGCCTTCAGTTCCTTCGCGACCTCGACGAAGAGCTCCAGGGCGGCCTTCGCGTCGGAGGCGATGCCGTAGTCGGGGGCGAAGATCTTGCCGATCTGGGTGGGCTCGATGTCGACGTGGACGAACTTGCGGCCCTTGGTGTAGACGTCGAGCTTGTAGCCGGTGTGACGGTTGGCCCAGCGGTTGCCGATACCGAGGACGAAGTCGGACTCGAGGAAGTTCGCGTTGCCGTAGCGGTGCGACGTCTGGAGACCGACCATGCCGGCGTTCAGCTCGTGGTCGTCGGGGATGGTGCCCCAGCCCATCAGGGTGGGGACGACGGGCGTGCCGGTGATCTCGGCGAACTCGACGAGCAGGTCGGAGGCGTCGGCGTTGATGATGCCGCCGCCGGCGACGATCAGCGGACGCTCGGACTCCAGCAGGAAGCCGATGGCCTTCTCGATCTGGGCCCGGGTCGCGGCCGGCTTGTAGACCGGGAGCGGCTCGTACGTCTCCGGGTCGAAGTCGATCTCGGTGAGCTGGACGTCGATCGGCAGGTCGATCAGGACCGGGCCGGGGCGGCCGGAGCGCATCAGGTGGAAGGCCTGCTGGAACACGCCGGGGACCTGCGCGGCCTCCAGCACGGTCGTCGCGGCCTTCGTGACCGGCTTGGCGATCGAGGCGATGTCGACGGCCTGGAAGTCCTCCTTGTGGATCACGGAGGTGGGGGCCTGGCCGGTGATGCACAGGATCGGGATCGAGTCGCCGATCGCCGAGTACAGCCCGGTGATCATGTCCGTGCCGGCGGGGCCGGACGTGCCGATGCAGACGCCGATGTTGCCCGGCCGGGTACGGGTGTAGCCCTCGGCCATGTGGGACGCGCCCTCGACATGGCGGGCGAGCGTGTGCTCGATGCCGCCGCCGGCCTGGAGGGCCTTGTAGAAGGGGTTGATCGCTGCGCCCGGCACACCGAACGCGTGGGTGACGCCTTCACGCTTGAGGATCTCAACTGCCGCACGGGCGGCGGTCATTCGAGGCATGGGGTGCTCCTGCTTCGGCCTGTCGGATCTGGTCGGAACGGTCGGAACAGGCTCTGTCGCGCCACCTGAGAGCAGCTATTCCGTATTGTGGAAGTTCAATTTTGCTATACGGAAGCAATGTAGGGCGCGCTCCGGGCCACGTCAAGGGACGCCCACCACGACGGCCGCCGGCCCGCGGAGTCGGCGAAGTGCCTCGCCAACGGGGCGCGGTTGATGGACGATGGGGGCAATCGAGGAGAGGAAGAGAGGCGCGATGACCGAGAGCGTGCCGGTGCGCTGCCCGGTCTGCCGCCGTGACCACTTCTTCGCGGCACCCGTCTACCCGTGCCCGTGCGGCGCCCCGCTCGCGGCGCCCCTGCTGCGAGCCGCCCGGCCGGAGCCGATAACGCACCGCACCTGGACGGACGACTGGGTGACGGTCCGGTGCCCCGAGTGCGACCGCCTGGACCAGTGGCCCCAGCCCGAGCTGGGCTGCCCCTGCGGCACGGTCCTGCGGGTCCCGGTCCGGCCCGTCGGCACACGGCCGGTGCCGGCCCACGCCGAGGGGCCGGGCCGTCCGAGGCGCCCCTGGCACATACCGCTGCCGCGCACGGCCGTCGCCTCCCGGCCCTCCTTCCGGCCGGTGACGATCCGCACCGCGCGCGACGCGGTCACCGCCGCCGCCCTCTATCTCAAGTGGCTGGGCTTCCGAGACGTGATCCAGCCCGAGGTCCGCCCCGTGTCCGGCATCGACCTCAGAGGCCCCGGCATCGTCGCCCAGGTCGACCCCACGACCAGACCGGCGACCCTGCGCGCCGTCGAATGCCTGTGGCTGAACGGCCTCAGCTCGTCCTCCGCGAGCGTCTTCTTCTCCCTCGCGGGCTACGCGGACGACGCCCGCGCCCGTGCCGACCAGCTCGGCGTCCCCCTGTTCGTCATGGACCTCACCGGCTGCCCGCAGCCGGTCAACGCCCCTGCGGACGAGCTGATCTCCACGGGCGTGTGACGCCCCGCGCGACGACTTCTCCCCCGCTCCCCTCCCCGTTCCCCCGGCGCTCCTCCCCCGCCGGTCCGGTCAGCGACCGGAACGCCTCACCGCCGGGCCGACGGCGTGACGACGTTGATGTTGAACGTGTGGCCGCCCACGCCGGCGGCGATCCCCATGAAGAGCAGCGCGAAGTGCTCCTGTCCCCGTGCCGTGGTGATGCCGCCGATGTCCATCACGGAGGAGGGCGGCCATCCGAGGTCGCCGAGGAGGCGGCCGGTGAGCTGCTTGGCCGGGATGCTCTCGCCGGAGAGGAAGACCGTGCTCGGACCGTCCAGGCCGGCGGGGTGCGCCATCACGGTGGAGTCCATGGTGCACAGCGTCTTGACCACCGCCGTTCCCGGGAAGGCGGCCTGGATCTGCTCGCCGAGACTGCTGTTGGGGTGGGAGAGTTCCGTGTAGTCGTCGGACAGTCCGACGCCGACGTCGATCAGCGTCTTTCCGGTGAGGACCGGCGCCCCGATCGCGGCGAGCAGTTCCAGGGACACGGTCCCCGGCGTCGCGTTGACCACGACCTCCGCGTCGGCGGCCGCCTCGTCGAGACCCACGACGGTGAAGCCCGGTTCGTTCCTGTCCTGCGGACGGCGCGACCCGAGAACCACCTCGTGTCCCGCGCCGGACCAGCCGGCCGCCAGCGCTCGGGCCACGTTTCCTGTGCCAAGGATTCCTATTCGCATGGTGCGACGCTAACGGCGCGGCGACCCGGCCGGATCGGGCTCAGGGCCCGGACGTTGTGGGCCTCATGGCGTAGGTCCCCCGGCCCGCCCGGGCCGGGTCGTGCGCGCACGCCCCGGCCGGGTCTCCGGTACGCGTCCCTGACTCAGCCGTCCCCGAAGCGGCGCCGAAGTTCCACCTTGCGGACCTTGCCGCTCACCGTCATGGGGAAGTCCGTGAGGACCTCCAGACGGCGCGGGATCTTGTAGTGGGCCAGCTTCTCGCGGCAGAACTCGGTGATCTCCTCCAGCGTCGGGGCGTCGGCCGGGTCGCGCGGGATCACGCACGCGAGGATCTCCTCGCCGTAGCGCTTGTCCGGCACGCCGACCACCTGCACGTCGGCGATCTTCGGGTGCGCGTAGAGGAACTCCTCGATCTCCCGGGGGTACACGTTCTCGCCGCCCCGGATGATCATGTCCTTGATGCGGCCGACGATCTGGACATAGCCGTCCTCGCGCATGACGGCGAGGTCGCCCGTGTGCATCCAGCGGCCCGCGTCGACCGACTCCGCCGTCTTCTCCGGCTCGTCCCAGTAGCCGAGCATCACGCTGTAGCCACGGGTGCACAGCTCGCCCGCCTCGCCGCGCGGCAGGGTCACGCCGTCGACCGGGTCGACGACCTTGACCTCGATGTGCGGCATGACCCGGCCGACGGTGCCCGTGCGGCGCTCCAGGTCGTCGTCGCGCCGGGTCTGCGTGGAGACGGGGGACGTCTCCGTCATGCCGTAACAGATCGACACCTCGGCCATGTTCATCTCGGCGACGACCCGCTTCATCACCTCCACCGGGCACGGCGAGCCCGCCATGATGCCGGTGCGCAGGGTGGAGAGGTCGTAGGAGGCGAAGCCGGGCAGGTTCAGCTCGGCGATGAACATCGTCGGCACCCCGTACAGCGAGGTGCAGCGCTCCTGCTGCACGGCGCGCAGGGTGGCCGCCGCGTCGAAGGAGGGCGCCGGGATCACCATGCACGCGCCGTGGGAGGTGGCGGCGAGATTCCCCATGACCATGCCGAAGCAGTGGTAGAAGGGCACCGGGATGCAGATCCGGTCCTGCTCGGTGTAGGCGATCATCTCGCCCACGAAGTAGCCGTTGTTGAGGATGTTGTGGTGGGAGAGCGTGGCGCCCTTCGGGAAGCCGGTCGTGCCCGACGTGTACTGGATGTTGACGGGGTCGTCGCACGACAACCGCGCTTCCTGGGCCCGCAGTTGCTCGTCGGTGACGCCGGCGGCCGCCTCCAGCAGCACGTCCCAGGAGCTGTCGGCGATGTAGTGGACGGCGCGCAGCCCCGGGCACTCGGGGCGCACCGCGTCGACCATGGCGCGGTAGTCGCTGGTCTTGTGCGTCCGCGAGGCGACCAGCAGCGAGACCCCGGCCTGGTTCAGTACGAACTCGAGCTCGTGCGCCCGGTACGCCGGGTTGATGTTCACCATGATGGCGCCGATCCGGGCGGTGGCGTACTGGATCAGCACCCACTCCGCGCAGTTGACCGCCCAGATCCCGACCCGGTCCCCCTTGCCGATGCCCGAGCCGAGGAGTCCGCGGGCCAGCAGATCGACGGTGGCGTCGAGTTCGGCGTAGGTCCAGCGGGAGCCGGCCGCCACGTCGACCAGTGCCTCCCGGCCGGGGTGCGCGGCGGCGGTACGCGCCAGGTTGCCGCCGATCGTCTCGCCGAGCAGCGGGGTGCCGCTGACGCCGTGTGCGTACGAGAGGGTCATCGCAGGTCGCCTTCCGAGTACTCGGCGGCGGAGCCCTGGGCCGTGCGCTCCCTCAGTTCGATCCGGCGGATCTTCCCGGACACGGTCTTCGGCAGCTCGGCGAACTCCAGCCGGCGGATGCGCTTGTACGGGGCGAGCACCGCGCGCGAGTGCTCGAAGATCAGCTTCGCCGTGTCGGGCCCGGGCTCCCAGCCCTCCGCGAGGACGACGTACGCCTTCGGGACGGCGAGGCGCACCGGGTCGGGGGCGGGCACCACCGCGGCCTCCGCCACCGCCTCGTGCTCCAGCAGCGCGCTCTCCAGCTCGAAGGGGCTGATCTTGTAGTCGGAGGCCTTGAAGACATCGTCCGACCTGCCCACATAGGTGATGTAGCCGTCGGCGTCGCGGGAGCCGATGTCGCCCGTGCGGTAGTGGCCGCCGGCCATCGCCTCCGCGGTGCGTTCCTCGTCGCCGTGGTACCCGGTCATCAGGCCCACCGGCCGGCCGGACAGGTCCAGGGCGATCTCGCCCTCCGCCGCGCCCGGTTCCCCGGTGACCGGGTCGAGGAGGTCGACCTTGTAGCCGGGGCTGGGCCGGCCCATCGAGCCGGCCTTCAGGAGCTGGCCGGGGCTGTTGGAGACCTGCACGGCCGTCTCGGTCTGGCCGAACCCGTCGCGGATGGTCACGCCCCACTCGCGCCGCACCGTCTCGATGACCTCGGGGTTGAGCGGCTCACCGGCGGCGACGACCTCACGCGGCGGCTTCCGCAGCCCGCTCAGGTCGGCCTGGATGAGCATCCGCCAGACCGTCGGCGGGGCGCAGAAGCTGGTGATCCCCTCCCGGTCCATCTCGGCCATCAGCCGGACCGGGTCGAAGCGTGTGTAGTTGTGGATGAAGACCGTCGCCTCCGCGTTCCACGGCGCGAACAGATTGGACCAGGCGTGCTTGGCCCAGCCGGGCGAGGAGATGTTCAGGTGCACGTCGCCGGGCTTCAGCCCGATCCAGTACATGGTCGCGAGATGACCGACCGGGTACGACACATGGGTGTGCTCGACGAGCTTCGGCCGCGCGGTGGTGCCGGAGGTGAAGTACAGCATCAGCGTCTCGTCCGCGCGGGTGGGGCCGTCGGGCTCGAAGAACCGCGGGCTCTCGTAGGCGCCGCTGTAGGACAGCCAGCCGGGACGCTCGCCGCCGACCACGATCCGGCTGTAGTCCCCGGGGACGTCGTCGAACTTGCCGGTGTCCTCCGGGCGCACCACGACATGCCGCACCCGGCCGCGCTCGATCCGGTCGCGCAGGTCCGCCGGGCCGAGCAGCGGCGTCGCCGGGATCATCACGGCGCGCAGCTTCATCGCGGCGAGCGCGGTCTCCCACAGCTCGACCTGGTTGCCGAGCATGACGAGAATCCGGTCACCGGCCCCGACCCCCTGGGCGCGCATCCAGTTCGCCGCCCGGTCGGACCGGGCGGACATCTCGGCGAACGAGAACCGGCTGCTCGTCCCGTCCTCCTCGACGATCCGCAGCGCGGGCGCGTCGTTGCCCTCGGCGATGACGTCGAACCAGTCCAGCGCCCAGTTGAAGTGCTCGAGGCGGGGCCACTCGAAGCCCTCGTAGGCGCGTACGTAGTCCTCCCGGTGCTCCAGCAGGAAGTCCCGTGCGGCCCGGAACCTCTCCGTCGCGCTGCCAGACGTCATGTGTCCTCCTCGTTGCGGGACCGGCCGTCCACATCGTGTAATCGGTGACCGAGGTCTCACTACCCCCGTACGGGGGTGTCGTCCCCGCCTCGGGGGCACCGGAGGGAGGAAGCACGCGTGACAGGAACCGGCGAAGCGGCCGAGATGCGGGCGGCGCTGCTCCGACTGCGGCGGACGACGGGACTCCCCGTCGCCTTCGGCGGGCTCCTCACCGACGGGCGGCGGCAGCAGCTGCGCATCGGCGAGCTGAACGGCACCGCGACCGGGGCCCTGCGCGGGCTCGCCATCTGCGCGGGCAACGGCCTGGGCGGCAAGTCGATGGCCCTGTCCAGGCCATGCGCGGTGACCGACTACCCGGCGGCGCGGCACATCAGCCACGAGTACGACGCGGCGGTGGCCTCCGAGGGGCTGCGGTCGGTGGTCGCCGTCCCCGTCGTGGTGCACCGCCGGGTGCGGGGCCTGCTGTACGGGGCGCTGCGCCGGCCTCTCGTGCTCGGCGACCGCGTCCTCGACGCGGCGGTGGCGGCGGCGCGGGACGTCGAGCAGGCGCTGGCCGTCCGCGACGAGATGCAGCAGCTGCTCGCGAGGGCCCGCCCACCGGCCACGGACGACGCCGTGGGTCCGCGCGACCGGGAGACCGTACGCGAGGTCCACGGCGAACTGCGGGCCCTGGCCCCCCGGATCACGGACCGGGTCCTGCGCGAGGAACTGCTCGCGGTCTGCGCGCGACTGGTCCCGGGCCCGACCGCGCCGGGCTCGGCGACCGGCGAGGTGTCGCTGACGCCGCGCGAACTGGACGTGCTCGGCTGCGTCGCCTCCGGCGCGACGAACGCGGCGGCGGCGGGGCGGTTGGGGCTGCGGCCGGAGACGGTGAAGGCGTATCTGCGGTCGGCGATGCGGAAACTGGGGGCGCGGACGCGGCTGGAGGCGGTGGTGGCGGCCCGCCGGGCCGGCCTCCTGCCGTGACGCGCGCCACCCGCTGCGCGGGGCTTGTCCCCTACCCGCCCCTTCCCGAAACCGGGGCAGGCCCCGGACCCCGTACCGCCCTGCGGGCGGCGTACCGCGCTCCGCGCGGTGCCCTCA
>NZ_JBFAQK010000108.1:0-7652 GCF_040677245.1 Streptomyces kurssanovii
GCTTTCCTCCGGGCGCTTCCCTTCGGTCTTGCGTTTCCGACTCTATCAGATCTTTCCGATCCGATTTCCTCGGTGTGCTTTCCGGCCTTTCGGCCCTCCGGCGTGTTCACTACTTTAGCGGATTTCCCAGGTGACTCATAATCGAGTCCGGGGATTGAATTCCGGCATGCCGAAATCGCACCCGTTCGGGTTTGTCGTAAGTAGTGGATGGCCGCTCCGGATCTGCTGAACAGCAGTGCTCCGTCTCAAGCGGCTCGGGCTACATTAGGCGTCCCCGGCATCCGAGTCAAGTTGGGCCGAGGGCCTTCGGCGCGGCACGTGGGCCCGGTAGGGACTGACCGTCGGGTCGCTGTCTATCCAGAAGCGCCAGGGATGGAATGCGCCTTCGCCGCCCACTCCGGTCCGCGGCCCGTTCCTGACCTGGTCGGGCGTCGGCCGGCGCCCTGGGAGAAGAGAGAGGGGCGCTTCCGGGCCGAGGCAGAAGTCGGCTCCGTTGAGGCTCCGGTCCACATCGAGCGCGGTGGCCAGCCGGGCGGGGCCTTTGGCCAGTTCCTTGTCATGACGGGCCGAGAGTCGACGTTTGCGCGCAAGGTCTGCGCCCACTGTCACCTCGCCGGCGCGGAGCAGGACTCCGCTCGCCCGGCCCTCCGGGCCGCACACCACATTGAGGCAGTGCCACATCCCGTAGGTGAAGTAGACGTACGCGTGCCCTGGCGGGCCGAACATCACTTCGTTGCGTGCGGTACGGCCGCGGAAGGCGTGCGAGCCGGGGTCGGCCTCTCCCGCGTACGCCTCCACCTCCGTGATGCGCAGCTCGATGGGGCCGTCGTCGGTCAGGCGGGTCAGTGTGCAGCCGAGGAGGTCGGGGGCGACCTCCAGCACCGGGCGGTCGAAGTGGTCCCGGGGCAGCGGCGTACGGTCGGAGCTCTCGATCATCGCGTTCGAGGGTACCGGGGATCCGTTCGGGGCCGGGGGGAACCGACTACGGTCATCGGGCGTATGTAGGGGTCAGGACCAAGAAGGAGTGGACATGGGCTTCAAGAAGCTGCTTGCGAGCATGGGTGCCGGCGGTGCCTCCGTGGAGACGGAGCTGACCGAGGCGAACGTCGTCCCCGGCGGTGTCGTCCAGGGCGAGGTTCGTATCCAGGGCGGCTCGGTGGACCAGCAGATCGAGGGGCTGTCCGTCGGTCTCCAGGCGCGCGTCGAGGTCGAGGGCGGTGACCAGGAGGTCAAGCAGGACATCGAGTTCACCAAGCAGCGGCTCGGCGGTGCCTTCGTGGTGAAGGCCGGAGCGGTGCACGTGGTGCCCTTCGGGCTCGAGATCCCGTGGGAGACCCCGATCACCACCATCGAGGGACAGAATCTGCGCGGCATGGACATCGGTGTGACGACGGAGCTGGAGATCGCGCGCGCCGTGGACTCGGGCGACCTCGACCCGATCCACGTGCACCCTCTGCCAGCCCAGCAGGCGATCCTCGACGCCTTCGTCCAGCTCGGCTTCCGCTTCAAGAGCGCCGACATGGAGCGCGGTCACATCCGTGGGACGCGTCAGCGGCTGCCCTTCTACCAGGAGATCGAGTTCCTCCCGCCGCAGCAGTACCGCGGGCTGAACCAGGTCGAGCTGACGTTCGTCGCCGACGACCGCGAGATGGACGTCATCCTGGAGATGGACAAGAAGCCGGGCCTGTTCAGTGAGAGCAGCGACTCCTACAAGGCGTTCAAGGTGGACCACGAGGACTTCGGGTCGACCGACTGGGCGGCCTACCTCAACCAGTGGCTGGCGGATGTCGGCGGCCGTCGCAACTGGCTCTAGTCTCGGAACGAGAGGCAGTACGCGAGACGCAGAACGGCCGATTCGGAGGGTTTGACGTGACCGAGCTCAAGAGGGCTCCGCTTCCCCACGACTTTCATCCGGCGGTGCCGTCGTTCACGGTGGTGAGCGACGACATCGAGCCGGGGTCGGTGCTGAAGGACTCCCAGGTCCAGGCGGCGGGCAACACCTCGCCGCATCTGCGCTGGGAGGGCTTTCCCGCGGAGACCAAGAGTTTCGCGGTGACGTGCTTCGACCCGGACGCGCCGACCGGCAGTGGTTTCTGGCACTGGGTCCTCTTCGACATCCCGGCGTCGGTGACGGAACTGCCGGCGGGTGCGGGCGGCGGGAAGTTCGAGGGGCTGCCCGACGGTACCGTCCATGCCCGTAACGACTACGGGACGAAGGACTTCGGTGGGGCCGCTCCGCCGGCGGGCGAGAGGCACCGGTACGTCTTCACCGTGTACGCGGTGGACACCGAGAAGCTCGGACCGGACTCCGACGCCTCTCCCGCGGTCGTCGGCTTCAATCTGCGCTTCCACACGATCGCGCGCGCCCAGCTGATCGGCGAGTACGAAGCCCCCGCCGAGGGCTGATATTCCGGCCGGAGACCGGCCGAGAGTTCGTCCGGAGTTTGCCCTGCCCTGGTCTTGGAGAGACCAGGGCAGGGCAGTTTTGTTGCCAGGGGTTCAGGTGTCCTCCCCCGGCAAGGCACAGATATTGCGTTGTCCATCTCGGCGCGCCCGGCCAGAGTTGATCCAGGCTGATGCCCGCCGACGGGGGCCGGGCCGGCGAACGGAGGTGGGCAGGATGCGGGACACACTGGTGCTCAATGCGAGCTTCGAGCCGTTGTCGACGGTGACGCTCAACCGCGCGGTCGTGCTGGTGCTCCAGGACAAGGCCGTGGTCGAGCAGTCCCACCCGGCGCTCCGGGTGCGCGCGGCTGCGGTGGATCTTCCGGTGCCCCGGGTGATCAGGCTCTGCAGATACGTACGGGTGCCGTTCCGAAGACAGGCTCCGTGGTCGAGGCGGGGTGTGCTGGTGCGGGACCAGCACCGGTGCGCCTACTGCGGGCGGCGTGCCACGACGGTGGACCACGTGGTGCCGAAATCGCACGGTGGCGCGGACAGCTGGCTGAACACGGTGGCTTCCTGCGCCGAGGACAACCACCGCAAGGCGGACCGTACGCCGGAGCAGGCGGGGATGCCGCTGCTGCACGAACCGTTCGTGCCGTCGCCCGCGGACGCGATGCTGCTCGGTCTGCGGTCGGGCGAGCGTGCGGCGCTGCCGGACTGGCTTGCTGCGCAGCCTGCCGCGTAGGACCGACGACGGGACCCGCCCCCCTGGAACGCGAGGGGGGCGGGTCCCGTCGTGTCAGCGCAGCAGGAGCTGGACGATGGCGACGGTGCCGACGACGACGATGATGCCGCGCAGCACGGCGGGCTTGAGCTTGCGGCCGATTCCTGCGCCGAGTTGTCCGCCGATGGCGGATCCGACGGCGATCAGCAGGACGGCGGTCCAGTCGAACTCGGCGACGAAGAGGAAGAAGACGGCGGCGACTCCGTTGACCACTGCGCCGAGGACGTTCTTCACGGCGTTCATCCGCTGAAGACTGTCGTCGAGCAGCAGGCCCATGAGGGAGAGGTAGAGGATCCCCTGGGCCGCGCCGAAGTACCCGCCGTACGCGCTGGCGAGGAGCAGGCCGGTGTGGAGGACGGGGCCGCCGTGCGGGCGAGCCTCGGTGCCGTTCGCCTCGCGGCGTCGCTGCACGGCCTTGGCGAGGCGCGGCTGGAGGACGATGAGGATCAGGGCGAGCGCGATCAGTACGGGGACGATCGTGTCGAACGCGTCGGAGGGCAGGGCGAGAAGCAGGACCGCGCCGGCCAGACCGCCGATGAGCGCGGTGACTCCGAGGCGAAGGACCCGGCCGGTCTGTCCGCGCAGCTCGGCGCGGTAGCCGATGGCGCCGCTGATGGAGCCCGGTACGAGTCCCAGGGCGTTGGAGACGTTCGCCGTGATCGGGGGCAGCCCGGTGGCGAGCAGCACCGGGAAGGTGATCAGGGTGCCGGAGCCGACGATGGTGTTGATGGTGCCGGCTCCCACGCCGGCCGCGAATACCGCCAGTGCTTCCCAGATGGACAACGCCATCTCCTTACATGGTCCGTGAGTCGCCTCCCCGCCTCCAAGGTCGAGGGGCCTCACCGATCATGCATGAAGGACCGTGGGCGTCAGTCGATGGGGGGCTGCTCGCGGCGTTCGGTGCCGTTGCCGCCGGTCTGCTTGGGCACGGAGCCGCCGCCGCCCATGCCGGCCATGGGGTTGAAGTTGCCCATGGCGCCGCTGAGGCCCTTGAGGGCGTCGCCGATCTCGCTGGGGACGATCCAGAGCTTGTTGGCGTCGCCCTCCGCGATCTTCGGGAGCATCTGCAGGTACTGGTAGGCGAGCAGCTTCTGGTCGGCGTCTCCGGCGTGGATGGACTCGAAGACGGTACGGATGGCCTGGGCCTCGCCCTCTGCCCGCAGCGCGGCCGCCTTGGCCTCACCTTCGGCGCGCAGGATGGCCGACTGCTTCTCACCTTCGGCGGTCAGGATCTGCGACTGCCGGATGCCCTCGGCGGTGAGGATCGCCGCGCGCTTGTCACGGTCGGCGCGCATCTGCTTCTCCATCGAGTCCTGGATGGAGGTGGGCGGCTCGATGGCCTTGAGCTCGACGCGGTTGACGCGGATGCCCCACTTGCCGGTCGCCTCGTCGAGGACGCCGCGCAGGGCCGCGTTGATCTCCTCGCGGGAGGTCAGGGTCCGCTCGAGGTCCATGCCGCCGATGATGTTGCGCAGGGTGGTGACGGTGAGCTGCTCGATGGCCTGGATGTAGCTGGCGACCTCGTAGGTCGCGGCGCGGGCGTCGGTCACCTGGTAGTAGATGACGGTGTCGATGTTGACGACCAGGTTGTCCTGGGTGATCACCGGCTGGGGCGGGAAGGGGACGACCTGCTCGCGCAGGTCGATGCGGTTGCGGATGGAGTCGATGAACGGGACGACGATGTTCAGGCCCGCGTTGAGGGTGCGGGTGTAGCGTCCGAAGCGCTCGACGATGGCGGCGCTGGCCTGTGGGATGACCTGGATCGTCTTGATCAGGGCGATGAAGACCAGCACCACCAGAATGATCAGGACGATGATGATCGGTTGCATCGCGTTCCCTGTGCCCTTCGCTGCCGGATGAGTCCGATGATCAGTTTCCCAGAACACGGGCTGCTGTGTGGGGCGTTCGGCCCGTTCTGCCCGGCGGCTCCGGAACGATCCGCGCGGAATCCGTGCGGAACGAGGTGCCGGGCGGGTGGAGTGCGCGTCACATGACGACGGCGGTCGCCCCGTCGATCTCTATGACGTCGACCTGCTGGCCTTCTTCGTAGGCCATGGTCGCGTCGAAGGCCCGGGCGGACCAGACCTCGCCGGCGAGCTTGATCCGGCCGCCGTTGCCGTCGACGCGTTCCAGCACTATGGCCTGACGGCCTTTCAGGGCGTCCACACCGCTGGCGAAGCCGGGACCCTGGGATCTGTGCCGCATGGCGATCGGGCGCACGACGGCGATGAGCGCCACCGAGACCGCCGCGAACACGAGCACCTGGGCGACCGTGCCGCCGCCGACCGCCGCCACGACGGCCGCGGCCACCGCGCCCGCGGAGAACATTCCGAATTCCGGCATGGCGGTCAGCACGAGCGGAATGCCCAGTCCGACCGCGCCGATCAGCCACCACACCCATGCGTCGATGTCCACATGGGCATGGTAGGTCCGCCGGGCGCGCTCGGGACAGGGGGCGAGGCCGTGTCACCTTGCCCGTAAGGCACTTGCCCGTAAGGGAGTTGCACGCACAGGCGTCGCCCGTGAAGGAATCGCCCCGTGCGGGAGTCGCCCGCGAAGGAATCGCCCCGTGCGGGAGTCGCCCGCGAAATCGCCCGTGAGGCGGTTCGGCGAGCGGGAGTTCAGCCGAGCGGGAGGCCCTGGGCCGACCAGCGCTCGCCGTTGCGCTCGACGACGAGCGGCAGGCCGAAGCAGAGCGAGAGGTTGCGGGAGGTCAGCTCGGTCTCCATCGGGCCCGCGGCGAGCACCTTGCCCTGGCGGATCATCAGGACGTGCGTGAATCCGGGCGCGATCTCCTCGACATGGTGGGTCACCATGATCATGGAAGGCGCGTACTGGTCACGGGCGAGCCTGCCCAGGCGCCGGACCAGGTCCTCACGGCCGCCGAGGTCGAGCCCGGCGGCGGGCTCGTCGAGGAGCAGCAGTTCGGGGTCGGTCATCATGGCGCGGGCGATCAGGGTGCGCTTGCGCTCGCCCTCGGAGAGCGTGCCGAACCTGCGGTCGAGGTACTCGGTCATGCCGAGGCGGTCGAGGAACGCGCGGGCACGCTGCTCGTCGACCTCGTCGTAGTCCTCGTGCCAGGTCGCGGTCATGCCGTAGGCGGCGGTGAGCACCGTCTGGAGGACGGTCTGGCGCTTGGGGAGCTTGTCCGCCATGGCGATGCCGGCCATACCGATGCGGGGCCGCAGTTCGAAGACGTCGACGGCGCCGAGCCGGTCGCCGAGGATCCGCACCTTGCCGGTGGTCGGGAAGAGATAGCTGGAGGCGAGGTTGAGGAGGGTGGTCTTGCCGGCGCCGTTGGGGCCGAGGATCACCCAGCGCTCACCTTCCTTGACCGACCAGGAGACGTCGTCCACCAGAGCGCGTCCGTCGCGGACCACGGATACGTCCACCAGCTCCAGTACATCGCTCATGAGCGCGTAGTCTCCCCATGCAGTCGTCTTGAGGTGTTCGGGTGTGATTCGGGTGCTTTTGTGCACCTGTGGGCACACCACCCAGGGAAAACCTACGCCACCGGGTGAGTGCTCCGGTCGCCCGGCCCGGTCCCTAGGCTGGTGGCATGCTTTCGGAACCACGCTCAGGACGGTTGGCCGCATGGGGAAACGCCCTTCTTGCCGGACTTGTGTCACCGGACGACGCCGTGCACGCGATCGTCGGCGACGACGCGGTGCACCGCGTGGAGGACCTGCCCGGGGAGACGGCGCCGGTCGGTCTCACTCTGGCGCTGGGGCGCCTGCGGGCGCTCGGTGTGACCGGCTTCCGGGTCGCCCTTCCCGCCGCCGGACACCCGCTGGGGCTCAGCGGCCCGCCGGCGTTCAACGCGCGGGCCCTCGAGGCGGAGGAAGCGGTCGTCGCGACGGGTGCGGCGTACGGGCTGGTGCCCGAGGTGTACGAGGCCGGCCCGGCCGGTGACGTCCACGTCGAGGTCGTCTGGCACTGCCTGCCGGTACGGGAGGCGCCCCCGGCGGACGTGCCGTCGCTCGGCGAGGCGGAACGTGAACTCGCGGAAGCCCTGCGGGACGCGACGGAGACGCTGACGCGGCTCGACGTGGCGGCGTCGGGACCGGTGGCGGAGGCGGCACTCGACGCCTACCGGGCGCGGGCGCAGCGCGGCGCGGCCGAGACGCTGGCCCCGGGCTATCCGCCGCGCGCGGTACGGGTGCTGGAGCTCGCGCAGCGGATCGGCCTGCTGATCTCCGTGGCGTACGAGAACGGGCACGGGGGCGCGGTGAGCGCGTCGGAGATGGCGGCGCGGGGGGAGGCGCTGCGGCCGGTGGAACGGGTGGCACGGAGGGCGCAGGTGGCGGCGTACAACGCGTATGTGGAGGAGCGGGAGCGGGGTTGACGCTCTCCGCTGGGCATCTCCCACCCCGCCCCTTTCCCGAAACCGGGGCAGGCCCCGGACCCGCACCGCGCTCCGCGCGGTGTTTCGGGGGCTCCGCCCCCGGACCCCCGCGCCTCAAACGCCGGCGGGGCTGATTTC
>NZ_JBFAQK010000109.1:0-7597 GCF_040677245.1 Streptomyces kurssanovii
CCGGCCCCGGCGGGGTGTTTCCCCCCGCCCCGCGGCCCCCCCGGGGCGCGCGCGACGGCCCGGCCGGAACGTTCCGGCCGGGCCTTCGCGTACGTGCGCGCCGCTCACTCCGCCGTGCGGACGAACGCCGCCGTGACCCGCAGCCGCAGCCGCGGTCCGACGAGCGGGCGCATCGCGCTCACACCGCACGCGTGCCGGTCGAGCTCCGCCGTCGCGTGCACGACCGCACGGGTGCCGTCCGGTGAGACGGCGCACGCCTCGGTGTCGACGGTGAAGGTGAGCGGCACGGACCGGCCCTTGACCTCGATCAGGCCGGTCACCTGCCACGCCCCGCCGGTGGTGAGGCGCTCACCGGTGAACCGGATCGACGGGAAGCGGTCCGCGTCGAGGAAGCCCGGCCCGCGGACGGCCTTGTCGCGGTTCGGGTTGCCGGTGCCGAAGCCGGCGGCGTCGACCTCCGCCTCCAACCGCCGCAGCCCGCCCCGCAGCACGGCGTTCCCGGAGCGGACGGGGAGCGATCCGGTGACCGGCAGGAAGAAGAAGTGCCGAGCGGTGAACTCGACGGAAGAGGCGCCGGCGTCGAGCGTCCAGGAGCCGTCGACGGCGGCGGCGGTCAGCCCGGTGGCGGCCTCTGAGTGGTCGGTGAGGGACATGGTGGGGGTTTCCCTTCGGGTCGTGATGAGGACAGGAGAAGGCGGAGGCAGCGAGGGGGCCCCGCGAAGGAGGCCCCCTGTCGACTGCTGTTCCGCGTACCGCTTCCGCGGTACGCAGCGGTGCGTGCGGGTGCGATTGCGGGTACGGGTCACTCGGGCCGCGGGTCCCAGCGGAAGCTGCGGACCGCGATCAGCGCGCCGATGACGCCCCAGACGGCGAGGACCGCGAGTTCCTTCCACTGGAAACCGGCGTTGTGCGCGAACGGCGCCAGCATCGCGTCGTTGAACGGCTTCACCGGGAGCAGCCCGGCGATGTTGTTCAGCACCTCGGAGTGGATCGGGAAGTAGCTGCCCGAGATGAACACCAGCGGGAACTGGATGAACTGCACGACGGCCGGGGCCGCCTCCGAGTTCTTGATCAGCGAGGCCACGCCGACGCCCAGCGCGCAGAAGCTCGCCGCACCCAGCACCAGCGTCACCGTGACCGCCGCCCAGTGCGTGGGCAGCGGCACGCCGTACAGCGAGCCGATGCCGATGACCAGCGCCACGTCGATGACGCTGACGACGATGCAGTGCACCAGCAGCCCGGCGAAGTACACCCAGGCCGGCAGCGGGGTGGCGTGCAGCCGCTTGAGCACGCCCGTCTGCCGGCGCATCGCCAGGATGATCGCCAGCTGGCCGTAGCACGCGCCGAGCACCGAGACCGCGGCGATCGTCGGCGTGTAGTACTGCATGCCGGTCAGGCCGAAGAAGAACTTCTCGTCGGCGCCGCCGCTGAACACCGCGCCGAAGATCGTGATGATCACGATCGGCAGCACGAAGGTGAAGACCATCGACTGCGGATTGCGCCAGAACGACAGCTGCTCATAACGGATCTGATGGGCCAGCAGCGCCAGGTCGCCGCGCGCGTCGGCGCGGGCGGCCGACCGTCCCGCGCCGGCGGCCGTGGTGGGGGTCAGGGTGGTCATGAGCGGCTCCGTCCCGGTCGGCGTCCCCGGCCCGGGGACGGCCTGCGCCCCCGCTCCGTGGACGGCGAGGATGCTTCCTTCTCCGCGTACTTGCCGGTGAGGCTCAGGTAGACGTCCTCGAGGGTCGGCTGCTCGACGGTCAGCCGCTCCAGCGGCGTACCGCGGCGCAGCGCCCACTCGGTGAGGCGGTGCAGCGCGGCGGTCGGCTCCTCGGCCTCCGCCGTCACCAGCCCGTCCTCCGCGTCGGTGACCGGCAGGGGTACGTCGGCGATCGCGGCGCCCTGCGGCAGCGCGAAGCGGATCCTGGCCAGCGCGCTGTCCCGGCCGCCGAGCGTGTCCGGCGTGCCCGCGGCGACGATCCGGCCGCCGGCGATGACGGCGACCGAGTCGGCGAGCGCCTGTGCCTCGTCCATGTAGTGCGTGGTGAGCACGATGGTGGTGCCCGCGTCACGCAGGTTCCGCACGACCTCCCACGCACCCCGCCGCGCGTTCGGGTCGAAGCCGGTGGTGGGCTCGTCCAGGAACAGCAGCTGCGGGTTGCCGACGACGCCGAGCGCCAGGTCGAGCCGCCGCTTCTGCCCGCCGGACAGGTCCTTCACCTTGGCGCCGCGCTTCTCCTCGAGGCCGACGAGGTCGATCACCTCGTCGACGCCGCGGGGCTCGGGGTAGTAGCCGGCGTTGCGCGCGATCGTCTCGCGCACCGACAGGTACGGCTCGACGGCGATGTCCTGGAGCACGAGCCCGATCTGCCCGCGCAGCCACCGCCCGTCCGCCTTCTTGCCCGGGTCGCGCCCGAGCACCTCCACGCTTCCGCCGTCACGGTCGCGGAAGCCCTCCAGAATCTCGAGCGTGGTCGTCTTGCCCGCCCCGTTCGGGCCGAGCAGGGCGAAGATCTCCCCGTCGCGGACGGTGAAGTCGACGCCGCGCACCGCCTCGTGGTCCCCGTAACGCTTTCGCAGGCCGTCCACGGCCACCGCGGTCACCGCGGTCCCTCCGCTTCGGTCACTGTGTGCCTCCCGGTGCTGTTTGTCGGGTCCGGTGTTGCCGTTCGCCCGAAGACCGAACTCCGGGTCGCTGTCGCGACGTTAGGCCCGGTCAGGGCGGGGTCCGCAGGAACGGGAGGCATCCGATGACGGACGTCACGCAAGCGGCGACAGGTGTCAGTACGGACGTGACGGGCGTTGCGGCGCGCGGCGCGGGCCGCACATCCTTCAGGGCATTGCCGACGGAGCAGCTGACGCGGAAGGCGGTCATGACGTGGGGTTCGGGGAAGTGGGCGAAATGAGACGGCCGCGGATCACGGTGGTCGGTGCGGGCATCGGCGGACTGACCCTCGCCGGCGCGCTCGCCGCGAACGGTACGGATTACGTCATCCACGAGCAGACCCGGCGGCTCGCCGAGGTCGGGGCGGGGGTCCAGCTCTCGCCGAACGCCGTCCGGCCGCTGCTGCGGCTCGGCCTCGGCGACGCACTGCGCGAGCACGCCGTACGGATCGACGCGATGGAGGTACGCGGCTGGACCGGCCGGCCCGTCGCCCGTACGCCGCTCGGCGAGGAGTGCGAGCGGATGTTCGGTGCGCCGTACTACGCGGTCCACCGCGCCCATCTGCACGAGGCGCTGCTGTCCCTGGTCGACCGCGACCGGCTCCGGCTCGGCGAACGCCTGAACGGCGCACGCGAGACGGACACCGGCGGCGTGCGGCTGACCTTCGAGGACGGCACCGTCCGCGACGCCGGGGTGGTGGTCGGCGCGGACGGCATCCACTCGACGGTCCGCGAGGCGTTCGTGCGCGACGAGCCCGTCTTCGCGGGCCTCGGGATCTATCGGGGCCTGGTCCCCACCGACCGTCTGCCGGACGCGGCCAGGGAGCGCCTGGTTCGTCTCTGGCTCGGCCCCGGCGGCCACTTCGTGTGCTACCCGGTCGCCGCCGGCGAGTACCTCAGCTTCGCGGCGACGGTCCCGATGGAAGAGGCACCCGCCGAGTCGTGGTCGGCGCCCGGCGATCCGGAGGACCTGCGCCGCGCGTTCGGCTCCTGGACCGGTCTGGTCTCCGACATCGTCGAGGCGACCGAGGTGACGCACCAGTGGGCGCTCCACGACAGGCCGCCGCTGCGCAGGTGGTCGAGCCGCCGCATCACCCTCCTCGGCGACGCGGCCCATCCGATGCTGCCGTTCATGGCGCAGGGAGCGAACCAGGCGATCGAGGACGCGATGGACCTGGCGGCCTGTCTCGCCGACGCGACCGAGGAGCGGATCGCGGACGGCCTCGCCCGCTATGAGGCGCTGCGCATCCCGCGCACCGCCGAGATCCAGCGCGGCTCCCGCGGCAACGCCGGCGTCCTCCACCTCCCGGACGGTCCGGCCCAGCGCCGCCGCGACGCACAGATGGCGGTCCACGCATCCCTCCGCGACCGCGCGACGCTCTACGCGCACGAGACGGGCCGCAGCGTGGTCCCCGCGGCGGTGTGACGCGTCTGAGTACGACGCGCGGCCGGCCTGAGTACGCCGCCGGATCCGCCGGCGCCCCGCGTCCGGTCGAATCGGGGCATGCTCCCTGAAGCCCTCCACCACCCCCGAGTCCGGGGCGCCGCCACGGCCGGCACGGCCCTGGCCGTGACCCTGCTCCCGCTCGTGGCGGGCGTCCTGCTGGCCAAGACGATGGCCGCGGACCCGATGACCCCGGTGAACGCGCTGATCACCAGCGGCGGCCACCGCGCCCGCGTCTCACCGGCACACCTGCGCGGCTGCGGCAGAAGCGCGGCACGCCGGTGCCTGGCCGCGGCCGCGACGGCCCGCGACTCCCGTCCCCGGCTCCGGCCGGGGCCGGGGACGGGGCCTGCCGCGGTGTCGAGGCGTGGTCCACTGACGCCGAACTGGCGTACCTGGGCGGCTGGTTCCCGGCGAAGCGACGGGCCGGACGGGGTCAGCAGGGCCGCTTGATCTGTACGAGATCGGAAACGGGGATCGTCCGCCGCCCGCCGGTGCGTCCGCAACCGCGTCGGGCCCCGGCAAGACCGAACCATGCCGGCGGAAGCCGATCGGCGGACCACATTGGTCTCGTACAGCTTCGTCGTCCATACTGCCCGCCGTGGAGCAGCAGATAGATCCGAAGACGAAGCTCGATATCGCCGTGGGGACGGATCCGGCATTCGTCCCCGTCCTCTCGGGGCCGGCGCCCGCCGCGAAGAAGGGGGAGGAGGAGAGCACAGCCACGGGGCCCGACGCGGTGACCGGGCCGGACGACGCGTCGGACGGGGCCGACGACGCCGGGACGGACGCCACCGCCGGCGCGACCGACGGCGGCGACGAGTCCGCGGACGAGGCCACGGACGGCTCCGACGCCCCGTCAGCCGACGGCCCCGCCTTCGAGGTGCGTGACCGGCGTGGCTCGATCACGGCCGACCGGACCGGCATCCGCTTCACCCTGGACGACCAGGAGGCGGACTTCCGCTGGGACGAGATCGGCGCGGTCGAGGTGCGGCCGGCGCGGTTCGGGCGCCGGTTCGCGGTCACCGTCCACGTCGCGGCCAACCGCTGGTTCAACGCGGACGTGGAGGCCCCGGCCAGGGGGCGCCTGAAGGAGTGGACCGAGGAGCTCGACGCGGTCCTCGACGCGTATTTCGAAGAGGCCTGATCCCTCTCCGGCCGCGTCTGGGTGGGGCGACACAAGCCCGCCCAGGCGTGGTTTGTGTCGATTTCGTCGTAAATGCGCATAGCTTCGGTTTATGACAAAGCGACAAACGACCATGCTCGGATGCGCGGCTCTGCTCGTCGCGTCCGGCCTCGGCGCGGCGGCTCCCGCCAGTGCCGCCGTCAGCCACCAGGTCCTGCCGGGCGAGTCGATCCAGGCCGCGGTGGACGCCGCACAGCCTGGCGACATCATCGACATCGCGGCCGGCACCTACACGGAGAGCGTCCGGATCACCAAGTCCGGCCTGACCCTGCGGGGCGCGGGCAGCGCGACCGTGCTCAAGCCGTCGAAGACCCCGGCCGCCGCCGACACCTGCGCCGGGGCGGGCAACGGCATCTGCGTCATCGGCACCGAGAAGCAGCCCGTCGAGGGAGTTCAGGTCCGCTCCCTCACCCTCAGCGGATACGCCAAGAACGGCCTCTGGGCCGCCTGGACCGACCGGCTGACGGTGCGGCAGGTCACCTCGGAGAACAACGGGACCTGGGGCATCGCCCAGGAGCGGTCCACCCGGTCGGTGCTGCGGGCCAACCTCGTCCGGGGCAACGGCGACGCCGGCATCTTCGTGGCCAACACCGTCAGCGCCGAGTCCGGCGCCACCGACACCAAGGGCACGGTCGTCTCCAACAACCTGATGGTCGACAACCGCATCGGCACCACGATCCGCCGGGTGCGCAACCTGACCGTCCAGGCCAACGAGATCACCGGCAACTGCGCCGGCGCGTTCCTCGTCGGTGACGAGACGACCCCGAGGGCCGGCGCCCTGACCGTCCGTTACAACCGCGTGCACGAGAACAACAAGCACTGCGACAAGACGGCGCGGCTGCCCGAGATCCAGGGCACCGGCATCGTCCTCACCGGCACCGAGGACACCCTGGTGGAGTGGAACATGATCCGCGGCAACGTGGGCTCCGCCCCGATGTCCGGCGGGATCGTCCTCTTCAAGAGCATCGTGGGCGCCGCCGGCACCGACAACGTCGTCCGGAACAACGTCGTCCTCGGCAACGGGGCCGCCGACCTGGCCAACCGCGACACGAACGGCACCGGCAACGTCTTCAGCCGGAACATGTGCGGACTCTCCGAGCCCGCGGGCCTGTGCTGACCCTCCGGACGGAGCCGACCGGCCCCGGCCACTCACGAAAGACCGATGCGGCATGACCACTGCAAGCGAAACCACTCTGCCCGCCATGCGGTTGAGAGAGCTCGTCTTCGGCGCGGCCTGCGCCGCCGCCGTGCGCGCGGCGGCCCGGCTCGGCGTCGCCGACGCCCTCGGGGACGCACCGGCGACCGCGGAGGAGCTCGCGGCGGAAGTCAAGGCACAGCCCGGCGCACTGCGCAGGATGCTGCGCGCCCTGGCCTGCTACGGCATCTTCGAAGAGGACGCCGACGGCAGGTTCGTCCACACCAAGATGTCGCGACTGCTGCGCGAGGACGACCCGCACAGCCTGCGGTACATCGCGCTCTGGTGCACGGAGCCGTGGACCTGGGACGCCTGGCCGCTGCTCGACGAGGCGGTCAGGAAGGGCGGCGGCGTCTTCAGCGACATCTACGGCAAGGAGTTCTTCGACCACCTGCACGAGGACGCGCCCGAATCGGCCCATGTCTTCAACCGGGCCATGACCACCTCGAGCAAGCAGTCGGCGCGGGACGTCGCCGAACTGCTCGACCTCGGCGGAGCGAAGACGATCGCGGACATCGGCGGCGGCCAGGGCCATGTGCTGGCGGAGCTGCTGGAGAAGCACCCCGGCGTCCGCGGCACCCTGCTGGACCTGCCCCGTGTCGTCGCGGCGGCCGACCCCCGGCTGCTCGAAGGCGGCTCGCTCGCTGACCGGACCGACATCGTCCCCGGCGACTGCCGGCAGGCCATGCCGGTCGCCGCCGACCTGTACATCATCAAGAACATCCTGGAGTGGGACGACGACAGCACCCGCAGGACACTGCGCAACATCGTCGCCGCGGCCCGCCCCGGCGCCCGGGTGCTCGTCATCGAGAACCTGGTCGACGACACCCCGTCGATGAAGTTCACGACGTCGATGGACCTGCTGCTGCTCCTCAACGTCGGCGGCGCCAAGCACACCAGGCAGAGCATGATCAGCCGGATGTCGGACGCCGGGCTGCTCGTCGGCGAGGTCCGTCCGGTCAACGCGTATCTGCACCTGTTCGAGAGCGTGGTCCCGGACTGAGGAGCGTCCAGGACCGGCGACCGGCACGCCCGGGGGGGGCGGCGGGGGGCCCCGCGGGGCGCGCGGGGCGGGGATGTCTAACAAAAATATAAAAAAAAAAAAAAT
>NZ_JBFAQK010000110.1:0-7581 GCF_040677245.1 Streptomyces kurssanovii
GGTTCTTACGCCGTGCCCCTACCCGCTGCGGCCGGGGGCCGCCCCCCCCGCCCACCCCCCCGCCCCCCCCCCCCCCTGCGGCCGCGGGCGGCGCCGTGGTGTGCCGGGGTCGCTCCGTCAGGAGCCGCCGGCCGTGCCCGCGGCATCGCCGGCCAAGGGGAGTTCATCCGTGGTCGGCGGCTGTGCGGCCGGCAGGTCGGTCGCGGGCGGCTCCGCCGCCGGGACGTCACCGGTGGCCGGCAGTTCCCCGAGCGCGGGCAGGTCCGCGAGCCCCGGGAGGTCGGCCAGGCCGGGGACGGCGCCGATGGCCGGGAGCTCCCCGGCCGCCGGAAGCTGGACCGCCGGAAGCTCACCGGTCGCGGGCAGCTCCCCGCTCGCCGGTGCCTCCCCGGTCGCCGGCAGTTCGCCGGTCGCCGGGGCCTCACCCGTCGCCGGCAGCTCACCGGTCGCGGGGAGGTCGCCCGTGGGCAGGCCGGCCGCCGGGGCGTCGCCGAGCCCGGGCAGGCCGCCGAGGAGGCCGTTCAGGAGGCCGGTCACCGAGCCGAGGGTGCCGCTGACCGTGCCGAGCAGACTCCCGAGAAGGTCGTTGACGGCCGTCGCGATGTCATCGGCGGGGTCGGCCGCCACGGTTTGTGCCGGTACGGTGCCGGCCTGCGCGGGGGAGGCGAGGGCGAACGCGCCCAGGCCGAGAAGGGCGCTTGCTGCCGTACAGGCGGCGAAGCGGCGAACGCTTTTCATGTGCATACTCCTGGCGATTCCGACATCGTTGTCGGCGTTATGTGCGGCCGGAGGCGGTGCCCCGATCGACTGAGGACATTTCCGACATTAGGTTCAGTCGGGCGCGCCTGCCCCGGTGTGCTGCTGCAACGGTGTATGGCTCGACAGGAGATCCCTGGGCCGGTCGGTGTGGACCGGGCGGGCGCCGGAGCGGGCCCGCCGCCGGGGCGCCGTATTTGTAACCCCAAGTTTTCAACAAAGTGTTGACGTCGCGTTGCCGAAGGGCGTTAGCTATCCGCAGCCCGTCCAACGCACCGCGATGAACAAGCCACGGAGGCTCCCGTGACTTCACTTCCGAACCCGGGCCTCGCCCGGTTCAACGCCTCCGAGGACAGCGCGGCCCTGGCCGCACTGCACGAGGTGTGCGCCAGTTCGGCCTGGGGGAGCAAACTGCTCGCCCAGCGACCGTACGCCACCACCCAGGCCCTCTTCGAGGCCAGCGACGCCGCCATGGCGGAACTGACCGCGGAGGATCTGGCGGAGGCGATGGCCGGCCACCCACCGATCGGCCGGCCCAAGCCAGGGGATCCCACGTCCTCCCGCGAACAGAGCGGGATGGCGGGCGCGTCCGAAGCGCTCAAGGCGGAGATGCTCGAGCTGAACCTGGCCTACCAGGACAAGTTCGGTCATGTCTTCCTGATCTGCGCCACCGGTCGCACCGGTGAGCAGATGCTGGACGCCGTACGGACACGGATCGAGAACTCGCCCGAGCAGGAGCGCGAGATCGTCCGCGCCGAGCTGGGCAAGATCAACCGCATCCGTCTGACCCGTCTCGTAGAGCAGGAAGAAGCATGAGCACGGAAACCACCGCATCGGTGTCCACGCACATCCTGGACACCAGCCTGGGCCGCCCCGCGGAGGGCGTCGCCATCTCGCTGTCGTCCCGTAGCGGCGCGGGAGAGCGGTGGGTGGCGCTCGGCGCATCGAAGACCGACGCGGACGGGCGCTGCAAGGACCTGCCGGCGCTGCCGGAAGGAACGACACACGTACGTCTCGACTTCGAGACCGAGGCGTACTTCGAGAACAAGCAAGCCGATGCGCAGCAGGACGCCCCCGCGAATCGGGACAGCGGTGCGGCCGGTGTGTTCTTCCCGGAGGTGGCGATCACGTTCGCCGTCGTGCCGGGCGAGCACTACCACGTACCGCTGCTGCTCAACCCGTTCGGCTACTCCGTTTACCGAGGGAGCTAGCAGACATGCCCACGATTCTCGGCCAGAACCAGTACGGCAAAGCAGAGAACCGAGTCGTCAAGATCACGCGGGACGGCGACACCCACCACATCAAGGACCTGAACGTCTCCGTCGCCCTCTCCGGCGACATGGACGACGTCCACTACTCCGGCTCGAACGCCAACGTCCTGCCGACCGACACCACCAAGAACACGGTGTACGCGTTCGCCAAGGAGTACGGCATCGAGTCGGCGGAGCAGTTCGGCATCCACCTCGCCCGGCACTTCGTGTCGAGCCAGGAGCCGATCCACCGGGCGCGCATCCGCATCGAGGAGTACGCCTGGGAGCGCATCGCGACGTCCGACGGTAACTCGAAGTTCATCGGCGCCGACGAGGTCAAGCACTCCTTCGTCCGTAAGGGCCAGGAGACCCGGACCACCCAGATCACCTACGACGGTGAGCAGTGGGAGGTCGTCTCGGGCCTGAAGGACCTGACCGTGATGAACTCGACCAACTCCGAGTTCTGGGGCTACGTCAAGGACCGGTACACGACCCTCAAAGAGGCGTACGACCGCATCCTGGCCACCCAGGTGGCCGCTCAGTGGCGCTACAACTGGACCTCTGACGAGGACCGGATGCCCAACTGGGACAAGTCCTACGACCAGGCCAGGAAGCACATGCTCGAGGCCTTCGCGGAGACCTACTCGCTGTCGCTGCAGCAGACCCTGTACCAAATGGGTTCGCGCATCATCAACAGCCGCAGCGAGATAGACGAGATCCGCTTCTCGCTCCCGAACAAGCACCACTTCCTGGTGGACCTCGAGCCGTTCGGCCTCAAGAACGACAACGAGGTCTACTTCGCGGCCGACCGCCCGTACGGCCTGATCGAAGCCACCATCCTGCGGGACGGCGTCGAGCCGAAGATCCCGGTCGACATGACCAACCTCTGACGCGGGACCGACCCGCCCCCGCCCGCCCCCAGCCGGGCGGGGGCCGGCCGGACCGGAGGGAAGAACCATGGCACAGCCTGCAACGGAGCCGGCGCAAGCGGCACAAGGCCCCGGCACCGCACCGCCCGTCCATCCCGTGGACGAGAAGCTCCCCCTCGCGCGGCTCGTTCCCGCCGCGCTCCAGCACATCGCCGCCATGTACGCCGGCGTGGTCACCCCTCCGCTGATCATCGGCCAGGCGGTCGGCCTCGACGCCGCCGGCATGACCCGGCTGATCGCCGCGAGCCTGCTGATCGCGGGTCTCGCCACCCTCCTGCAGACCGTCGGTGTCGCGAACTTCGCCGGGAACCGGCTCCCGTTCGTCAACGCCGCGTCCTCCGCCGGGATCGCGCCCATGCTCGCCATCGCGGAGACGAGCGCCCCCGGACGCCAACTCCCCGCCATCTACGGCGCGGTGATGGTCGCCGGTGTCTTCTGCCTCGCCGTCGGTCCCTTCTTCGGACGGCTGCTGCGCTTCTTCCCCCCGCTCGTCACCGGCGTGGTCATCACACTCATCGGCGTCACCCTGATGCCCGTGCCCGTCACCTGGGCCCAGGGAGGCGACGCCGGCGCCGCCGACTTCGGCGCCATGAAACACCTCGCGCTGGCCGGCTTC
This sequence comes from Streptomyces kurssanovii, assembly GCF_040677245.1. Lineage (NCBI taxonomy): Bacteria > Bacillati > Actinomycetota > Actinomycetes > Kitasatosporales > Streptomycetaceae > Streptomyces > Streptomyces kurssanovii. The sequence goes on from NZ_JBFAQK010000110.1 coordinate 3,552, forward strand.
ACCCTGGCCGTCATCCTGCTCTTCCAGCGCTTCGGCCGCGGCTTCCTCAAGCAAGTGGCGCTGCTGCTCGGCCTGTTCATCGGCACGCTCGCCGCGATCCCCTTCGGCATGGCCGACTTCTCTGCCCTGCGGGAGGCGCCGGTCGCCGCGCTGCCGAGCCCCTTCGCCTTCGGCGCCCCCGAGTTCCAGCCCGCCGCGATCCTGTCCCTGTGCATCGTGATGCTGGTCCTGATGACCGAGTCCAGCGCCGGGATGCTCGCCCTCGGCGAGATCTGCGACCGCCGCAGCGACGGCGGGACGATCACCCGCGGACTGCGCACCGACGGCATCGCGACGCTCATCGGACCCGTCTTCGGCGGCTTCCCCACCTCCGCGTTCGCCCAGAACGTGGGCGTCGTGACCCTCACCCGGGTCCGCAGCCGCTACGTCGTCGCCGTCGCCGGCGGCACCCTGCTGATCCTCGGCGCCTTCCCCGTGCTCGGCGCCGTCGTCTCACTCGTCCCGATGCCCGTCCTCGGCGGTGCGGGAATCGTCCTGTTCGGCTCGATCGCCGTCAGCGGCATCCGCACCCTCTCCGAGGCCGGACTCGACGACAGCTCCAACATCATCCTGGTGGCCGTCGCGCTCGGCGCGGGCATCATCCCGCTCGCCGCGCCCACCTTCTACGCGGACTTCCCGGCCTGGGCACAGACCGTGCTCGGATCCGGCATCAGCGCCGGAGCGCTCGTCGCGGTCCTGCTCAACCTGTTCTTCCACCATCTCGGCACCCGCAGCCGCCCGGCTGTGGCACTCAAATCCTCCTAGGGTCCTGCCGTGCCCACATCGCCGCCCACAGAAGAAGGAAGCACCATGGCACCTTCGGCAGCCCGGACCGGAACGGTCGAACGCATCGTCATCGAGAACTGTGCGATCGCCACCGTCGACGCCGACGACACCGAGTACGCCTCCGGCCATGTCGTCGTCGCGGGCAACAGGATCGAGTCCGTCGGAGCAGGCAAGGCACCCGAGAGCCTCGCGAACGTGGTACGCCGCATCGACGGCACCGGCCACCTCGTCACCCCGGGCCTGATCAACACCCACCACCACTACTACCAGTGGATCACGCGCGGTCTCGCCACCGACCACAACCTCTTCGACTGGCTGGTGGCGCTCTACCCGACCTGGGCGCGCATCGACGAGCCGATGGTCCGCGCCGCGGCGCAGGGCTCGCTCGCGATGATGGCCCGCGGCGGCGTCACCACCGCCATGGACCACCACTACGTCTACCCCCAGGGCTCCGGCGACCTGTCCGGCGCGATCATCGGCTCCGCCCGCGAGATGGGCGTACGGTTCACGCTCGCCCGCGGTTCCATGGACCGCGGCACGTCGGACGGCGGCCTGCCGCCGGACTTCGCGGTCGAGTCCCTCGAAGGCGCGCTGGCCGGCACCGAGGAGACCATCGACAAGCACCACGACGCCTCGTTCGACGCGATGACGCAGATCGCCGTCGCGCCGTGCTCCCCCTTCTCCGTCACCACCGAACTGCTGAGGCAGGGCGCGGAGCTGGCCCGGCGCAAGGGAGTGCGGCTGCACACCCACGGGTCGGAGACGGTCGAGGAGGAGGAGTTCTGCAAGGAGCTCTTCGGGATGGGCCCCACCGACTACTTCGAGTCGACGGGCTGGCTGGGCTCCGACGTGTGGATGGCGCACTGCGTCCACATGAACGACTCCGACATCGCGGCCTTCGCCCGCACGGGAACCGGCGTCGCGCACTGCCCCTCCTCCAACGCGCGTCTGGCGGCCGGCATCGCCCGCGTCCCCGACATGCTGCGGGCCGGCGTGCCGGTGGGACTCGGCGTGGACGGCACCGCCTCCAACGAGTCCGGCGAACTGCACACCGAACTGCGCAACGCGCTTCTGATCAACCGGCTCGGCGCCCACCGCGAGGCCGCCCTGAACGCCCGCCAGGCACTGCGCCTCGGCACCTACGGCGGCGCTCAGGTCCTCGGCCGGGCGGACGCGATCGGATCCCTCGAGCCGGGCAAGCTCGCCGACCTGGTGATGTGGAAGCTGGACACCTTCGCCCACTCCTCCATCGCCGACCCGGTCGTCGCGCTCGTCTTCGGCGCGGCCGCCCCGGTCACCCTCTCCCTGGTCGACGGCAAGACCGTCGTCGAGGGCAACCACCTCACCACGGTGGACGAAGACGCCATCGCCCGCTCCACGCGGGACGAGGCACAGCGCCTGGCGCGGATCGCCGCACAGGGCTGAACCCGGTAGTCCGGTCGAGGGGGACGGCCCTCGACCGGCGGCCGTGGACCCGAGCGGGGTCCACGGCGGCCGTCGCCGGGAGGCACGTACGACAAAGGTGCGTGCCCCCCGGTGGTGGCGCCCCCCCGCCATCCGGCACGGGGACGCCGCCCGCACACCGGCTCGGGCGACCCGGTACGTGCACAACCGCACCACCTGCACCACCTCCTTGACACCACACGTCCACCGCAGACGTGTAACCCGACCGGAGGCACCGCCGTGGCCGTGCACAACTCGACCGCCGAAGCAGAGGACCGGAAGCATCCGGTCGACGAAACCCTGCCCCCCTTCAAGATGTTCACCAGCGGCCTGCAGCACGTGGCCGCCATGTACGCGGGAGTCGTCGCCCCGCCGATGATCGTGGGGCCCGCCGTGGGCCTCAGCGCCAAGGACACCGCGTTCCTGATGGGCGCGAGCCTGTTCACCGCCGGTATAGCCACCCTGCTCCAGACCCTCGGCTTCTGGCGCGTCGGCGCCCGGCTGCCGTTCGTCAACGGCGTCTCCTTCGCCGGTGTGACGCCGATGGTCGCCATCGGCAGGGACCGGGGCTACGACGGCATCGCCGTCATCTTCGGCGCGATCATCGTCGCCAGCGTGCTGGGCTTCGTGCTCACGCCGTACTTCTCCAAACTGGTCCGCTTCTTCCCGCCCGTCGTCACCGGCACGGTCATCACCCTGATCGGTGTGTCGCTGCTGCCCGTCGCCTTCAACTGGTCCCAGGGCGGCAACTCCACGGCGGACGACTACGGCTCCATGAAGAACATCGGCATGGCCGCGCTCACGTTCCTGATCGTGCTGGCGCTGCGCAAACTGCTGCGAGGCTTCATGCAGCAGATCGCCATCCTGCTGGGCCTCGTCGCCGGCACGATCGTCGCCGTACCGCTGGACATGACCAACCTGGACGCCATCAAGGACGCCGGGATCGTCGGCTTCCCCACCCCGTTCCACTTCGGCGCACCGCAGTTCGAGATCGCCGCGATCGTGTCCATGTGCATCGTGATGCTCGTCTGCATGACCGAGTCCACCGCCGACATGCTCGCGCTGGGCCGGATCGTGGACCGCCCGGCGGACGAGCGGACCATCGAGGGCGGCCTGCGCGCCGACACCCTCGGCTCCGCCATCAGCCCGCTGTTCAACGGGTTCATGTGCAGCGCCTTCGCGCAGAACATCGGCCTGGTCGCCATGACGAAGGTCCGTAGCCGGTTCGTCGTCGCCGCGGGCGGCGGCATCCTGATCCTGCTGGGGCTCTGTCCGATCGCCGCGTCCGTCATCGCGCTCGTCCCGCTGCCGGTCCTCGGCGGCGCCGGCATCGTGCTCTTCGGCTCCGTCGCGGCGAGCGGTATCCAGACGCTGGCCACGGCGGCACTGGAGAAGGGCGAGAACGCGCTGATCGTCGCGGCGGCCGTCGGCATCGGACTGATCCCGATCGCCGCGCCGGAGTTCTACCACGCCTTCCCCGAGGACGCGCTCGTGGTGCTCGACTCGGGCATCTCCACGGGCTGCATCGTGGCGATCGTGCTGAACCTGGCGTTCAACCACCTCGGCAAGCGGGGGAGCGCGACGGAGGAGGACCCCTCGTCGGCGGAGACGGGGACCGCGGTCGCGGAGCCGGCCGCCGTGCACTGAGGCGCGTCGCCGCCGGGTGGAGCCGTGACGTCACGGCTCCAGATAGGAAGAGCGTCGTGGTGGGTAAGAGTGTAAACAAGCATGTGTATATATCGGTGGTGGCCGGGTCAATAAA
>NZ_JBFAQK010000111.1:0-6593 GCF_040677245.1 Streptomyces kurssanovii
GCCCGGCGATTGAGGGCACCGCGCGAAGCGCGGTACGGGTCCGGGCGGAGCCCGGTTTCGGGAAGGGGCGGGGAGGGGAGGGGAACAAGCCCGCCGCAGGCACCCCGCACCCGCCCCGCGTCACGCCTTGCCGGGCGACTCCGCCGCGTCCGCGGACTCCGGCGCCGTGTCCGGCTCCGGCTCCGGCTCCGTCTCGGACTTCGCCGTGCCGGCACCGTCCTCGGGCTCGCCGTCGCCGGACGGAGTCGCGGCCTCGTCGGACGTCGACTTGGCCACCGCCGCCGGCTCCACGATCTCCTCGCGTCCCGGACGCTTCCGGGACGAGATCACGATGTACGTGACCGCCAGCACGAAGACCACGATGGAGGTCCAGACGTTCAGCCGCACGCCGAGGATGTCGTGCGCCTCGTCGACACGCATGTACTCGATCCAGCCGCGGCCGGCGCAGTACGCGGCGACGTACAGCGCGAACGCCCGCCCGTGACCCAGCTTGAAGCGGCGGTCGGCCCAGATGACCAGCAGCGCGACGCCGATGCACCACAGGGACTCGTACAGGAACGTCGGGTGGTACAGGCCGGCCTCGCGGTTCGCGCCCTCGGTGATCCTGAGCGCCCAGGGGACATCGGTCTCCCTGCCGTAGAGCTCCTGGTTGAACCAGTTGCCCCAGCGGCCGATCGCCTGCGCGAAGGCGATACCGGGTGCGAGGGCGTCGGCCCAGGCGGGCAGCGGGATCCCGCGGCGGCGGCAGCCGATCCAGGCGCCGACCGCGCCCAGCGCGATCGCGCCCCAGATACCGAGGCCGCCCTCCCAGATCTTGAAGGCGTCGACCCAGTTCTCACCCTCGCTGAAGTACAGCTGATAGTCGGTGATCACGTGGTAGAGCCGACCGCCGACCAGGCCGAACGGCACGGCCCAGACAGCGATGTCGGCCACCGTTCCGGCCTTGCCGCCCCGGGCGACCCAGCGCCGGTTGCCGTACCAGACGGCTACGAAGACGCCGATGATGATGCAGAACGCATAGCCTCGCAGCGGAAGCGGTCCGAGGTGGATCACTCCGGTCGACGGGCTGGGAATGTAGGCGATGTCCATGGCAGGACCGACGCTACCCTGCCGGGCGGGACGTACGGCAACCCGCCCGGCAACTTCTGGGTAACAGGACACGGTCATGGTCACGGGTGCGGCCGTGGTCAGGGGCACCGGTCCGCGGCCGTCCGCGGACGGCGCGGGCACCACCGGGGCAGGGACCGCCACCGGGTCCGAGAACCGGCATCCGCCCGTCCGGCCTCAGGACGCCGGCGCTCCCGGGCTCGCGCTTCCGCCCCCGGTCGGCGACGCCGGCCGCTCGGTGCCCGGCGGCTTGCCCTCGTTGGCCTCCTTGACCCACTTCTTGAAGTTCGCGACGGAGATCTGCTCCTTCCCCTTCGTCGGGAAGATCGACTCTCCGTTGAGCAGCACGGTCGGGGTACCGCTGAAGCCGCCGGCCTGGAACGCTTCGTTGGACTTCTTCACCCAGGCGTCGTGCTTGCCCTCCTCCACACAGCTGCGGAACGCGGGCGTGTCCAGTCCCTCGACCTTGCCCGCGAGCTCGATCAGCTTGCCGTTGTCGGCGAAGGCGTCGTCCGGCTCGGGCGGCTGGTTCATGTACAGCACGTCGTGGTACGGGGCGAACTTCCCGGCGTCCTGGGCGCACGCCGCCGCGTTCGCCGCGCGCAGGGAGCCGCTGCCGCCCATGTTGCCGTCGATGATGGTGGCAAGGTGATAGTCGATCTTGATCTGGCCGGCCTTCTCCAGCTCATGGATCGTGTCGCGCAGAGCGTTCTCGAACTGGGCGCAGGCCGGGCACCGGAAGTCCTCCCACACCGTGAGGGTGGACGGGGCGTCGGCCGCGCCGACCGGGATGGCGAGCTGCTCCTCACCCTGCACGCCGCTGGGCGCGAGGAGCGGGCTCGCATCCGTCGTGCCGCCCCCCTCGTCCTTGCCGCTGTTGGCGGCCACCAGACCGGCCACCGCGGCCAGCCCGAGCACGCCCACCACGGCCGAGGCCACGATCAGGGTCCTGCGGCGCTTCTCGCGTGCCTTTTCCCGCGCCCGTTCCTGCTGGAGCCGCTCGCGCGCTCCCCGCTTCCGCTCTTGGTTCTCGCTCACACTCCGCAAACGAACCGGGGAGGCGTGTGCGCGCCTCCCCGGTCCCTGATCCACTCGTACGGGCTACGACTTTCCGCGCACACCCCGCGCCAGTTCGCCCGCCAGTTCCCGTACGGCCGCGACGGCCGCGCCGTCGTCGGGTGCGTCGAGCATCCGCTTGACGAACGCCGAGCCCACGATCACACCGTCGGCGAACGCCGCGACCTCCGCGGCCTGCGCCGGGTTGGAGACCCCGAGTCCCACGCAGACCGGCAGCGCGGTCGTGGCGCGGGTGCGGCGCACCAGGTCCTGCGCCTGCTCGCCGACCGACTCGCGGGTACCGGTGACGCCCATCAGTGACGCCGCGTAGACGAAACCTGATCCTGCTGCCGTGATCTTCGCGAGACGGGCGTCCTTGCTGCTCGGCGCGACGACGAAGACGGTGGCGAGACCGTGCTTCTCGGCGTGTTCCCTCCACAGCCCGGCCTCCTCGACCGGCAGGTCGGGCAGGATGCAGCCGGCGCCGCCCGCCTCGGCGAGCTCCGAGGTGAAGCGCTCGACGCCGTAGCGGTCGATCGGGTTCCAGTAAGTCATCACGAGGACCGGCTTTCCGGTGGCCGCGTGGGCCTCACGGACCGTGCGCATCACATCCGCGATCCTGACGCCGCCGCGCAGGGCGATGTCGTCGGCGGTCTGGATGACCGGGCCGTCGAGGACGGGGTCGCTGTGCGGCAGCCCGACCTCCACCACGTCGGCGCCGCCGTCGAACGCGGCCTTGACCGCCTCGATGCCGACGTCGACGGTCGGGAAACCGGCGGGCAGGTAGGCGACGAGCGCCGCCCGGTCCTCGTTCCTCGCCGCGGCGAGCGTCTCGTTCAGCAGCTGGATGTTCCCGCTCACTTGGCGTCCCCCTGGATCTCTGCGGCGCCGTTGTCGGCGGAGGCGTCGGCCTCGACCCGGGCGTCGGTGTCGTACAGACCGAAGTAACGGGCGGCGGTGTCCATGTCCTTGTCACCGCGGCCGGAGAGGTTGACGAGGATCAGCCCGTCCTTGCCGAGCTCGCGCCCGACCTCCAGCGCGCCGGCAAGGGCGTGCGCCGACTCGATGGCCGGGATGATGCCTTCGGTGCGGGACAGCAGCCGCAGGGCCTGCATCGCCGCGTCGTCGGTGACCGCGCGGTACTCGCCCCGGCCCGAGTCCTTCAGGTACGAGTGCTCGGGGCCGATGCCCGGGTAGTCCAGGCCGGCCGAGATCGAGTACGGCTCGGTGATCTGGCCCTCGTCGTCCTGGAGGACGTAGGAACGGGAGCCGTGCAGGATGCCGGGTTCGCCGGCGGTCAGGGTCGCCGCGTGCTCCCCGGTCTCGATGCCGTGGCCGGCGGGCTCGCAGCCGACCAGCCGGACGCCGGCGTCCGGGATGAAGGCGTGGAACAGGCCGATGGCGTTCGACCCGCCGCCGACGCAGGCGACGGCGGCGTCGGGGAGGCGCCCGGCCCTCTCCAGGATCTGCCGCCTGGCCTCCACGCCGATCACGCGGTGGAAGTCGCGCACCATGGCGGGGAAGGGGTGGGGGCCGGCGACCGTGCCGAAGAGGTAGTGCGTACGGTCCACGTTGGCGACCCAGTCGCGGAACGCCTCGTTGATGGCGTCCTTGAGGGTGCGGCTGCCGGACTTCACGGCGACGACCTCTGCGCCGAGCATCCGCATCCGGGCGACGTTCAGCGCCTGGCGCTGGGTGTCGATCTCGCCCATGTAGATGGTGCACTCGAGTCCGAACAGCGCGCAGGCGGTGGCGGTCGCCACGCCGTGCTGACCGGCGCCCGTCTCCGCGATGACGCGCGTCTTGCCCATCCGCTTGGTGAGCAGGGCCTGGCCCAGCACGTTGTTGATCTTGTGCGAGCCGGTGTGGTTGAGGTCCTCACGCTTGAGGAAGACCCGGGCGCCGCCGGCGTGCTCGGCGAACCGGGACACCTCGGTGAGGGCGCTCGGGCGGCCCGTGTAGTCGACCATCAGACCGTTCAGCTCGGCCGCGAAGGCCGGGTCGGACTTGGCCTTCTCGTACTCGACGGCGACCTCGTCCACGGCGGCGACGAGCGCCTCCGGGATGAACTTGCCGCCGAAGGCACCGAAGTAGCCCTCCGTGTTGGGGACTTGACCCTCCGGGTCGGGGATGAAGTAGTCGCTGGACATGGCGACGCGCTCCTTGTCGGGACGGCAGAAGTGGACGACGTAGGTGGCGCGTGCGGCTGTTCCTCACCCCGTCCCCTACGGCCTGGCGGCCGTGGGGACCCACTTCCCGAAACCGGGCTCCGCCCGGACCCGCCACCGCGCTCCGCGCGGTGTTTCGGGGGCTCCGCCCCCGGACCCCCGCGCCTCGAACGCCGGCGAGGCTCAAGTTGGCACCTCGCACGGCCGCCGGGCCGTAGGGGGAGCTTGAGGGGCGGATACGGGTACGGGTACGGGTTTTCCCGGTGCGGGAAGGGAAGAGGGAGAGACATCCGCTCGAGGGGACGGACTAGCGGCCGTCCCGCGCCACGGCCCCGCGCCATCGCATGCCGTTGACCTGGCCCGGCTCGTCGCCGATCACGTACCGCACCCGTCGCCCGTGCACCCGCCGCGCCGGCGCCCGGCAGCCGCGTGGGCGGCAGCCTCGGGCGAGGCGGGCGTAGGGGTCACGGGGCGCGCCGCCCCCAGCGCCGACCACCGTCCGGCCGGCGCACGCCGAGGGCACGCCGACGAGCACGGGGCGGGGCCCCGCGGTCCGGCGTGCTCTGCTGCGGGCGACGGCGGCGGTCACGGCCGGGTCAGCTCCTGCCGTGCCGCAGCGCGGGGTGCGCGCCCGCGGCCACCAGATCGGCGACCGCGGCCCTCGGGTCGCGGCCGGTCACCAGGGACTCGCCGACGAGCACGGCGTCGGCGCCGGCGTTGGCGTAGGCGATCAGGTCGTGCGGACCCCGCACACCCGACTCGGCGATCTTGACGATGTGCGCCGGGATCTCGGGGGCGACCCGCTCGAAGGTGGAGCGGTCGACCTTGAGGGTCTTGAGGTCGCGCGCGTTCACACCGATGATCTTCGCCCCGGCGTCGACGGCCCGCTCGGCCTCGTCCTCGTCGTGGACCTCGACCAGCGGGGTCAGGCCGATCGATTCAGCGCGCTCGATCAGCGAGACCAGGGCCTCCTGGTCCAGCGCGGCGACGATCAGCAGGACGACGTCGGCGCCGTAGGCGCGCGCCTCCCACAGCTGGTACGCGGTGACGATGAAGTCCTTGCGCAGCACCGGGATGTCGACCTTGGCGCGTACGGCCTCGAGGTCGGCGAGCGATCCGCCGAAGCGGCGCTCCTCGGTGAGCACGGAGATGACGGCCGCGCCGCCCGCCTCGTAGTCGGCGGCGAGTCCGGCGGGGTCGGCGATCGCGGCGAGCGCGCCCTTGGAGGGGCTGGAGCGCTTGACCTCGCAGATCACCTTGACGCCCTCACCGCGGAGCGCGGCGACGCCGTCCTTGGCCGCAGGAGCCTTGGCGGCGCGCTCCTTGAGCTCGTCGAGGCTGACACGCGCCTGCCGCTCTGCCAGGTCGGCGCGCACACCTTCGATGATCTCGTCGAGCACACTCACGCGAGCGGCCCCCTTCCGGGACGGTGTTGATGGATCAGGATCAGCCATGTCGATGGTATCCGCAGGAGGGCCCGAGGCTCGCATCCGGTCGATGCCTGTCCCACTACCTGGGACTTCATGGAGCCAGTGCCGAGCCGAACGGCAGGTTCCGCACCACGCTGAAGATCACCAGCGCGCCGCCCATGACCCACCACCATCCGGTGGAGAGGCCGACGCGCAGGGGGCGCCCCTGTACGGCGCGAATCAGCCACATCACCCAGACGACGGCGAAGACGGCGTAGCCCACGACGGCGACGGCGTTGGCGCCGAGGGCGGTGCCGATGTCGCCGTGGACGAAGGCGTGGGCGCTGCGCAGTCCGCCGCATCCCGGGCAGTAGACGCCGGTGAGGCGCAGCAGCGGACAGACCGGGTAGTGGCCCGGTTCGTTCGGGTCGACGGTCCCGACGTAGGCGAACGCGGCGGCGACACCCGCGAGGACGGCGAGCGGTGTGGCGACGCGCCGCGCGGTCGACGGTGCGGGCCTGCCGGGGGCGCCCGGCACGGCACCGGCGGGCCACGTCCGAGGAGCGGCGCCGGCGACCGGCCGAGCCTCGCCCGGTACGTGCCCGGGCGCCGTGGGGCCCGTCGTGGCGGGGCCGGCGGCCGGGTCCGTGGCGTGGTCACCGGGCGCGGGGCCGGCCCGTGGCGGGACGGCGGGCGGGGTGGGAGCTGGGGTCGGGTCCACGCGGTGATTCTCCCCGTTCGACGGCAGCGGCGCAGCCCGGCCTGGCCGGGCGGGGGCCCGGGGGGGCCCCAGGGGGGGGGGGGGCCCACCCCGACCGTGTCCCCCGCCGCCCCCCCCGGGCCCGGCCCCCCC
>NZ_JBFAQK010000112.1:0-6326 GCF_040677245.1 Streptomyces kurssanovii
CAGCCCTCGAGGTTCTCGAAGTCCTCGAGCGTCGGATCCTGCGCCTGGAGCATCGTGCCCATGGCGCCGTCGGCCACCACCACCCGGGTGGCGAGCGCTTCGCGCAGAGCGTGGACACGGGTCCGGCTGTCAGCGGAGGGGGTCGGCAACGAGGCCATGGATGTGCTCCCTGGGATGCGACGGCTGTCGGCTTTGCGTCTTCCGGCGGGAAGGCGCACCCAGCCAGAGTAGCCGGGCGAGCTCCGAGGGGCCGAGGTGTCCCACGGGCCGGACTACGGCATGTCTTCCGGCTTTTTCGCGAGGCCTCCAGCGCGAGATACTCGGTCCGCCGTGACCAAGGTCGGCATCGACCGATAGTGTTCAGCATTGTCGAACCGTGTTGGAGAAGGGCCGATCCGATGGCGAAAAACATCCAGTCACTGGAGCGGGCTGCGGCGATGCTGCGACTGCTCGCGGGCGGAGAACGCCGGCTGGGCCTGTCGGACATCGCGTCGTCGCTCGATCTGGCCAAGGGTACGGCCCACGGCATCCTGCGGACCCTGCAGGCGGAGGGATTCGTCGAGCAGGACGCCGCGTCCGGCCGGTATCAACTGGGCGCCGAGCTGCTGCGGCTCGGCAACAGCTACCTGGACGTCCACGAGCTGCGCGCCCGCGCCCTGGTCTGGACGGACGATCTGGCCCGCTCCAGCGGCGAGAGCGTCCACCTCGGCGTGCTGCACCAGCACGGCGTGCTGATCGTGCACCACGTCTTCCGTCCCGACGACAGCCGGCAGGTGCTCGAGGTGGGAGCCATGCAGCCGCTGCACTCCACCGCCCTCGGCAAGGTGCTGTCCGCCTTCGACCCGGTGGCCCACACAGAGGTGATGGAGGTCGACCGCAAGGCGTTCACGCCGCGGACCGTGACCGACGTCCAGGAGTTCGAGTCGCTGCTGGACCACACCCGGGCGCGCGGCTGGGCCGCCGACCTGGAGGAGACCTGGGAAGGGGTGGCCGCCGTGGCCGCGCCCATCCACGACCGGCGCCGCATGCCCGTAGGGGCGATCGCCATCACGGGCGCCGTGGAGCGGGTCTGCAACGACGGAGAGCTGCGTCCCGACCTCGTGGCGGCGGTGCGGGACTGCGCCCGCGCGGTCTCCAGGGACCTCGGCGCCGGCCGCTTCTGATCGTTCGCACACACCATCGGGTAACGATCCGGTTTTCGGCCACACAACCCTTGACGTCACGTTTAACCGGGGGCAAAACTGCCGTTCACCGGTCGGCATTGTCGAACACCTAACGGCAATACGCGCTAGGGTGTGACAACGCCAGGCCGGCAACGCCCTCACTGAGGGCGCGGACCACCGGAGGGACCCGGGGTTCGCCTTCCCCCTGGACGAAGGACAAAGGAGTCGCGGGTGTCCAACTCCGACATCTTCATCGGCGAGATCATCGGTACCGCCGTACTCATCCTGCTCGGTGGCGGCGTCGTCGCCGCCGTAGTGCTCAAGCGCTCGAAGGCACAGAACGCCGGCTGGCTGGCCATCACCTTCGGGTGGGGCTTCGCGGTCCTGACCGCGGTCTACATGACCGGCGCGCTCTCCGGTGCACACCTCAACCCGGCCGTCACGCTCGGCATCGCGATCAAGGACAACGACTGGGGCAACGTCCCCGTCTACGTCGCAGGCCAGCTCCTCGGCGCCATGATCGGTGCCGCCCTGGTCTGGATCGCCTACTACGGCCAGTTCCACGCACACCTCACCGACCCCGAGATCGTGGGCGACCCCGCCGACAAGGCGATCGAGGGTCCGCACGACGGGGCCGCGGCCAAGGCCGGCCCGGTCCTCGGCGTCTTCTCCACCGGCCCCGAGATCCGCAACGTCTGGCAGAACCTCGCCACCGAGATCATCGGCACGATCGTGCTGGTCCTGGCGGTGCTCACACAGGGTCTCAACGACAGCGGAAAGGGCCTCGGCCCGCTCGGCGGACTCATGGTCGCCCTCGTCGTCGTCTCCATCGGCCTCTCGCTCGGCGGGCCCACCGGCTACGCCATCAACCCGGCCCGCGACCTGGGTCCGCGCATCGTGCACGCACTGCTCCCGCTGCCGAACAAGGGCGGTTCCGACTGGAGCTACGCCTGGATCCCCGTCGCCGGTCCGCTGATCGGTGCGGCCATCGCAGCGGGTATCTACAACATCGCGTTCGCCTGAGCCGTATCAGCAGCACGAGCCGTACCCACCGATACCTGAGCAGGAGCAGACCGTGACCGACGCACACACCACCGGCCCGTTCATCGCGGCCATCGACCAGGGCACCACCTCCAGCCGCTGCATCGTCTTCGACAAGGACGGCCGGATCGTCTCCGTCGACCAGAAGGAGCACGAGCAGATCTTCCCGAAGCCGGGCTGGGTGGAGCACGACGCCGCCGAGATCTGGACCAACGTCCAGGAGGTCGTCGCCGGAGCCATCGAGAAGGCCGGCATCACCTCGGCCGACGTCAAGGCCATCGGCATCACCAACCAGCGCGAGACGACGCTGCTGTGGGACAAGAACACCGGCGAGCCCGTCCACAACGCCATCGTCTGGCAGGACACCCGCACCGACGCCCTCTGCAAGGAGCTCGGCCGCAACGTCGGACAGGACCGCTTCCGGCGCGAGACGGGCCTGCCGCTGGCCTCGTACTTCGCCGGTCCGAAGGCCCGCTGGCTGCTCGACAACGTCGAGGGCCTGCGGGAGCGCGCCGAACGCGGTGACATCCTCTTCGGCACCATGGACTCCTGGGTCATCTGGAACCTGACCGGCGGAGTCGACGGCGGCGTCCACGTCACCGACGTCACCAACGCCTCCCGCACCATGCTGATGAACCTGCACACCATGGAGTGGGACGACAAGATCCTCCAGTCCATGGAGGTCCCGGCGGCGATCCTGCCGGAGATCCGGTCCTCCGCCGAGGTCTACGGCCTCGCCAAGGGCGGCGCGCTCGACGGCATCCCCGTCGCCTCCGCGCTCGGCGACCAGCAGGCGGCCCTGTTCGGCCAGACCTGTTACTCGAAGGGCGAGGCCAAGTCCACGTACGGCACCGGCACCTTCATGCTGATGAACACCGGTGACGAGCCCGTCAACTCCTACAACGGCCTGCTGACCACCGTCGGCTACCGCATCGGCGACCAGAAGGCGGTGTACGCCCTCGAGGGCTCGATCGCCGTCACCGGTTCGCTGGTGCAGTGGATGCGCGACCAGATGGGCCTGATCAACTCCGCCGCCGAGATCGAGACCCTCGCCTCCTCCGTCGAGGACAACGGCGGCGCCTACTTCGTACCGGCCTTCTCCGGCCTGTTCGCCCCGTACTGGCGCTCCGACGCCCGCGGTGTGATCGCCGGCCTGACCCGGTACGTCACCAAGGCGCACATCGCGCGCGCCGTTCTCGAGGCCACCGCCTGGCAGACCCGTGAGATCACCGACGCCATGACGAAGGACTCGGGTGTCGAACTGACCGCACTCAAGGTCGACGGCGGCATGACCTCCAACAACCTGCTGATGCAGACCCTCTCGGACTTCCTGGACGCCCCCGTGGTGCGCCCGATGGTCGCCGAGACGACCTGCCTCGGCGCCGCCTACGCCGCCGGCCTGGCCGTCGGCTTCTGGCCGGACACCGACGCCCTGCGTGCCAACTGGCGCAGGGCCGCCGAGTGGACCCCCCGCATGGACGCCGACAAGCGGGACCGCGAGTACAAGAGCTGGCTCAAGGCCGTGGAGCGGACCATGGGCTGGCTCGACGACGAGGAAAACTGACGAGGAGCAAGAATGACCACCCTGCAGAGCGTCCCCTCCCCCGGGACGCACCCGGCCTCCGGCTCGGCTGTGTCTTCCCTCAAAGCAGCGGGCCGCGCCGAGACTCGGGAGCAGCTTTCCAAGGCGACGTACGACCTCCTGGTGATCGGCGGCGGCATCCTGGGCATCTCCACCGCCTGGCACGCCGCGCAGTCCGGGCTGCGGGTGGCCCTGGTGGACGCCGGCGACTTCGCCGGCGCCACCTCCTCCGCCTCCTCCAAGCTGCTGCACGGCGGCCTGCGCTACCTGCAGACCGGTGCGGTGAAGCTGGTCGCGGAGAACCACTTCGAGCGGCGCGCGGTGTCCCGTCAGGTGGCCCCCCACCTGGCCAACCCGCTCACGTTCTACCTGCCCGTCTACAAGGGCGGCCCGCACGGCGCGGCGAAGCTCGGCGCGGGCGTCTTCGCCTACTCCGCGCTCTCCGCGTTCGGTGACGGCGTCGGCCACGTCATATCGGCGGCGAAGGCACAGCGGGACGTGCCGGAGCTGCGTGCGGAGAACCTGAAGGCCGTCGCCGTCTATGGCGACGACCAGATGAACGACTCCCGTATGGCGCTCATGACGGTCCGCGCGGCCACCGAGTCGGGCGCCACCGTCCTCAACCACGCCGAGGTCACCGGACTGCGCTTCACCCGGGGACGGGTCACCGGCGCGGAGCTGAAGGACCGCACCGACGGCACCGAGTTCGGCGTCACCGCGCGGCTGGTACTGAACGCCACCGGGCCGTGGGTCGACCACCTGCGCCGGATGGAGGACCCGGAGGCGGCCCCGTCCATCCGCCTCTCCAAGGGCGCGCACCTGGTGCTGAAGCGCACCTCCCCGTGGCGGGCCGCGCTCGCCACCCCGATCGACAAGTACCGCATCACGTTCGCCCTCCCCTGGGAGGACATGCTGCTGCTCGGCACCACCGACGAGGAGTACGAGGGCGACCCGGCCGACGTCGCCGTCAACGACAAGGACGTCACGCAGATCCTGGACGAGGCCGCGTTCTCGATCCGCGACCAGCAGCTCTCTCGCGACCTGATCACCTACTCCTTCGCCGGCCTGCGGGTCCTGCCCGGCGGCCCCGGGGACACCTCGAAGGCCAAGCGGGAGACGGTCGTCACCGAGGGGCGCGGCGGGATGCTGTCGGTGGCCGGCGGCAAGTGGACGACGTTCCGCCACATCGGCCGCACGGTGATGAACAAGCTGGCGACCCTGCCGGGCCGCCCGCTCGCCGAGGACATGGAGCCGCTCGCGCACCTGCCGAAGAAGCTGCCGCTGCCCGGTATCGCCAACCCCAACGCGGTCGCCCACCGGCTCCTGGTCGACGGCGGGATGCCCGGCCCGCGGATGGCCGCCGACACCGCCCGGCACCTCGCCACCCACTACGGGTCGCTGGCGTTCGACATCGCCCGCCTGGCGAACGAGGACCCGGCGCTGGCCGAGCGCGTCCACCCGGACGCGCCGGAGATCTGGGCGCAGGTCGTGTACGCGCGCGACCACGAGTGGGCCGAGACGGCGGACGACGTGCTGCGCCGCCGTACCACACTGACGATCCGCGGTCTGGCCACGGACGACGTCCGCGCCAAGGTCGAAGACGTGCTGCGCGCCCGGTGAGCTGACCGGACGGGCGGACGGTCACGACGAGGGCGACTCCGGGGGAGTCGCCCTCGTTGTACGCTCAGACCTCCGATGTCTCGTGAGTGATGTGGACGATGGGGGCGACGTCATGGCCGTGACCGACGAGGCCATCGAGAAGATCAAAGGAATGATCGTCTCCGGCGCGCTCCGCCCCGGCGACCGGCTGCCCAAGGAGAGCGAACTCGCCGCCGAACTGGGCCTGTCGCGCAACTCGCTGCGTGAAGCGGTACGGGCGCTGTCCCTGATCCGCATCCTCGACGTACGGCAGGGCGACGGCACCTACGTCACGAGCCTCGACCCGCAACTGCTGCTCGAGGCGCTGAGCTTCGTCGTCGACTTCCACCGGGACGACACGGTGCTGGAGTTCCTCGCGGTACGCCGCATCCTGGAACCGGCGGCCACGGCGATGGCGGCGGGCCGCATCCCCGAGGCGGAACTGGACGCGCTGACCGCCCAGCTCGACGCGCTGGGGAGCGACCCGTCGGTCGAGGAACTCGTCGCTGCGGACCTGGACTTCCACCGCCGCATCGTCGGAGCCGCCGGCAACTCGGTGCTCTGCTCCCTCCTGGACGGCCTGTCGGGCCCCACGACCCGGGCCCGTGTCTGGCGCGGCCTCACCCAGGAGGACGCGATCAGCCGCACCCTCCACGAACACCGCGCGATCCTGGCGGCGCTGCGGGACCGCGACGGGGAGGCGGCGCGGGCGTGGGCGACGGTGCACGTGGCAAGCGTGGAGCAGTGGCTCCGCGCGACGCTGTAGCGCCTGCCCGAACCGGGGCTCCGCGCCTCAAGCGCCTGCGGCGCGCTTATCCCCTACCCGCCCCTTCCCGAAACCGGGCTCCGCCCGGACCCGGCACCGCGCTGCGCGCGGTGTTTCGGGGGCTCCGCCCCCGGAC
>NZ_JBFAQK010000113.1:0-6278 GCF_040677245.1 Streptomyces kurssanovii
GCGCGGATCGCCCGCGAGGTGGCGGACGAGTTCACCGCATCGACCGGGCAGCAGCGGTGGGTGCTGGGCTCGATCGGCCCCGGCACCAAGCTCCCCACCCTCGGGCACGCCCCCTACACCGTGCTCAGGGACGGATTCCAGCAGAACGCCGAGGGCCTGATCGCGGGCGGCGCTGACGCGCTCATCGTCGAGACGACACAGGACCTGCTCCAGACCAAGGCCGCGATCCTCGGAGCCCGCCGCGCCATGGAGGCGACGGGCGCCGACCTTCCGCTCCTGTGCTCGCTCGCCTTCGAGACGACCGGCACGATGCTGCTGGGCTCCGAGATCGGCGCCGCGCTGACCGCGCTGGAGCCGCTCGGCGTCGACATGATCGGTCTGAACTGCTCCACCGGTCCGGAAGAGATGAGCGAGCACCTCCGCTATCTCACCCGCCACTCCCGTATCCCGCTGCTGTGCATGCCGAACGCCGGTCTTCCGGTGCTCACCAAGGACGGGGCGCACTTCCCGCTCGGTCCCGAGGGTCTGGCCTCGGCCCAGGAGCAGTTCGTCGCCGACTACGGCCTGTCCCTGGTCGGTGGCTGCTGCGGTACGACGCCCGAGCACCTGCGTCAGCTGGTGGAGCGGGTACGGGGCGCGGAACTGACGCCGCGTGACCCGCGTCCGGAGCCGGGCGCCGCCTCCCTCTACCAGACGGTGCCGTTCCGTCAGGACACCGCTTACATGGCGATCGGTGAGCGGACGAACGCGAACGGGTCGAAGAAGTTCCGCGAGGCGATGCTCGAGGGCCGCTGGGACGACTGTGTCGAGATGGCGCGTGACCAGATCCGCGAGGGCGCGCACATGCTGGACCTGTGCGTCGACTACGTCGGCCGCGACGGCGTCGCGGACATGGAGGAGCTGGCCGGCCGCTTCGCGACCGCGTCGACGCTGCCGATCGTGCTGGACTCGACCGAGGTCGACGTCATCGAGGCCGGCCTGGAGAAGCTGGGCGGCCGCGCGGTCATCAACTCGGTCAACTACGAGGACGGCGACGGCCCCGAGTCGCGCTTCGCGAGGGTCACCGCGCTCGCCAAGGAGCACGGCGCCGCGCTGATCGCGCTGACGATCGACGAGGAGGGCCAGGCCCGTTCGGTGGAGCACAAGGTCGCGGTCGCCGAGCGGCTGATCGAGGACCTGACCGGCAACTGGGGCATCCACGAGTCGGACATCCTCATCGACACGCTCACCTTCACCATCTGCACCGGGCAGGAGGAGTCCCGCAAGGACGGCCTCAACACCATCGAGGCGATCCGGGAGCTGAAGAGGCGTCACCCGGACGTGCAGACCACGCTCGGTCTGTCGAACATCTCCTTCGGTCTGAACCCGGCCGCCCGAATCCTGCTCAACTCCGTCTTCCTGGACGAGTGTGTGAAGGCGGGCCTCGACTCGGCGATCGTGCACGCCTCGAAGATCCTGCCCATCGCCCGGTTCGACGAGGAGCAGGTCACCACGGCCCTGGACCTCATCTACGACCGGCGCAGCGAGGGCTACGACCCGCTGCAGAAGCTGATGGCGCTGTTCGAGGGCGCGACCACGAAGTCGCTGAAGGCGGGCAAGGCGGAGGAGCTGGCCGCGCTGCCGCTGGAGGAGCGTCTGAAGCGGCGGATCATCGACGGTGAGAAGAACGGTCTGGAGGCCGACCTCGACGAGGCGCTGAAGGACCGTCCGGCGCTGGACATCGTCAACGACACGCTGCTGGACGGTATGAAGGTCGTCGGCGAGCTGTTCGGCTCCGGGCAGATGCAGCTGCCGTTCGTGCTCCAGTCCGCCGAGGTGATGAAGAACGCGGTCGCGCACCTCGAGCCGCACATGGAGAAGTCCGACGCCGAGGGCAAGGGCACGATCGTGCTGGCCACCGTGCGCGGCGACGTGCACGACATCGGCAAGAACCTCGTGGACATCATCCTGTCCAACAACGGCTACAACGTGGTCAACCTGGGCATCAAGCAGCCCGTCTCCGCGATCCTCGACGCGGCCAAGGAACACAGGGCCGACGTGATCGGGATGTCCGGCCTGCTGGTCAAGTCCACGGTGATCATGAAGGAGAACCTCCAGGAGCTCAACCAGCGGGGCATGGCCGCCGACTACCCGGTCATCCTCGGCGGCGCCGCCCTCACCCGCGCCTATGTCGAGCAGGATCTCCACGAGATCTACGAGGGCGAAGTCCGCTACGCCCGCGACGCGTTCGAGGGCCTGCGCCTGATGGACGCCCTCATCGGCATCAAGCGCGGCGTCCCCGGCGCGGTCCTGCCCGAGCTCAAGCAGCGCCGGGTCAAGGCCACGACGACGGTCGTCGAGGAGCGTCCGGAGGAAGGCGCGGTCCGCTCCGACGTCGCCACCGACAACCCGGTCCCCACCCCGCCGTTCTGGGGCACCCGGGTGGTCAAGGGCATCCCGCTCAAGGACTACGCCTCCTGGCTCGACGAAGGCGCCCTGTTCAAGGGCCAGTGGGGACTCAAGCAGTCCCGGGCCGGAGACGGCCCCTCCTACGAGGAGCTGGTGGAGTCCGAGGGCCGGTCGCGGCTGCGCGGCCTGCTGGACCGGCTGCAGACGGACAACCTCCTCGAAGCGGCCGTCGTCCACGGCTACTTCCCCTGCGTCTCCAAGGGTGACGACCTGATCATCCTCGGTGAGGACGGCTCGGAGCGGACCCGCTTCTCCTTCCCGCGGCAGCGCCGCGGCCGGCGGCTGTGCCTGGCGGACTTCTTCCGCCCCGAGGAGTCCGGTGAGACCGATGTCGTCGGCCTCCAGGTCGTCACCGTCGGCTCCCGTATCGGCGAGGAGACCGCCAAGCTGTTCGAGGCCAACTCCTACCGCGACTACCTCGAGCTCCACGGCCTGTCCGTCCAGCTCGCGGAGGCGCTGGCCGAGTACTGGCACGCCCGGGTGCGCGCCGAACTCGGCTTCGGCGGCGAGGACCCGGCCGACGTGGAGGACATGTTCGCCCTGAAGTACCGCGGCGCCCGGTTCTCCCTCGGCTACGGCGCGTGCCCCGATCTCGAGGACCGGGCCAAGATCGCGGAGCTGCTCGAGCCCGAGCGGATCGGTGTGCGGCTCTCCGAGGAGTTCCAGCTCCACCCGGAGCAGTCCACCGACGCGATCGTCATCCACCACCCCGAGGCGAAGTATTTCAACGCACGCTGATCGTTCGGGTCGTACACTGGTCGGTCCAGTGCAGGCCGGTCGCCTGTCCCCGCGGGAGAGCCGCTGGGGAGAGGTGGCCGGCCTTCTCGTCCCTCACGGAGGTGTGCCTATGACCAGCACGGTCCCCGCGTCGCTGACCCGTTCGGCGGAAGCGGCCGCACTGCAGGCCGTATTTCTCGACATGGACGGCACCCTCGTGGACACGGAGGGCTTCTGGTGGGACGCGGAGGTGGAGGTCTTCGCGGATCTCGGGCACCGGCTGGACGAGGCCTGGCGGGACGTGGTGGTCGGCGGACCGATGACCCGGAGCGCGGGCTATCTCATCGAGGCCACCGGCGCCGACATCGGCCTCGCGGAGCTGACCGTACTGCTCAACGACAAGTTCGAGGAGCGGATCAGCAGGGGTGTACCGCTGATGCCGGGTGCGGCCCGGCTGCTCGCCGAACTGGCGGCGCACAATGTGCCCACGGCGCTCGTGTCCGCCTCGCACCGGCGCATCATCGACCGGGTCCTCGCCTCCCTCGGGCCCCAGCACTTCGCGCTCTCGGTCGCGGGGGACGAGGTGCCGCGCACCAAGCCGCACCCCGACCCGTATCTCCTCGCCGCCCAGGGCCTGGGCGCGGAGCCGGCGAGATGCGCCGTCGTGGAGGACACGGCGACCGGTGTGGCGTCCGCCGAGGCCGCGGGATGCCGGGTGGTCGCCGTCCCGTCCGTGGCCCCGATCCAGCCGGCCGGCGGCCGGGTCGTCGTCCGGTCCCTGGAAGAAGTGGACGTTGTTTTCCTGCGCACTCTCATCAGCGCAAAGCAGTGATACGGGCACTGTCCGTGCTTTTCGAATCCGCCGGAAACCCAGGGCAGTGACGTCTGCCTTTTCCGTGACCGTCGAACGGTTTTCCGGCTTGATCCAAATAGTTCGAACGGCGTGACCTTCGTCACTGTGAGTGGTGTGCGACCAGGGGTGATTCGCGTCCGGCGCCCCTTCTGGAGCGGCCTCGGGCTGCCCATGTGTCCCGATTGATGTGGGTGTTTACGAATATTCCGTGGCAGGGCCATCCACTCACAGGCATTGATGATCACTCAGCGATTACGGGCCAACTAGGGCCCGGTCACGCTTTCCTGGCGTTGCCGACTAATCTCGTCGCGAGAGCTTCGCTGCATCACCGTGGTGTCCCGTCGGCCACCCCGCCGTCGGAAACACAGGACCGATCGTCTGCATCCCCGGCCCGATCGCGCCGCCCCGACCGGGCGGAGGCGGCGGAGTGTCTTGAACACATCGCTGTATCACAGTGCCGGATCGGTGAGGGAGAACGTCCAGGATGAACCGTAAGACTTTGGTGCTGCCGGCCGTGGTCGGCCTGCTCGCGCCCGTGCTCGTCGCCTGCGGCAGCACGGACGGCGGGTCCGGCGGCGGTGATGCCATAGTCGTGGGCACCACGGACCAGTTCGTCGCCGGCGAGGACGCCCCGGCACCCCTGGACCCCGCCTACGCGTACGACACCGGTGCCTGGAACGTGCTGCGGCAGACGCTGCAGACCCTGATGCACGCCCCGCGCGGCGGCGGTGAGCCCGAGCCCGACGCCGCGGAGAGCTGCCTCTTCACCGACACCGTGAGCGAGAGCTACCGCTGCAAGCTGCGCAGCGGCCTCAAGTTCGCCGACGGCACACCGGTCACGGCCGAGGACGTCAAGTTCTCCATCCAGCGTGTCCTGGACATCGACGCCGACAACGGCACGGCCGCCCTGCTCTCGAACATCGACACCATCGAGACCAAGGGCGACGACGAGATCATCTTCCATCTCGCCACGCCGGACGCCACCTTCCCGTACAAGCTCTCGACGCCGGCCGCCGGCATCGTCAGCAAGGAGAAGTACGACGGCAAGAAGCTCCGCGAGGGGTTCGAGGTCGACGGCTCCGGCCCGTACACGATGAAGACGGAGACCGACGGGGACAAGGTCTCCAGGGTCGTCTTCAGCAAGAACCCGAACTACACCGGCGACCTGAAGCTGAAGAACGACAAGGTCGTCCTGCGTTCCTTCGCCGACGCCGACTCCATGGGCAAGGCGCTCGAGTCCGGCGACATCGACCTGATGACGCGCACCATGGCGCCGGAGCAGATCAAGGAGATGCTGGAGAACCCCAAGGACGGCATCGAGCTCACCGAGATGCCCGGCCTGGAGATCCGCTACCTCGCCTTCGACACCAGCGACCCGGCCGTGAAGAACAAGGCCGTCCGGCAGGCCATCGCGTCGCTCGTCGACCGCGGCCAGATCGCCGGTGAGGTGTACGGCACCACCGCCGAGCCGCTCTACTCGCTCATCCCGAAGAGCATCTCGGCGCACACCAACTCGTTCTACAACAAGTACGGCGAGCCCAGCCGCAAGAAGGCCGCCGCGCTCCTGGACGACGCCGGTATCGACACCCCCGTCCAGCTCACGCTGCACTACACCACCGACCACTACGGCGAGGGAACGGCCAAGGAGTTCGAGGCCCTTCGCGACCAGCTCAACGCGAGCGGGCTCTTCGAGGTCAAGGTCGAGGGCGCCGAGTGGTCCAAGTTCCGGCCCGCCCAGAAGCGGGGCGACTACGCCGTCTACGGGCTCGGCTGGTTCCCCGACTTCCCGGACCCGGACAACTACACCGCGCCGTTCCTCGGCGAGGGCAACTTCCTCAACTCGCCCTACGTGAGCGAGAAGGCCCGTGAACTCATCCCGCAGTCGCGGCGCGACGTCGACCGCACCGCGGCGTCCCCGGCCTTCAAGGAGATCCAGGACATCGTCGCCGATGACGTCCCCGTGCTGCCCCTGTGGCAGGGCAAGCAGTACGTCGCCGCGCGCGACGACGTGAGCGGTGTCGAGTGGGCGCTGAACTCGAGCTCCGACCTCCAGCTCTGGGAGCTGTCCCGCGGCGAGAGCTGATCGCCTGGACCCGCGACCGCGAAAGCCGGCGCCCGGCAGCCGCTTCGAGCGGCTGCCGGGGGGCCCGCGGGCGGGGGGGGGGGGGCCGGCGCCGGCCGCCCACCACGCGTCTCCGCCGGTTCCTTCCGGACCTTCCGTCAGTCCTGCCCGTAGCGCGGATCGACCGACTCCGGGGCC
>NZ_JBFAQK010000114.1:0-6109 GCF_040677245.1 Streptomyces kurssanovii
GCACCCCGCAGGCCCTGCTCCCGCCGGAACTGCGGGACGACAACCCGCTCGGGCTTCCCCGGCGCGTGAACGGCCGCCTGCAACACTGACCCGCATGGAACTGAAGCTGCCCGACCTCCCCTTTCCCCTCCGGGCATACGGGCCCGAGGCCGACTGGTCCTACGACGACGGTGTGCTGACCGTCTGGGCCGGCCCCCGCCAGGACCGTTTCGTCCCGCCGACCGGCCACGCCCTGGAACCGGCCTCCGACGCGCCACGCCTGCTCGGCGCGCCGGAGGGCGACTTCCAGCTGATCGCCCGCGTCAAGGCCGGTTTCGCCGCGGCCTTCGACGCGGCCGTGCTCTACCTGCACGTCACCGAGCAGGAGTGGGCGAAGCTCTGCCTGGAACTGTCGCCGGACAGGCCGACGGTCTGCACGGTCGTCACCCGCGGCCATTCCGACGACGCCAACTCCTTCGTGGTCGACGGTGACAGCGTCTGGCTGCGTATCAGCCGTACGGGAAAGGCGTTCGCCTTCCACGCCTCCACCGACGGCGAGCAGTGGACCTTCGTCCGCATCTTCACGCTCGGCGACGAGGACCGGGCCGGAGCGGCCCTGGTCGGCTTCATGGCGCAGTCGCCGGTCGGCGAGGGCTGCGTGGTCTCCTTCGACCGCATCGAGTACCGCGACAGCTGGCCGGAAGGGCTGCGGGACGGCTCCTGACGCACGGGAGGCGCCCCGCACCGGCCTCTCACGCCGGGGTCAGCACCGGCGGCCGTCCCGTCGTCCACACGGCCTCGACCGCCATCCGGCTGAAGCGCCAGCCCTCTCCGGTCCGGCGCAGCTCCGCCTCGTAGCGACCGCCCACGGTGAACAGCGGATCGTCACCCTCGTGGTGGATGTGGACCATGAGCGCGTTCCAGGACGCCCTGGCCGTGTCCGACCCGGCGTCGACGTCGGTCAGCAGGTCGGAGGCCATGTGCTGGGTGCGGGCGAACCTCTTGAGGGCCTCCTCCGTGCCGCGCACGGCCTCGGCGCCCTCGAACACCCCGACGGGGGCGACCATGCGCGCGTCGTCGGTCAGATAGTCGCGTGCCCAGCCCGGCTGGAACGCGCGCTCGTCCATGGCCCGGAAGAAACGGGTGACGAGCAGGCCGATCTCGATGTGATCCATTTGAGTGGTCATGCCGTGAGCGTTCACCCTCAACCGCGGTCGAGGTCAAGGGGGGCCCGGGCACTTCGGCGACGGATCCGCAACCGCGCCCGCCCGCGCTCGCGTCCCCTGGCACATGATCAGAACTGCCACGCCCGCGGACCTCGACGCCATAGCCGCCCTGCACGCCGAGGCGCGCGCCACCTACTACCGGGGCCACATCCCCGACGAGGCCTTCGACGGCCCGGCCGAGCGTGCCCGCACCCGGGCCGGCTGGGAGCGGGCGATCGGGCAGGGCAGGGTGCTGTGCGCGGAGCGGGACGGTGTCGTCGCGGGCACGGCCGCGTTCGGCGAGGTCGACGGCGTCATGACGCTCTCGCAGCTCCACGTCGCCCCCGCGCGCTGGCGCGCCGGCGTCGGTACCGAGCTTCACGCCGCCTGCGTCGAGGCGTGGCGGCGCGCGGGCGTGCCGGAGGCCCGCCTCGAGGTCTTCCAGGAGAACAAGCGGGCCCAGGCCTTCTACACCCACCACGGCTGGTACCCGGACCCCGAGGAGCCGCTCGCCGGCGACCATTTGATCCTGCGCTTCACCGTGCCGGCGGACGAGCGGGGGCGGTGACCCGAGCCGATGGCCGTGCTCTCCGCGCACCTGCCTGCCACCGCGGCGGCCCCTGCCCGACCGGCCCTGCCGTCCTCACCGCCCGCCGCCGGCGAATCCCCGGCCGGAGTGGCTCGACCGGCCGACGGCCCCGTGGGATCTCAGCGGTGTCCCGCGGAATGGGACGGGCCCGTCCCCTGTTGAGGTGCCTGCGGAGGCGCCCCGCCCCGTCCGTCCCACCGACCCCGCCCGGCGAGCCGGGCGGACCGCGTCCGGCGCCGCCGGCCGGCACGACCCTGGAGTGATGAAGAAGCATGCGCGTCGAGATCTGGTCCGACATCGCCTGTCCCTGGTGCTACATCGGCAAGGCCCGCTTCGAGAAGGGCCTCGACGCCTTCGCGCACCGTGACGAGGTCGAGATCGTGCACCGCTCCTTCGAACTCGACCCCGGCCGCGACAGGGGCGACACCGCGCCGGTCGTCGACATGCTCGCGAAGAAGTACGGCCGCACCCGTGAGGAGGCGCGGGCCATGGAGGAGCACGTGGCGTCCAACGCCCGCTCCGAAGGGCTGGAGTACCGCGTCGAGGGCCGCGACCACGGCAGCACGTTCGACATCCACCGGCTCCTGCACCTCGCCAAGGCCCGCGGCCGCCAGGACGAGCTGCTCACCCTTGCCTACCGGGCGAACTTCGCGGAGGAGCGGTCCGTCTTCGACCCGGCCGTGCTCGTCGCTCTCGCCGTCGAGGCGGGCCTCGACGAGCAGGAGGCACGCCGGGTCCTCGCGGACGTGAGCGCCTACGCCGACGACGTACGCGCCGACGAGCGGGAGGCGGCGGAGCTGGGCGCCACCGGCGTGCCGTTCTTCGTGTTCGACCGGCGGTACGGGGTGTCGGGCGGGCAGCCCGCCGAGCTGTTCACGCAGGCGCTGGAACAGGCCTGGCAGGGGCGGGAGACCGCGCCCGCCGGCGCGGACGCGGCGGTCTGCGACGCCGACGGCGCCTGCGAGGTCCCCGCGGCGGCCGAAACCGCGCAGCCTGCTTCGTGAAGCGCCGCTGAACGGTTCCGTCCAGCAAGGCGTGATTGACCCGCAGGGCACGGGACCGCAGGGTGATCCCATGGAGACGCAGATCCTGGAGCCCACGGCAGGTGGCGAGTTCGCGCCCACGACGACGTATCTGAACACCTCGAGCTGCGGGCTGCTCCCGCGCCGTACGGTCCGTGCGGTGGCGGCGCTGGCGCAGGAACTGGCGGACGGACGGCCGGGCGGCGCCGGCGACTTCTCGGCCGTGACCGCCACCCGGGAGTCCTTCGCCCGCATCGCGGGCGTGCCTCACGAGAGGGTGGCCGTCGGCGGGTCGGTCTCCGTCCATGTGGGGCTGATCGCGGCTTCGCTGCCGTCGGGCTCCGAAGTGCTGTTCCCCGAAGGGGAGTACGCCTCCGTGATCACGCCGTTCACCGTGAGAGGCGACCTCAAGACGCGGTTCGCGCCGCTGGAGGGGCTGGCCGACGCGGTCCGCCCGGGCACCGCGCTCGTCGCGTTCTCGTCGGTGCAGTCGGCCGACGGCAGGGTCGCCGACATGGCGGCCGTGCGCGCCGCCGCGGCGGCGCACGGGGCCCGTACGCTCCTCGACGCCAGCCAGTCGGCCGGCTGGCAGCCGCTGGCGGCGGGGGACTGGGACTACACGGTCACCGGCGGTTTCAAATTCCTGCTCTGCCCTCGCGGTGTGTCCTTCCTGACCGTGACGGAGGACGCGCAGGAGGCGCTGCCGCCGCTGCACGCGGGTACTTTCGCCGCCGAACGGCTGTGGGAGACGACGTACGGCCCGATCGAGGAGACCGCCACCTCGGCCCGCCGCTACGACGAGCCCCCGGCCTTCCTCTCGTACCACGGCGCCGCGCAATCACTCGCCCTCCTGGAGGAGGTCGGCATCGACGCGGTCCGGGCCCACGACATCGCGCTGGCACGGCGGTTCAGGGCCGGACTCGTGGAGCTGGGCCACGAGCCGGTGCCCGCGGACTCGGCGATCGTGGCCGTGCCCGGCCTCGGTCACCGTGCCGGCGAGCTGGCCGCGGCCGGGATCCTGCTCTCCGAGCGCGCGGGCAATCTGCGTGCCTCGTTCCACCTGTACAACTCGCCCGCCGACGTCGATCGCGTGCTGGACCGCCTCGCAGGCTAGGTCCCTGCCACCGGCCGGGTGTGGCTGCCCGCGCGTCGGCCGGCCGGGCACCCGCGAAGCCCGGTCGCCCGGGCACAAGCGGGCCGGCCCCAGGGCTGAACGTCCCTGAAGGGGCGGTGGGCGTGAGCCGGGTCGCCCGACTGCGAGCCCCCGCGAAGGCTCGGTCGGTCGGGCGTGAGCGCGGGGGCGCCCCCGGGGCCGAGCGCACGGGAGGGCTCAGCCTGGCGTGAGCCGGGCACCGGAGCGGAGCGCCCGGGAAGGCGGGGGTCCCGGGCATGAGCCCGGGCCCGCCGTGAGCAGGCACCGGCGCCGGGCCGGCGCGGTTCCGGCTGTCGGGGCGCGTACCGGGCGGCACCCGGCGGGTCAGGTGCGGGCCGGCGCCGGAGCGGGTCAGTCCCCGCCGCGGCGTTCCGGGCAGTCGGCCGTCTCCGTGCACAGGTTCGCCTCGACCCGGGACAGCAGGCGCGCCAGCTCCCGCCGATCGTCCTCGTCCAGTCCGCGGAGCGTGTGCTCCTCCAGCTCCGCCCAGGCCGCCGACACGTCCGACAGCAGCGCACAGCTCCGCTCCGTCGCCTCCACGAGGACCGCCCGGCGGTCGTCCGGGTCCGGGCAGCGGCGGACGTGGCCGGACTGCTCGAGGCGCTGGAGCATCTTGGTCACGGTCGACGGGTCGAGGTCGGCCGCCTTGATGAGTTCCGACTGGCGTACCGGCCCGGCGTCCCACAGGCGCATCATCACGAACTCCTGCCCCGGGTAGAGGCCCAGCCCCTTGAGCAGCTTGCCCGCGGCGATGCGGTGGAGCCGCGCCACCCGGGAGACGGCGTGGCTGACGGGGCCGCTGCTCGCGGCGTGCGGCAGCTGTCCGGTGCACGCAGGGTCGCCCTGTGCCTCCTCCGCTGTGGACATGGTGCTCTCCTCGGCCGGTTTCTCATTGCTTCCACAATATTACCTTGGTCGGCCAATGAATGCGCTACAGTGGCGTCGCACCCGATTACTTGGCCGACCACATACTTTTGGGGAGCTCACCGTGACCACCGCATTCGACCCGATCCAGCTCGCCGGCAAGCACCTGCGCAACCGCATCGCCATGGCGCCGATGACCCGCAGCCGCGCCTACGGTCCCGGCCTCACGCCGACGCCTTCCGTCGTGGAGTACTACCGGCAGCGCGCCTCCGCCGGTCTGATCATCACCGAGGGCACCCAGCCCTCCGTGGTCGGCCAGGGCTACCCGGACACCCCGGGGCTGCACAGCGCCGAGCAGGTCACCGCCTGGCGCGAGGTCACCGACGCCGTGCACCGCGAGGGCGGCACGATCTTCGCCCAGCTGATGCACGCCGGCCGGATCGGCCACCCCGTACTGCTGCCCGACGGGCTCGTCCCGGTGGGCGTGTCCGCCGTCGCGGCGGAGGGGCAGGTGTACACGCACGAGGGCCCCAAGGACTTCGTCGCACCCCGGGAACTGACCACCCAGGAGATCCGCGCGACCATCGAGGACTTCGTGTCCGCCGCGCGCAACGCGATCGAGGCGGGCTTCGACGGCGTCGAGCTGCACGGCGCGAACGGGTATCTCATCCACCAGTTCCTCGCGCCCAACAGCAACCGCCGCACCGACGAGTGGGGCGGGTCCGTGGAGAACCGCATCCGGTTCGCCGTCGAGGTGACGGAGGCGGTCGCCGCCGCGATCGGCGCCGAGCGCACCGCCCTGCGGATCTCGCCGTTCAATCCGTACAACGGCATCGAGGAGACGGACTCGGAGGCCGTCTACACCGCTCTCGTCCAGCGGCTCGAGCCGCTGGACCTCGGCTACCTGCACATCACCGAGGCCGTCCCCGGGGGGCGGGAACTCACCCAGACGCTGCGCAAGCAGTTCTCCGGGACGCTCGTCCTCAACCCGGCGACCGACGGGCCGACCGGCCCCGACGCCCTCACCCTCGTCGAGGACGGCCTCGCCGACGTGATCGCCTACGGCGCGCTGTTCCTGGCCAACCCGGACCTCCCGGCCCGCCTCGAGGCGGGCGGCCCGTTCAACACCCCCGACCCGGCGTCGTTCTTCGGCGGCGACGACAAGGGCTTCATCGACTACCCGGCGCTGACCGGCTGATCTGCCGGTCGAGGCCGAGCGGCCGCGCCGACGCGTACGCGGGCGGGCCGGACTCCCAAGATAGGTATAGCGTCGGGTTGGGTAAGTGTGTACACTATC
>NZ_JBFAQK010000115.1:0-5133 GCF_040677245.1 Streptomyces kurssanovii
ATCGGCCCCGACACCCCCATCATCACCACCGACGCCCGCCACCGCGCCGACGCCAAGAGCGCACTCATCACCCTCGTCGAACACGCCCTCATGGCCCGGCTGAAGTAGAATGGTCAAGTAGACGACGCAATACGGCAGTTGTCGTAGTTGCCATGGGCCGGGCTGTGTCTTTTGACACGGCCCGCCTCCGTGTTCATAACATTTCGACAGAGAATTCCGGCGCAGTGGACACCCGTTGCACACGGGCGGTACCACTGTGCTCACATGAGCCTCGCCATTTGACGGGGCTCGTTCTTTATGCCCGTTTTATGCGAGGCGTACGCCACTCGGAATCACTGATTCCGAGTGTTTGGAATGCGGCCGGTCGACGTGCTGGAATTCGTCGAACTGCCGAGTAGTACGGCTCTGAACGAAACACGGCACAGCGTAGGTGCCGACGCCGAGAGGTTGTTGGTCGAGTGAGGCGAAGCAACACGAGCTCCGCAGAGCAGCAGGCGCGGGGCAACTTCACCCCGCCGTCGCGCACAGCGGCGCCGCCTGCGGATGCGTCGGGAGCTTCCGGCTCTTCCCCGGGCGTCGGCGGACCGGGAGGCGGTACCGGGGGCAGCACCAGCCGCCTGTCCCCACGAAACTGGCGGGTGCCCACCCGCCTGAACGCGATCCTCCTCATACCCGTGCTCGTCGGTCTGGTGATGGGCGGGTTCCAGGTCAAGCAGTCGATCGACACCTGGAGCGAGGCGCAGGACGCGGAGAAGACCGCACTCATCGTGCGCGCGGCCTCCGAGTACGGCCAGGCGCTCCTCAACGAGCGTGACCTGACCGCGCAGCCCCTGCTGCTCGCCACGAGCCAGGACGCCCGCCAGGCCGCCGTCGTCACCGAGGCGTACGACACCACCGACGCGGCGAAGGCCAAGTTCGACCAGGCCGTCAAGGACATGCCCTCCGGGCAGGGCCTCGACCGCCGGCTCCAGCTGTTCAAGCAGGAGGAGCCCAAGCTCGCCGATCTGCGCAAGGCGGCCTACACCAAGGCGCTCGACCCGGTGCAGACCGAAGAGGGCTACGTCAAGATCCAGCACGTGCTGATGGAGTTCGCCAACGAGCTCGGCCTCGGCACCGGCAACGTCACCAGCTACGGCCGTACCGTGTACGCCGTCCAGCTCGCCAAGGCCGCCGCGTCGCTGCAGCGCTCCATCGGCATGCACCTGCTGGTCAGGCCGAGCAAGGACGAGAACGTCCTCGAGAAGCAGAAGATCGCCTTCAACTCGTACAACTACCTCGAGCAGATCGCGATCGGCGAGTACGTCTCCGGCGGTACGGAGGCCGACACCGTACGGCTCAAGGAAGTCATGACCGGCAAGGCCGCCGAGGGCGGCAAGCGCCTCGCCGCGGCCGGCCTGAACCCGCCCAAGGGCGCCGACGGCTCCGTCTTCACCGGCATGGCCACCGCCATCGGCTCCGGCACCAGCCCGGAGCGGCTGAAGACGCAGGACGTCACGCCCGAGACCTGGATGGGCGCGGCCACCGCCAAGTTCGACGGCTACACCGAGATCGAGACCGACCTCGTGGACCGGGCCGTGAACGAGGCCGCGGCGATCTCCGACGACGCCAAGACCGACGCCATTGTCAACGGCCTCATCGTCGTCATCGCCCTGCTCACCGCCTTCATCCTGGCCGGCCTCATGGCCCGCCAGATGAGCCGCTCGATGCGCCAGCTGCGCACCGCGGCGTTCGGCATCGCCGAGCAGCGCCTGCCGATGCTCGTCGACCAGCTCTCCCGGACCGAGCCGGGCCGGGTCGACACCCGCGTCCAGCCGATCCCGATCGACACCCAGGACGAGATCGGCGAGGTCGCCCGGGCCTTCGACCAGGTCCACCGCGAGGCCGTCCGGCTCGCCGCCGAGCAGGCCATGCTCCGGGGCAACGTCAACGCGATCTTCACCAACCTCTCCCAGCGGAACCAGTCGCTCATCGAGGGCCAGCTGACCCTGATCACCGACCTCGAGAACAACGAGGCCGACCCGGACCAGCTGGAGAACCTCTTCAAGCTGGACCACCTGGCGACCCGTATGCGCCGCAACGGTGAGAACCTGCTGATTCTCGCCGGCGAGGAGCCCGGCCGCCGCTGGAACCAGCCCGTGCCGCTCGTCGACGTGCTGCGCGCCGCCTCCTCCGAGGTGGAGTCCTACGAGCGCATCGAGCTCACCGGCGTCCCGGAGACCGAGATCCACGGCCAGGCCGTGACCGACCTCGTGCACCTCCTCGCCGAGCTGCTGGAGAACGCCACCACCTTCTCGTCGCCGCAGACCAAGGTCCGCGTCACCGCGACCCGTCTCCCCGACGGCCGCGTCATGGTCGAGATCCACGACAAGGGCATCGGCCTCACCGCCGAGGACTTCGCGGACATCAACCACAAGCTGGCCAACCCGCCGACCGTGGACGCCGCCGTCTCGCAGCGCATGGGCCTGTTCGTGGTCGGCCGCCTCGCCGACCGGCACGGCATCCGCGTCCAGCTGCGCCCCTCGGGCGAGCAGGCGGGAACCACCTCGCTGGTCATGCTTCCCGACGCCATCACCCACGGTGGCGGTGGCGAGGCGCTGCCCGAGGACGACTTCACGGTCTCGCAGATCATCCCGGAGCAGCAGTCCTTCGAGAGCGCCCCGATGCGGACCGCCGCGGAGCTCGGCTTCGACGACTCCCGCTACGAGCAGCCCTCCGACGGCTCCGCGACCCAGCTGGACCCCGTGGGCCGCTCCCTGATGCGCGAGGAGCGCAGGGCGGCCCTGGAGGCCCAGGCGCACGGCGAACGGCCGCTGTACCGCGACGAGTCGCCGTACGAGCAGGAGCAGGCTCCGCAGCAGGAGTACGGCTCCGAGTACGGCCAGGAGTACGCGCAGGCGGACCAGGGCTACACGCAGAACCAGCAGCCGGCGTACGACGAGTACCAGGGCGGCTACCAGGACGCGTACCCGTCGGCGAACGGCGGCTACCCGGAGCACACGGAGCAGCAGGATCCGCTCCAGGGCGCATATGCGGAAGCCACATACCAGGACCCGCAGAGCACCCAGCAGCAGTACGAGGGCCAGTACGACGCCCAGCCCCACCAGGGCGAGTGGGCCGATCACAGCGGTTACCAGACCGGTTACGAGCCCGAGTACCGCACCGAAGCGGAATCTGCGCCCGGCGCTCCCGCGAACGCCTCGGACCGCGTAGGCTTCGAGCGTCCGGGACCGTCTCCGAGCAGCAGCCACGAGCTGACGAACGCCGGTCTTCCCCGGCGCGGTGGCAGCCAGAAGCCGCCGTCGGCACAGCAGGTGCCGCAGCCGCCGGCGCAGGCGTCGCAGCAGCAGTGGCAGCAGCAGGCCCCCGAACAGGCTCCGGCCGCTCAGCAGAGCGGGCAGGCCCAGGGCGGCGGCAGCAACGGCTCAGGCGGCTTCGGCGGCGGGTCCGACACCGACGACTGGCGCTCGGCGAACGACGAGCGCTGGCAGCGGGCGGAGAAGCTTCGCGACCCGAAGGCGGGCGGGGTCACCTCGTCCGGTCTTCCCCGGCGGGTACCCAAGGCCAACCTGATCGAGGGCACGGCCGAGCAGACCCCGCAGGGCGGCCCACAGGTCTCCCGCGCCCCTGAGGACGTGCGTGGCAGGTTGAGCAACCTGCGGCGCGGTGTCCAGCAGGGACGCAGCGCGGGAACGGACACGAACGGACCGGGCTCCGGCCCGGGCAGTACCTACAACCAGGAGCGTTAGTGTGAGCCCGATGAGCCAGGCGGCGCAGAATCTGAACTGGTTGATCACCAACTTCGTGGACAACACCCCAGGGGTGTCGCACACGGTGGTGGTCTCCGCCGACGGACTCCTGCTGGCGATGTCCGAAGGTTTCCCGCGCGACCGCGCCGATCAGCTGGCGGCCGTGGCCTCCGGTCTGACCTCGCTGACCGCGGGCGCCTCCCGGATCTTCGAAGGCGGCGCCGTCAACCAGACGGTCGTGGAGATGGAGCGCGGCTTCCTCTTCATCATGTCCATCTCCGACGGCTCCTCGCTGGCCGTGCTGGCCCACCCCGAGGCCGACATCGGCCTCGTGGGCTACGAGATGGCTCTCCTGGTCGACCGTGCGGGCAGCGTCCTCACTCCCGACCTTCGCGCGGAGCTCCAGGGAAGCCTGCTCAACTGACGATCTGCCGGGTTCGTCCCGGTAGTTGCTCTTGACCAGTAGACAGACAGTGCGTTTCTCGCCACCGCACCGTTAAGGTGCGGTGGCGCGGGCTCCACAGGGACAGGAACCGGCGTACAGGCAGTCGGAGGAGGAAACGTGGCAACACCCCCAGGCGGGCGCCCCTATGAGGGCGGTCATCAGCCGCACGGTGAGCACACAGACAACCGCTTCAACTTTCCTTCGACGCCGGGCAGAGCAGGCGCGCAGCAGCCCTACCAGCAGTCGCAGTCGCCGTACGACCCGTCCTACGACCCGTCGTACGACCCCTCTTACGGTCAGCAGCAGCCCCGCATCCAGCCGGTGGCCCAGCGGCGGCCCCAGGAGCCCGCGAAGGCGTCGCCCGCCGGTTCCGGCAGGCACAACCCGCTGGTGCGCCCGTACGCCATGACCGGCGGCCGGACCCGGCCGCGTTACCAGCTCGCCATCGAGGCGCTGGTCAGTACCACGGCCGACCCGTCAAGGCTGCAAGGGCAGTTGCCCGAGCACCAGCGGATCTGCCGGCTGTGTTTCGAGATCAAGTCGGTGGCTGAGATCTCGGCACTCCTCTCCATCCCCCTCGGCGTTGCCCGGATCCTCGTCGCCGACCTGGCGGAGGCCGGACTTGTCGCCATTCATCAGCCCGGCGGCGACGAGTCCGCCGGCGGCCAGCCAGACGTGACACTGCTCGAAAGGGTGCTCAGTGGACTTCGCAAGCTCTAGCGGCGGTGCTGCCCGCTCAACCACCAGCGCGAAGATCGTGGTGGCGGGCGGCTTCGGCGTGGGCAAGACCACGTTCGTCGGCGCCGTCTCGGAGATCAACCCGCTGCGTACCGAAGCCGTCATGACCTCCGCGTCGGCGGGCATCGACGACCTCACCCACACCGGGGACAAGACGACGACCACCGTCGCCATGGACTTCGGCCGCATCACCCTCGACCAGGA
>NZ_JBFAQK010000116.1:0-5006 GCF_040677245.1 Streptomyces kurssanovii
GCGCGGATCGCCCGCGAGGTGGCGGACGAGTTCACCGCATCGACCGGGCAGCAGCGGTGGGTGCTGGGCTCGATCGGCCCCGGCACCAAGCTCCCGACCCTCGGGCACGCCCCCTACACCCTGCTGCGCGACGCCTACCAGGCGAACGCCGAAGGCCTCATCGCCGGCGGCGCGGACGCGCTGCTGGTGGAGACGACGCAGGACCTGCTGCAGACCAAGGCCGCGATCATCGGCGCCCGCCGCGCCATGGACGCCACCGGCAGCCGCCCGCCGCTGATCTGCTCGGTGACGGTCGAGACGACCGGCACCATGCTGCTCGGCTCCGAGATCGGCGCCGCGCTCACCGCGCTCGAGCCGCTCGGCATCGACATGATCGGCCTCAACTGCGCCACCGGACCGGCCGAGATGAGCGAGCACCTGCGCCACCTGGCCCGCCACTCCCGCATCCCGCTGTCCTGCATGCCCAACGCCGGACTGCCCGTCCTCGGCAAGGACGGCGCCCACTACCCCCTGACCCCCGCCGAACTCGCCGACGCTCAGGAGCAGTTCGTCGCCGACTACGGCCTGTCCCTGGTCGGCGGCTGCTGCGGCACCACCCCGGAGCACCTGCGCCGCATCGTCGAACGGGTCCGTGGCCTGACCCCACCGGCCCGCGAACCGCGCCCCGATCCGGGCGCCGCCTCCCTCTACCAGACGGTGCCGTTCCGTCAGGACACCGCCTATATGGCGATCGGTGAGCGGACGAACGCGAACGGGTCGAAGAAGTTCCGCGAGGCGCTGCTCGAGGGCCGCTGGGACGACTGCGTGGAGATGGCGCGGGACCAGATCCGCGAGGGCGCGCACATGCTGGACCTGTGCGTCGACTACGTCGGCCGCGACGGCGTCGCGGACATGGCCGAGCTGGCCGGCCGCTTCGCGACCGCCTCGACCCTGCCGCTCGTACTGGACTCCACCGAACTCCCCGTCCTTCAAGCAGGATTGGAGAAGCTCGGCGGCCGCGCGGTCATCAACTCGGTCAACTACGAGGACGGCGACGGCCCCGAGTCGCGCTTCGCGAAGGTCACCGCGCTCGCCAAGGAGCACGGCGCCGCGCTGATCGCCCTCACCATCGACGAGGAGGGCCAGGCCCGCTCGGTGGAGCACAAGGTCTCCGTCGCCGAGCGGCTCATCGAGGACCTGACCGGCAACTGGGGCATCCACGAGTCGGACATCCTCATCGACACCCTGACCTTCACCATCTGCACCGGCCAGGAGGAGTCCCGCAAGGACGGCCTCCACACCATCGAGGCGATCCGCGAACTCAAGCGCCGCCACCCCGACGTCCAGACCACGCTCGGTCTGTCGAACATCTCCTTCGGCCTCAACCCGGCCGCTCGCGTCCTGCTCAACTCCGTCTTCCTCGACGAGTGCGTCAAGGCGGGCCTCGACTCGGCGATCGTCCACGCCTCCAAGATCCTGCCCATCGCCCGGTTCGACGAGGAGCAGGTCACGGTCGCCCGCGACCTCATCCACGACCGCCGCGCCGAGGGCTACGACCCCCTGCAGAAGCTCATGGAGCTCTTCGAGGGCGTCTCCACCAAGTCCCTCAAGGCCGGCAAGGCCGAGGAACTGGCCGCCCTGCCGCTGGAGGAGCGCCTGCAGCGCCGCATCATCGACGGTGAGAAGAACGGCCTGGAGACCGACCTCGACGAGGCCCTGAAGGACACGCCTGCCCTCGCCATCGTCAACGACACCCTCCTCGAGGGCATGAAGGTCGTCGGCGAGCTCTTCGGCTCCGGGCAGATGCAGCTGCCGTTCGTGCTCCAGTCCGCCGAAGTCATGAAGATCGCCGTCGCTCATCTCGAGCCGCACATGGAGAAGTCCGACGCCGACGGCAAGGGCACCATCGTGCTGGCCACCGTGCGCGGCGACGTGCACGACATCGGCAAGAACCTCGTGGACATCATCCTGTCCAACAACGGCTACAACGTCATCAACCTGGGCATCAAGCAGCCCGTCTCCGCGATCCTCGACGCGGCCAAGGAACACAGGGCCGACGTCATCGGAATGTCCGGCCTGCTGGTCAAATCCACGGTGATCATGAAGGAGAACCTGCAAGAGCTCAACCAGCGGGGCATGGCCGCCGACTACCCGGTCATCCTCGGCGGCGCCGCCCTCACCCGGGCCTACGTCGAACAGGACCTCCACGAGATCTACGACGGCGAAGTCCGCTACGCCCGCGACGCGTTCGAGGGCCTGCGCCTGATGGACGCCCTCATCGGCATCAAGCGCGGCGTCCCCGGCGCGGCCCTGCCCGAGCTCAAGCAGCGCCGCGTCAAGGCCACGACGACGGTCGTCGACGAACGCCCCCCGGAGCAGCCCACCCGCTCCGACGTCGCCACCGACAACCCCGTCCCCACCCCGCCGTTCTGGGGCAGCCGCGTCGTCAAGGGCATCCCGCTCAAGGACTACGCCTCCTGGCTCGACGAGAGCGCCCTCTTCAAGGGCCAATGGGGACTGAAGGCCGCCCGCGGCACCGGCCCCACCTACGAGGAGCTGATGGAATCGGAGGGCCGGCCGCGGCTGCGCGGCCTGCTCGAGCG
Source organism: Streptomyces kurssanovii (assembly GCF_040677245.1). Classification (NCBI taxonomy): domain Bacteria; kingdom Bacillati; phylum Actinomycetota; class Actinomycetes; order Kitasatosporales; family Streptomycetaceae; genus Streptomyces; species Streptomyces kurssanovii. The sequence continues at coordinate 2,583 of NZ_JBFAQK010000116.1, forward strand.
GCTGCAGACGGACAACCTCCTCGAAGCGGCCGTCGTCCACGGCTACTTCCCCTGCGTCTCCAAGGGCGACGACCTGATCATCCTCGGCGACGACGGCTCCGAGCGGACCCGCTTCACCTTCCCCCGCCAGAGCCGCGGCCGGCACCTGTGCCTGGCCGACTTCTTCCGCCCCGAGGAATCCGGCGAGACCGACGTCGTCGCACTCCAGGTCGTCACCGTCGGCTCCCGCATCGGCGAGGAGACCGCCAAGCTGTTCGAGGCCAACTCCTACCGCGACTACCTCGAACTGCACGGCCTGTCCGTCCAGTTGGCCGAGGCGCTGGCCGAGTACTGGCACGCCCGGGTGCGCGCCGAACTGTCCGTCGCCGCCGCCGACCCCACCGGACTCGACGGCATGCTCCGCACCGAGTACCAGGGCTGCCGCTACTCGCTCGGCTACCCCGCCTGCCCCGACCTCGAGGACCGGGCCAAGATCGCCGCCCTCCTCGAACCGGAACGCATCGGCGTCCAGCTCTCCGAGGAGTTCCAGCTCCACCCCGAGCAGTCCACCGACGCGATCGTCGTCCACCACCCCGAGGCGAGCTACTTCAACGCCGGAGGCCGCGCATGAGCACCCTGCGCGAGATCCTCGCCGCGCCGGGGCCCTCGTTCTCCTTCGAGTTCTTCCCCCCGAAGACCGCCCAGGGCGAACGCACCCTGTGGAACGCGATCCGCCGGATCGAGCCGCTGGCACCGACGTTCGTGTCCGTCACCTACGGCGCCGGCGGCTCTTCCCGGGACCGCACCGTCGCCGTCACCAAACGCATCGCCGCCGAGACCACCCTGCGGCCCGTCGCCCATCTGACCGCGGTGGGCCACTCGGTCGCCGAACTGCGCCACATCATCGGCCAGTACGCGGACGCGGGCGTGCACGACGTGCTCGCCCTGCGCGGCGACCCGCCCGGCGACCCGAACGCGCCCTGGACCGCCCACCCCGACGGATTCACCCACGCCCACGAACTCGTCTCCCTGGTGCGCAGGTCGGGCCACTTCAGCGTCGGCGTCGCCGCCTTCCCCGAACGCCACCCCCGCTCCACCGACTGGGACGACGACATCCGCCACTTCGTCGCCAAGTGCCGTGCGGGCGCCGACTACGCGATCACCCAGATGTTCTTCCACGCCGAGGACTACCTGCGGCTGAGGGACCGGGTCGCCGCCGCCGGCTGCGACACCCCGATCATCCCGGAGATCATGCCCGCCACCGACGTGAAGCAGATCGCCCGCTTCGCCCAGCTGTCCGGCGCCACCTTCCCCGCGCACCTCGCCGCCCGCCTCGAGGCGGCCCGCGACGACCCGGCCGAGGGCCACCGCATCGGCGTCGAGTACGCCACCGCCATGGCCGACCGGCTGCTGGTGGAAGGCGCCCCGGGACTGCACTACATCACCCTCAACCGCTCCACCGCGACGCTCGAGATCCACCAGAACATCCAGAACTCAAGGAGTGCACATGCCCTCGCAGTCGGCCGCTGATTTCACGGATTTCAAGGTCGCGGACCTGTCCCTGGCCGAATTCGGCCGCAAGGAGATCACGCTTGCCGAGCACGAGATGCCCGGCCTGATGTCGATCCGCAAGGAGTACGCCGCCGCCCAGCCGCTGGCCGGCGCCCGGATCACCGGCTCCCTGCACATGACCGTGCAGACGGCCGTCCTCATCGAGACGCTGGTCGCGCTGGGCGCCGAGGTCCGCTGGGTGTCCTGCAACATCTTCTCCACCCAGGACCACGCCGCCGCCGCGATCGCCGCCGCCGGAATCCCCGTCTTCGCCTGGAAGGGCGAGACGCTCGAGGAGTACTGGTGGTGCACCGAGCAGGCCCTGACCTGGCCCGGCCACGCAGGCCCCAACATGATCCTCGACGACGGCGGCGACGCGACCCTCCTGGTCCACAAGGGCGTCGAGTTCACCAAGGCCGGCGCCGTCCCCGACCCGTCCACCGCGGACAACGACGAGTACCGCGTCATCCTCGAACTCCTCCACCGCTCCACCCTCGACTGGCCCGCGCTCGCCGCCGAGATCCGCGGTGTGACGGAGGAGACGACGACCGGTGTGCACCGTCTCTACGAGATGCACCGGGACGGCACGCTGCTCTTCCCCGCCATCAACGTGAACGACGCGGTCACCAAGTCGAAGTTCGACAACAAGTACGGCTGCCGGCACTCGTTGATCGATGGCATCAACCGTGCCACCGACGTTTTGATCGGTGGCAAGACGGCGGTCGTGTGCGGTTACGGGGATGTGGGCAAGGGCTGTGCGGAGTCGCTGCGTGGCCAGGGCGCGCGGGTGATCATCACGGAGATCGACCCGATCTGCGCGCTGCAGGCGGCGATGGACGGCTACCAGGTGACCACGCTGGAGGAGGTGGTGGAGAGCGCGGACATCTTCATCAC
>NZ_JBFAQK010000117.1:0-4406 GCF_040677245.1 Streptomyces kurssanovii
CGTGCCGTGCATCGTGAACGCCTGGTTGAACTGCTCGTTCGACATGATCTGCGTGCCCGGCCGGGCCAGCTCGGCGCGCATGAAGAGCGCCATCACCCCGCCGATGAGGAAGAACATGAACGAGGTGACGAGGTAGAGCGTGCCGATCGTCTTGTGGTCGGTGGTCGTCAGCCACTTCACCACGACGTTGCCGGGCTGCCTGCGGTGTACGGGCAGCTCGTCCTCGTAGGCGTCTTCCGACTGCACATCGAGGCGAGAACCTGACTGAGATGCCACACGAACTCCCGTACGTTCGGGTGCCGTCTGCCCTGGCTCCGGGCGCGGTTGCGCCCACAGACGGCGACCCCAAGGACATATACCGGTGCAATGTATATGTGCCGGGCTCAAGGGGCTATTTGCGACATCCGCTGTTCGGGTGACGGCCCGTCGGGTCCGCTTCCCCGGGCCGTCACCGACGCCCGCCCGGGAACACAAGGGCGTTACGGCCCGCCGATCCCGGGTACTTCTGTGCGGTCGGTACGACCCGTACCGCCTCATACGACGAGGGAGGTCGACGTGGAGGAATCGGTGGACCGGATCGCCGAGCCCTGGGGCGGTCGGACCCCGTACGCGCGGCACGGTGCATGGCCGACCCGCGTGGACACCCACCTCGCCGAGGGCGTCACGGAGGACGAGGTGCAGCGGTGGGTGCAGTCGGCCTCGATCCTGCACTCCGACGGGGACGCGATGGACATCGCCGTCAAGGACGGCCGCATGGTCGGTGTGCGGGGGAGGGCGGTCGACCGGGTCAACCGGGGTCGGCTGGGCCCCAAGGACCTCTTCGCCTGGCAGGCGAACGCCTCGCCCGACCGGCTGACGAGGCCGCTGGTCCGCCAGGGCGGACGGCTGGTGGAGACCGACTGGCCGACAGCGATGGACCGGATCGTCGCCCGCTCCCGCGAACTGCTGGAGGAACAAGGTCCGGGCTCCATCGGCTTCTACACCACGGGCCAGCTGTTCCTGGAGGAGTACTACACCCTCGCGGTCCTCGCCCGGGCCGGCATCGGGACGAACCACCTCGACGGCAACACCCGTCTGTGCACCTCCACCGCCGCGGAGGCCCTCAAGGAATCCTTCGGCTGCGACGGGCAGCCCGGCAGCTACGACGACATCGACCACGCCGACGTGATCGCCCTGTTCGGGCACAACCTCGCCGAGACCCAGCCGGTGCAGTGGATGCGTGTCCTGGACCGGCTGGAGGGGGCCGACCCGCCCCGGCTCGTCTGCGTCGATCCGCGGCCCACCCGGGTGGCACGCCGCGCCACGGTGCATCTGGCGCCGCGTGTCGGCACCAACGTGGCGCTCCTCAACGCGCTGCTGCACGAGACGATCCGTCACGACCGGGTCGACCACGAGTACATCGAGGCGCACACGGTCGGCTTCGAGGAACTCGCCGCCCGCGTCAAGGACTGCACCGCAGAGTGGGCGGCAGCCGTCTGCGACGTACCCGCCAGGCTGATCGTCGAGGCGGCGGAAGTCCTCGGCGGCGCCGACCGGCTGCTCTCCACGGTGCTGCAGGGCGTCTACCAGTCCCACCAGGCGACCGCGGCCGCCGTCCAGATCAACAATCTGCACCTGATCCGCGGGATGCTCGGACGGCCGGGCGCCGGCGTGCTGCAGATGAACGGGCAGCCCACCGCCCAGAACACCCGGGAGTGCGGCGCCAACGGCGACCTGCCGGGATTCCGGAACTGGGAGAACGACGAGCACGTGGCCGACCTGGCCAGGGTGTGGAACGTCGAGCCGGCCACGATCCCGCACTACGCGCCGCCCACCCACGCCATGCAGATGTTCCGCTACGCCGAGCAGGGCTCCATCCGGATGCTCTGGATCAGCGGCACCAACCCGGCCGTCTCGCTGCCCGAGCTCTCACGGATCCGCTCGATCCTCTCCGGCGAAAGGCTGTTCGTGGTGGTGCAGGACCTGTTCCTCACCGAGACCGCCCAACTGGCCGACGTCGTCCTGCCGGCGGCGACCTGGGGCGAGAAGACCGGCACCTTCACCAACGCGGACCGCACGGTGCACCTCTCCGACAAGGCCGTGGAACCGCCCGGGGAGGCAAGGCCCGACCTGGACATCTTCCTCGACTACGCCGCCCGTATGGACTTCCGCGACAAGGACGGCGGCCCGCTGATCCCCTGGCGCGACCCCGAGTCGGCGTTCGAGGCGTGGAAGCGCTGCAGCGCCGGCCGGCCCTGTGACTACACCGGTCTTTCGTACGGCCTGCTGCGCGGTGGCAGCGGCATCCAGTGGCCCTGCACCGAGGACGACCCCTCCGGTACGCCGCGTCTGTACACCGACGGGATCAGCTGGGCGCACCCCGACCGCTGCGAGGCCTACGGCAAGGACCTGGTGACCGGCGCGTCGTCAGGTGTCGTCGAGTACCGCTCGCTCAACCCGGACGGAAAGGCCATGCTCAAGGCCGCCGAGTTCATGCCGCTGCACGAGGCGCCGAGCGAGGAGTACCCGTTCCAGCTGACGACCGGTCGCACCGTCTACCACTTCCACACCCGCACCAAGACCGGCCGGACACCGCAACTGAACGCGGCGGCGCCCGACGTGTGGGTGGAGATCTCCGAGGCCGACGCCGCCGCACGCGACCTGGCGGAGGGCGACCTCGTCGAGGTCGGCTCCCCGCGCGGCTCGCTGCGGGGGCGGCTCCGCGTCACCGGGCTGCGGCGGGGAACGCTGTTCGTGCCCTTCCACTACGGCTACTGGGACACTCCCGCCGGCTTCGGCCCCAACGCCACGGTCCCAGGCCGGGCCGCGAACGAGACCACCGTCACCGACTGGGACGCGGCCTCCAAACAGCCGCTGTTCAAGACCGCCGCCGCGACGCTCACCCTCGTGGAGAAGGGCGGCGGACAGCACTCTCCCGCCCCCACCACCACCGCCTCCGAGCCCGGCCGTGACTCCGGCGTCCCCGCGACGGAAGGCGGCCCCGACGCCCGCGTGCGGCAGACCACGGACGACGCGATCTCGCGGGAAGGGGGCCGGCGGTGAACGGAACCAGCCTCACTCTGCGCGTCCTTCACCACGGCGAGCGCCACCTGGCGGAGGAACTGCTCACCGTGGCGGACCGGCACAGCACGGAGCACGAGGTCCACCACGTCGCCAAGGACCTCGCCGGCTGGTCCCGGGAACACGTCGAACGGCTGGCCGTGACCGGCCGCGCCTACGGGCTCGAACTCGACGAATCGCCGGGGAAGCCCTCGACCGGTCTGCTGACGATGATGCGGGAGAAGACGGCGCAGGCCGTCGGCCACCGGCCGGAGCCCGGCCTGCTGCTCCTGCGCGACCTGCGCGATCTGCATCTGGACGCCGCCGAGAACTCGCTCCACTGGGAGATGCTCGCGCAGGTGGCACAGGCGTCGAAGGACACCCGGCTGCTCGAGCTCGCCTCTTCGTGCCACCCGCGGACGCTCCGCCAGATGCGCTGGACCAACACCATGATCAAGAACATCTCGCCGCAACTCCTGACGAGCCTGTGATGCCGGAAGGACAAGGACAAGGAAAAGGAACAGCGCCGGGGCCGGTGATGCTGATCACCGGTGCGTCCTCCGGCATCGGGGCCGCCGTCGCGACCCGCTTCGCCGCCGTCCCCGGCTGGCGGCTGCTCCTGCACGGACGCGACGCGGAGCGGCTTGGCCAAGTGGCGGCGCGTACGGGCGGAACCGCCCTGCGGGCCGACCTGGCCGACCCGGCGAGCGCCGGCCGGATCGCCGCTGACGCCATCGGAACCGCCGGCCGGGTCGACGTCCTGGTGGCGGCGGCCGGCGTCGGCTGGGCAGGGCCGTTCACCGCCATACCGCCTTCGGCGATCGACGAGGTGCTGGCCGTCGACCTGGCGTCCGTGGTGCACCTGGTGCGTCGGATCCTGCCGCAGATGGTCGAGCGGGGCAGGGGGCGGATCGTGCTGCTGGGTTCCATCGCCGGGGCGGTGGGCGTCGGCGACGAGGCGGTGTACTCGGCGGCCAAGGCGGCGCTGGGCACGTTCGCCGACAGTCTCGCGTACGAACTGAGGGGGACCGGTGTGACGATCTCCCTGGTGCTGCCGGGCATCGTCGACACGCCGTTCTTCGAACGGCGCGGCACGCCGCCTCGCCGCACCGGTCTGAAGCTCCTCACTCCGGAGCAGGTGGCAGAAGCGGTCTGGCGTGCGGTGATGCGGCGGCACCGGGCCGAGATCTTCCTGCCGCAGTGGCTGCGGCTCCCGGCGCGCATCCATGGAGCGGTGCCCCTCGTGTTCCGGCGTCTGGCCGAGCGCTTCGGCTGAGCCGTCGGCCTGATTCCCGCCCTGCCCGCCTGCCCCGCCTTGCTCCACCGCGCAAACGGTCCGGCCGACGGCCTGCCGGTGAAGGTCGGAC
>NZ_JBFAQK010000118.1:0-3628 GCF_040677245.1 Streptomyces kurssanovii
CACCTCGACGAGAAGGTCGCCCGCCTCCACCTCGACGCGCTGGGCGTCAAGCTGACCACCCTGCGCCCGGAGCAGGCCGCCTACATCGGCGTCGAGGTCGACGGCCCGTACAAGCCGGACCACTACCGCTACTGATCACGACGGCGTAGCGCAGCGCCATCGGCAGTACTCGCAAGCAGTACCAGGCAGGCCCCCGCACCCCCGTGTCGGGGGCCTGCCCCGTACCCTCCTCGAACGGCTCCGGCTCACGCCTCACCGCACAAGGACACCTACGCCCCCATGCCCCGCGGCCGCTATTCGCTCCACGATCCGCACGACCACACCCCCCTCGGTGAAGAACACTTCCAGTGCGCCCCCGGCCCCTCCGGCTGGCGATACGTCTCCCGGACCACCACTCCCTCGGGCGACGACGCCGGCTCCGTCGACCTCGCGCTCGACGAGCTGGGCCGCCCCATCCGTCTCGAACTCCACGCGGCGAGCTGGCAGGTCCGCGGCGCGGCCATCGACGGCGTCACCTGGGTCCGCACCGACCCGACCGGAACCAACGCACGTGAAGGCAACGCCCCCGCCCACGCGTTCACCGGCACCTCCCCCGCCTTTCTCGTCGCAACGGCCCGTCTGCTGCGCCTCGCACCCGGCGCCCCCGCCACCCGCGTCCGTCTCCTCGCCTTCACCGACCCCGTACTCGCACCCCGGACCGTCGACCAGTCCTGGGCGCTGGTGAAAAGTGAAGCGCACACCACTGACAACGGCCTTCTGACGGTGGACGAATACCAGGTCAACGCCCTGGACACGGGCGAGCAGCACGCGGTTCACATCGCCGGGGACGTGGTCCTCGCGGCGCCGGGCGTCGAGCTGGAGGACCTCGAGAGTCCGCCCTCCACCTTCCGCTGACGGCGGTGCGCCGGATGGGCCGTTCTTGCCGAAAGGGCTCGCCGGGCCGATCCGCCGGCTGCGGCCGACGGCGGCGTTCCGCTCGGGATGCTCGGAGTGCTAGGAGTGCTCGAAGTACTTGGGAAGCTCGGGTGGTCGCGGGGCTCGCTCGCTCGATCGCTCAAGCGGGAGGGGCGAACCCTCCGGACGTCCCGGTCCGCGGGACGTGGACCGGGGCCGGCGCAGCAGGAGCAAGGAGCGGTGTGCTGCCTGCTGCGGCAGCGGCCGACCGTGCGTCCGGGTGGTCGACCGTTGTTGCCGCGGGGGCCGCAGCGGGAGCGGCAACGGTAGGACCGGACGCGGCAGGACTGGAGGCGGCTTCACGCGTGGCAGCGGTGAACGCCCTCCGGGCGTCGCGGGCCTGCCGCTCGTTGACCACGGCCGCCAGATAGGCGGCCGGCGGCACGCCCTCGGGCGCCGGCGTCCCCGTACGCTCCGCCACATCACCGGCCAGCCGCTGCGCCATGGACCAGCTGACGGCGGGGTCCAGCTGCCTCATACGGGTCAGGTACTGGCGTATCGCCAGCCACAGGTCGTCCGGCACACCCGACAGGTCGAGCTGGGAGAACCGCCCGACCAGCCACGGCGGCGGAGGAGGCGACGCCATCGGGCCCCGGGCAGCAGGGACCCGTTCCCTGACGACGAGTGTCCCGGCGAAGACGTCGCCTATTCGCCGGCCCCGCTCCGACACCAGTGAAGCGATGCAGGCGATGACGCCGAACGTGAAGAGAACCTCCACGACGCCCATCGCTCCGCGCACCAGCGCGTGCCGGAACCGGATCGGCCCGCCGTCGTCCCGGACCACACGGAGCCCGCATGCCAGCTTTCCCAGGGAACGCCCATGGCTGAGGGTCTCCACGGCTATCGGCGCACCGACGAGGACCAGCAGGAACGACGCGATGGACACCGCCATGACAGCGGCCTCGTCCAGTGACGCCGTCGCGAGCGCCAGACCGATCGACAGCAGCAGGTACACGGTCCAGATGACGGCGAGATCGATCACGAGGGCCAGCGCCCGGCTCGGCAGTCTTGCCGGCTGCAGCCCCAGTACGACCGCGTCCCCCGTCACTAGCCCACTCACTGCTGCCCCCTGTCTTCGCGTTCTCCGGTCTTCCCTGCCCCTTGATCTCCCAGTCTGCCAAGCTGACCGACAGCGTGTCGCAGTAGTGCAGCAGTGAAGTAGTACGGACCGTACGCAATGCACCCAGTGCCTGGAGCAGCAGCCGACCATGGACCTCGATGTCTTCGTGACAGCCCACCGCGCAGAGTGGGACCGCCTGGACCACCTCCTCCGTCGGGGCGGTCACCTGACGGGCGCGGAAGCAGACGAGCTCGTCGCCCTCTACCAGCGCACGGCCACTCATCTTTCCCTCGTGCAGTCGAGCGCTCCTGAACCGGCACTGACCGCGAGGCTCACCCAGCTCGTGGCACGAGCACGCGCTGTGGTCACCGGCACTCGGCGGTCGAGCTGGAGGGACGCGGTCCACTTCCTCACCGCCGGATTTCCCGCCGCCGTCTACCGCTCCCGGCACTGGTGGATACCGACCGCGGTGCTCTCCACCCTTGTCGCCGCCCTCATCGGCTGGTGGATCGGAACCCATCCGGAGGTCCAGTCGGCGATCGGGGCACCGGAAGAACTCCGTCGGCTGACCCGACCCGGCGGGGAGTACGAGACCTACTACTCGAGCCACCCCGCGGCCTCGTTCGCCGCACAGGTCTGGACGAACAACGCTCAGGCAGCCGCCATGTGTCTGACCCTCGGTGCGTTCCTGTGCCTTCCGGTCATCTGGATCCTCTTCCTGAACATGCTGAATCTGGGCGTAGGAATCGGACTCATGTCCTCCGCCGGACGGCTCGACGTCTTCCTCGGGCTGGTGCTCCCGCATGGGCTGCTCGAACTGACGGCCGTGTTCGTCGCGGCCGGCACCGGGCTCCGCCTCGGCTGGACGGTGATCGACCCGGGACCACTGAGCCGCCGTACCGCTCTTGCCCAGCAGGGCAGGGCGGCGCTCGGCATGGCCATCGGCCTTGCACTGGTGCTGTTCGTGTCGGGTCTGATCGAGGGGTTCGTAACCCCCTCCGGCCTGCCGACATGGGCACGCATCACCATCGGCATCGTCGCCGAGCTGGGCTTCCTCGCGTACGTCTATGTCCTGGGCGGCCGAGCGGCCCGTGCCGGCGACACGGGCGATGTGGAGGAAGCCGACCGCAGTGCCGAGCTCCCCACGGCGGCCTGATGTGCGTGCGGCCCCTGTGAGCTGCTAGTCTCCTCTTCGCCCCGCAGCCCCGTTGACACGGGACCCGTGGGGAGGTAGATTTTAACGGTTGCCTCGGACTGGACAAGTTCGGGCGTGAACATTTAGAGTCTGTCTGGCTTTCGCCGGGAAATGATTTCCGCGGAGCCGCTTCCCGATTCCTTATCCGAATCACAACGCCGATTAGGTCGGCCAAGATGATTCTGATAAAGTTCGGATCAGCCGAAAGGCAAAAGGCCCTCCAACGGCCACCGGAAATGAACTCCGAACCGGAAACGGAACGGAAAACGGATCTGGTAAGGTTGGAAACGCAAGACCGAAGGGAAGCGCCCGGAGGAAAGCCCAAGAAAATGTTCTGCGGGTGAGTACAAAGGAAGCGTCCGTTCCTTGAGAACTCAACAGTGTGCCAAAAATCAACGCCAGATATGTTGATACCCCGT
>NZ_JBFAQK010000119.1:0-3551 GCF_040677245.1 Streptomyces kurssanovii
GTGTTCGTGGCGGTGTCGGACGGTGCCCGGTTCGGGGGTGGCCGGTTGTGGAACGAGTTCTTCGCTCCGGCGGGGGAGTTCCCGTATGTGGGTGACTTCGACGGTGACGGCAAGGACGACATCGTGACGTTCACCCGCAATGCCGAGGCCGATGTGTATGTGGCGCTGTCCAACGGCGCCGACGGCTTCGTCCAGGGCGCCAAATGGCACGACTACTTCGGCCTGCCCGGCGAAACCACCCTCTGACCCGCACTCAGCAAGACGCAGCCGACTCACCGCTGAAAGGGCACACCTATGTCCCGGCTCGGACGAAGCCGTACCAACCCGACCCGTACCAACCCGACCCGCTCCCGCCTGCCCCGTCACCTCGCCGGCCTCGCGGCCGCCGGCCTGCTCATAGCCGCCGGCGCCGCCCCGTCGCATGCGGGCGAACCCCTGCCCAGACCCGAAAAGCGCCAGGCCAACGCCGAAGTCCTCGACATCGAGTGCGCCGTGCCGGCCACCCATGACCCGACCGTCATCGTGGTCGTCCACCGTGTCGCCCGCGCTCACCATGCCAACGCCAAGGTGATGCTCGCCGCCTTCGAGGCCGGGTGGGTCGAGTCCCACATGAACAATCTGGCCTGCGGCGACAAGGACTCCATCGGAGTCTTCCAGCAACGGCCCAGCTACGGCTGGGGCACCGTCGAACAGATCATGGACCCTTGGTACGCGGCCACGCAGTTCATCACCCGCGCCATCGACAGTGACCGTGCGAACCCGGGATTCACGGCGGGGCAACTCGCTCAGAGCGTCCAGCGGTCCGCGTATCCCTACCGCTACGACGAGGCGGAGCCCAAAGCCCGTGCGCTGCTCGCGGAGGCCGAGCGCATGTCGGGGATCCACGGTGGCGGTCCCACCGACTTCACCGGGGACGGCAAGGACGACATCGTCGCCTTCACCCGCACCCGCGAGGCCGATACCTATGTCGCCCCCTCGACCGGGACCAGCTTCGGCGGCGCCAAGGTGTGGCACGACTTCTTCGCCCCTGGCGGAGAGACGCCGCTCAGCGGTGACTTCAACGGCGACGGCAAGGACGATGTCGTCACCTTCGCCCACGGCCCCGGGGCCGACGTGTACGTCGCCCTGTCCAACGGCGACGGCTTCGGCCCCGCGACCGTCTGGCACGACTTCTTCTCGCAGCGCCATGAGGTTCCGGCGGTGGGTGATGTGAACGGTGATGGTTTCGACGACATTGTGACGTTCACGCAGGGTGCCGAGGCGGATGTGTATGTGGCGTTGTCGAACGGGGTGGACGGCTTCGGTGGTGGTGTGAAGTGGCATGAGTTCTTTGCTCCGGCGGGGGAGTTCCCGGCGTTGGGTGATGTGGACGGTGACGGGAGGGACGATCTGGTCACGTTCACGCAGGGTGCGAGCGCCGATGTGTACGTGGCGTTCTCGGACGGGAGCTCTGGTTTTGGGCCGGGGCAGTTGGTGCATGAGCATTTCGCTCCTGGTGCGGAGCAGCCGCGGGTCGGTGACGTCACTGGTGATGGTCGGGACGACATTGTGGCGTTCACGCAGGGTTCGGATGCTGATGTGTTCGTGGCGGTGTCGGACGGTGCCCGGTTCGGGGGTGGCCGGTTGTGGAACGAGTTCTTCGCTCCGGCGGGGGAGTTCCCGTATGTGGGTGACTTCGACGGTGACGGCAAGGACGACATCGTGACGTTCACCCGCAATGCCGAGGCCGATGTGTATGTGGCGCTGTCCAACGGCGCCGACGGCTTCGTCCAGGGCGCCAAATGGCACGACTACTTCGGCCTGCCCGGCGAAACCACCCTCTGACCCGGCCGATCCGCGACACACCACCGAATCCAGGGAGAAGCCATGCCTCCGCACGGACACTCACGTAGACGCGCACGCGCCCGGACCGCCGTCCTGGGTGCCGTACTCGCCTCCGCGCTCGCGCTGACCGGACAGGCCGGAGCGCTCGACACCGACCGCGACGCCCGGCCGTCGCAGGGCCGGGCATCCGCCATGAACTCCGCTTTCGCCGCCGCCACAGAGGAGTTCGACGTACCCCGCGATCTTCTCGTCGCCGTGGGATACGGCGAGACCCACCTCGACGGCCATGCCGGCAGGCCCAGTTCGGCCAACGGCTACGGTGTGATGCACCTGGCCGGCAACCCCGCGCACCGGACGCTGGAGAAGGCCGCGGAGCTGACCGGCCTGTCCGCCGCCCAGCTGAAACGCGACACCGCGGCCAACATCCGCGGCGGTGCCGCCGTCCTTCGCGCGTACGCGGACGGCCTCGGCCTCGACGCCGCGGAGCGTGACCGGATCGACGCGTGGTACCCGGTCGTCGCCGAGTACAGCGGCGCCGCCCAGGCGCGCACGGCACGGCTGTACGCCGACGCCGTCTACGGCTTCCTCGCCCAGGGGATCGGCCAACGGGTGGCGGGCGGAGAGCGCGTCACCGTGAAGCCCCGCCAGGTCGAGCCGGAGCGCGGCGCTTATGAGGAGGTGCTGCCGCTCGGGGCGTCCACCGGTGACGGGGCGTCGGCCGGGGCCGGCATCCAAAGCGCCGACTACGGTCCCGCCCACTGGGCGCCGGCACACGGGAACAACTACGAACCCGGGCGGGCCGCGCCGATCGACAAGGTCGTCGTCCACGTCACCCAGGGCTCGTACGCGGGGTCCATCAGCTGGTTCCAGAACGGCACGGCCGGTGTCAGCGCGCACTATGTGATCCGGTCCTCCGACGGAGACGTCACCCAGACGGTGCGTGACGCCGACACCGCGTACCACGCCCGCAGCGCGAACGCCTCGTCGATCGGCATCGAGCACGAGGGCTACGTCTCGAACCCGTCCTGGTTCACCGACGCCGTGTACCGCTCGTCCGCCGCGCTCACCAGGCACCTGTGCGACCGGTACGGCATCCCGAAGACCCGGGCGCACATCCTCGGCCACAACGAACTGCCGGGCAACGACCACACCGACCCGGGGCCGCACTGGAACTGGGACTACTACATGCAACTGGTCACCAGCGGCGCCGGCGAGAAGCTCGGTGGTTCTCCGACGGATTTCACGGGTGACGGGAAGGACGACGTCGTCGCGTTCACGCATGGGTCGGAGGCCGATGTGTATGTGGCTGCTTCGACGGGTGCCGGCTTCGGTGGTGCGGGGGTGTGGCACGAGTTCTTCGCGCCTGGTGGAGAGTCGCCGTTGAGTGGTGATTTCAACGGTGACGGCCGGGACGACATCGTGACGTTCACCGGTGGTGCGGAGGCGGATGTGTATGTGGCTGCCTCGACGGGTGCCGGGTTCGGTGCGGCGTCGGTGTGGCACACGCATTTCGCTCCCGGGGGTGAGGTTCCGGCGGTGGGTGATGTGAACGGTGATGGTTTCGACGACATTGTGACGTTCACGCAGGGTGCCGAGGCGGATGTGTATGTGGCGTTGTCGAACGGGGTCGATGGCTTCGGTGGTGGTGTGAAGTGGCATGAGTTCTTCAGCCCGGCGGGGGAGTTCCCGGCGTTGGGTGATGTGGACGGTGACGGGAGGGACGATCT
>NZ_JBFAQK010000120.1:0-3078 GCF_040677245.1 Streptomyces kurssanovii
TCGAAAGCAACGGCTGCGAGCAGGTCTTCCGCGCCACCTACAGCAAGGACGGCATCGCGGTCACCATCGCCGTCGCCACCTTCGAGAACGAGGCGCCCGGTTTCGGGAAGGGGCGGGGAGGGGGACAAGCCCGCCGCAGGCGTCAGCGCAGGCGTCGCACCACGTACGCCACCCCCGCCTCCGCCCCCCGTTCCCCCACGTACTCCTGCCCCCGCATCCCGCACCACGCCGGGATGTCCAGTCGGGCCGCCTCGTCGTCGGAGAGCACCGTCACCGTGCGGCCGACCGGCACCTCGCCGATGACCTTCGCCAGTTCGATCACCGGGATCGGGCACCGCCGCCCGAGGGTGTCCAGCACCAGGGACTCGGACGCCTCCGAGGGCTCCGGCGAGGCGGACGACTCCGGCCGCGACGCAGAGACGGACGCCGGCGCGCCGAAGCGCTCCCGTACCCCCGCCACCAGCCCCGGCAGCACCCCCAGGAAGCGGTCCACGTCCTCCTCCGAGGTGTCGAACGGCGCCAGCGACACCCGTACGTTGCCCTCCGACAGGACGCCCATCGCCCTCAGCACATGGCTCGGGATCAGCGTGCTGCTGGTGCACGACGAGCCGGAGGAGACGGAGAATCCGGCCCGGTCCAGTTCGTGCAGCAGGGTCTCCCCGTCGACATAGAGACAGGAGAACGTCACCACGTGCGGCAGCCGCCGCACCGGATCGCCGACCACCTCCACGTCGGGCACCAGCTCCGGCACCCGCGCGCGGATCCGGTCGACCAGGGCCCGCAGCCGGGCCGATTCGGCCGCCGCCTGCGCGCGTACGGCCCGGAGCGAGGCGGCCGCCGCCACGATCGCCGGGATGTTCTGGAATCCGGCGGACCGGCCCGACTCCCGCTCGTCGGCGGGGCCTTGAGGGGCGAACCGGACGCCCTTGCGTACGGCCAGCAGCCCGACGCCCGACGGGCCGCCCCACTTGTGCGCGCTCGCGGTGAGCAGCGACCAGTCCCCTTCCACGGGTCCCCAGGCGAGCGACTGCGCCGCGTCGACCAGGAGCGGCACGCCAAGGGACCGGCACGCCTCGGCCACTTCCCGCACGGGCTGCTCGGTGCCGACCTCGTGATTGGCGGACTGCAGGCAGGCCAGGGCAGTGGCCTTGCCGAGTTCGGCGGCGTACGCGTCCGGTGCGACGGCTCCGTGCCGGTCGACGGCGACCTCCGTCACCGAACCGCCGGCGGCCTCCCACGCCTCCGCCGCGTGGAGCACGGCGGAGTGTTCGACGGCGGAGACGACGAGCCGCCGGCCGACACGCCGACGCCCCGCGAGCGCCCCGGAGACGCCGGCGTGGATCGCCTGCGTCCCCGAAGGAGTGAACACGAGCTCGTCGGGGCGGCAGCCGACGGCGTCCGCCGCGGCCTCCCTGGCGGCGTCGAGGAGCAGCCGGGCGCGGCGGCCCTCGCGGTACAGCCGGGCGGGGTCGGCCCAGCCCTCGTCGAGGGAGGCCTGCAGAGCCTGGCGGGCGACGGGGTGCAGGGGAGCGGCGGAGGCGGCGTCGAAATAGGGCACGTCATCACGCTAACCCCGGCCAGGACACGGAGCGTCAGTTGCCTGCCGGAATCGGGCATTCCGGGGCGCTCCGCACCTCCCCCGAAGGGAGCAGCCACCCCTTCGGGGTGCCGGACGGCGCGTTGGGCACCCTCCCCGCGCGACCCCAAATAGCGTCCAGTAGGGTTTGGTCCGCATAAACATCCAAACCCCTGCCCGCGTCAGGGCCGGCGACCGACCAGCGAGACGGCCGCAGCCCGGCCGCGCGGGCCGAGACTCTCGGGAAGGCGCTACGTGAGTCCCAACGGCTCCGACCGCTCGTCGCGGCGCCCGATGCGGCGGAAGCTGCCGCAGGTGCTGACTGCGGGCCTGATCCTGGCTACCGCCTCCGGTTGCTCATACAACTGGGAGGATTTTCCCCGCCTTGGAATGCCCACCCCCGTCACGGAGGAGGCGCCGCGGATCCTCTCCCTCTGGCAGGGCTCGTGGGCGGCTGCGCTCGCCACGGGCGTGCTGGTGTGGGGCCTGATCCTGTGGAGCGTGTTCTTCCACCGGCGCAGCCGCACCAAGGTGGAGATCCCTCCGCAGACCCGGTACAACATGCCCATCGAGGCGTTGTACACCGTGGTTCCGATCATCATCGTGTCGGTCTTCTTCTACTTCACCGCGCGTGACGAGTCGAAGCTCCTCGAGCTCTCCGACAAGCCCGCCCACACCATCAACGTGGTCGGCTACCAGTGGAGCTGGGGCTTCAACTACCTCGAGGACGTGGACGGGAACCCGGCCACCGGGGACGCCGCCGCGGACAAGACCCTGGACGCGATCCCGGACAAGTACACCAATGACTTCCCGGCGGGTGCGGAGGGCGTCTACGACGCCGGTATCCCCGGCACCCGGAACCCGCAGAACGGCAACCCGGGCCCCACGCTGTGGCTGCCCAAGGGGGAGAAGGTCCGGTTCGTCCTGACCTCCCGTGACGTCATCCACTCCTTCTGGGTGGTCCCCTTCCTCATGAAGCAGGACGTCATCCCCGGCCACACCAATGTCTTCGAGGTGACCCCCAACCGTGAGGGCACCTTCATGGGCAAGTGCGCCGAGCTCTGCGGCGTCGACCATTCGCGGATGCTCTTCAACGTCAAGGTCGTCTCCCCGGAGCGCTACCAGCAGCATCTGAAGGAGCTTGCCGAGAAGGGGCAGACCGGCTTCATCCCGTCTGGCATCGAGCAGACGGACCCGGCCAGGAATGCGGAGAAGAACCAACTGTGAGCATCCTCAACGAATCCCAGGGTGCCGCCGTGGCGGACGAAGACTCGTACGAGAACGAGCTGCCGGTACGGCGCAAGCAGCCCGGCAACGTCGTCGTGAAGTGGCTGACGACCACCGACCACAAGACGATCGGCACGCTCTACCTCGTCACCTCGTTCGTGTTCTTCTGCATCGGTGGCCTGATGGCGCTCTTCATGCGCGCCGAGCTGGCCCGGCCGGGCACGCAGATCATGTCGAACGAGCAGTTCAACCAGGCGTTCACGATGCACGGCACG
>NZ_JBFAQK010000121.1:0-2787 GCF_040677245.1 Streptomyces kurssanovii
CATGTGCAGATCACGATGGCCGAGGACATCGGCATCGGCGGCCGGGCCGGCTACTACGACGGCATCGGCGCCGCCCGTGACGTGATCCAGAACCACCTCCTCCAGCTGCTGGCGCTGACCGCGATGGAGGAGCCCGCCTCCTTCGACGCGGACGCCCTCGCGGCCGAGAAGACCAAGGTCCTCGGCGCGGTGAAGCTTCCCAAGGACCTGGCGAAGAACACGGTCCGCGCGCAGTACACCGCGGGCTGGCAGGGCGGCGAGAAGGCCGTCGGCTATCTCCAGGAAGACGGTATCGACCCGAGGTCGAAGACCGACACGTACGCCGCGATCAAGCTGGAGATCGACAACCGCAGGTGGGCGGGCGTCCCCTTCTACCTGCGCACCGGCAAGCGGCTCGGCCGGCGCGTCACCGAGATCGCGGTCGTCTTCCAGCGCGCGCCGCACTCCCCGTTCGACTCCACGGCGACCGAGGAGCTCGGACACAACGCCCTGGTCATCCGCGTCCAGCCGGACGAGGGCGTGACCATGCGGTTCGGCTCCAAGGTGCCGGGAACCTCGATGGAGGTCCGGGACGTCTCGATGGACTTCGCGTACGGCGAGTCGTTCACCGAGTCCAGCCCCGAGGCCTACGAGCGCCTCATCCTCGACGTGCTGCTCGGCGACTCCAACCTCTTCCCGCGGGTGGAGGAGGTCGAGCTGTCCTGGAAGATCCTCGACCCGATCGAGCAGTTCTGGGACGCGAACGGCAAGCCGGCCCGGTACACGGCCGGCACGTGGGGGCCGGACGAGGCGGACGAAATGCTCGCACGAGACGGACGGAGCTGGCGTCGGCCATGAAGATCGACCTTACGGACACCACGGCCAGCAAGATCAACAAGGCGCTGGTGCAGGGCCGCCGGGCGATCGGCACCCCGGCCGTCGGCATGGTCCTCACCCTGGTCATCGTGACCGATGAGGAGAACGCCTACGACGCGCTGAAGGCCGCCAACGAGGCGTCCCGCGAGCACCCTTCGCGCACCCTCGTGGTCATCAAGCGGGTCTCACGCTCCCCGCGTGACCGCGCGAAGGCCAGGCTCGACGCCGAGGTGCGGGTGGGCGCGGACGCGGGCACCGGCGAGACGGTCGTGCTGCGCCTGTACGGCGAGGTCGTCGACCACGCCCAGTCGGTGGTGCTGCCCCTGCTGCTGCCGGACGCCCCCGTGGTGGTCTGGTGGCCGGTCAACGCGCCGACCGACCCGGCCAACGACCCGCTGGGATCGCTCGCCCAGCGCCGGGTGACCGACACCTACGCCGCCGAGCAGCCGGTGCGTGAGCTCGCGGCCCGCGCCGAGGCCTACACCCCCGGCGACACCGACCTGTCCTGGACCAGGATCACGCCGTGGCGCTCGATGCTCGCGGCGGCGCTGGACCAGGTCACCTGCAAGGTCACCTCCGTCGAGGTGGAGGGCGAGGAGTTCAACCCGAGCTGCGAGCTGCTCGCGATGTGGCTCGCGGACCGGCTGCACGTGCCGGTGAAGCGGTCCTCGTCGGCCGGGCCCGGCCTCACCTCCGTGCGGCTGGAGTCCGACTGCGGACCGATCGTGCTGGACCGGCCCGACGGATCGCTCGCCACGCTGTCCATCGAGGGGCAGCCGGACCGTGCGGTCGCGCTCAAGCGGCGCGAGACGGCCGAGCTGATCGCGGAGGAACTGCGCCGGCTCGACCCGGACGACACCTACTCGTCGGCGCTGCGGTACGGGGTGGAGCGCCTCGGCGGGGGCACGCCGGCCGCGGCGGAGTCCGCCGGCCCTGCGGCCGGGAAGAAGGCCGCGCCGGCGGCCAAGAAGGCCACCCCCGCGAAGAAGGCGGCAGCCCAGTGACCGCCGCTCCGCAGCTCGTCGTCCACCGCGACAAGGAGCTGATGGCACAGGCGGCCGCGGCCCGGCTGATCACGAAGATCGTGGACGCACAGGCCGCGCGCGGCTCGGCCTCCGTGGTCCTCACCGGCGGCCGCAACGGCAACGGGCTGCTGGCCGCGCTCAGTTCGTCGCCGGCCAGGGACGCGATCGACTGGTCGCGGCTCGATCTGTGGTGGGGCGACGAGCGGTTCCTGCCCGCGAGCGACCCGGAGCGCAATGTCACGCAGGCGCGTGAGGCGCTGCTCGACGCCGTACCGCTGGACCCGTCGCGGGTGCACGCCATGCCCGCGTCGGACGGTCCGTACGGCTCCGACGTGGAGGCGGCGGCCGCCGCCTACGCGGCGGAACTGGCCGCGGCGGCGCGCCCCGAGGACCACGGTCCGGTACCGACGTTCGACGTGCTGATGCTGGGCGTCGGGCCCGACACGCATGTGGCGTCCCTGTTCCCCGAACTCCCGGCGGTCCGCGAGACGGAACGCACGGTCGTCGGGGTCCACGGCGCGCCCAAGCCGCCGCCGACCCGCATCTCGCTCACGCTGCCGGCGATCCGCGCGGCACGTGAGGTGTGGCTGCTCGCGGCGGGCGAGGACAAGGCGAAGGCGGCGGAGATCGCGCTGTCGGGAGCGGGCGAGATCCAGGCGCCGGCGGCGGGAGCGTACGGGCGGGCGCGGACGCTGTGGCTGCTGGACGCGGCGGCGGCGTCCGAACTGCCGCGCGAGCTGTACCGCCCGGCTTCGGCGTAACGCCTGCGGCGGGCTGCTTCCCCACCCCGCCCCTTCCCGAACCGGGCTCCGCCCGGACCCGTACCGCGCTTCGCGCGGTGCCCTCAATCTCCCCCTACGGCCTGGCGGCCGTGGGAGGTGCCCCCAGGCGGGCTGGATTTCCAGCC
>NZ_JBFAQK010000122.1:0-2504 GCF_040677245.1 Streptomyces kurssanovii
CCACGCGGCCCTGGAAGAGCGTCACCGCCAGGGTGTTGCGGACCAACAGCGCCGACACCGTCCAGGCGCCGCGCTCGACGCGCGGCGCCGGGCCCAGCGCAGAAAACGCCGCCTCGCGGTCCTGTTCGTCCTGCCGGCCGTGCTCCTGCTCGGTGCGCTGGTCGTCTACCCCGTCCTCTTCTCCGTCGGACGGAGCCTGTTCGACGCGAGCGGGGAGCAGTTCGTCGGCGCGGCGAACTACACGGAGATCTTCCAGGACCCCGCCACCCTCAAAGCCATCCGCAACAGCACCATCTGGGTCGTGGTGGCACCGGTCCTGCTGACCGGCCTCGGGCTGATGCTGGCCGTCCTCACCGAGAAGGTCCGCTGGGCGACCGCCTTCAAGCTGGTGCTCTTCCTGCCCATGGCCGTGTCGTTCCTCGCCGCAGGCATCATCTTCCGGCTGGCCTACGAGCAGAACCCGGACCGTGGCGTGCTCAACGCGGTGGTCGTCGCCGCCCATGACGCGTTCGGGGACCCGGCCGCCTACCCGACGGCCCGCGTCCGCGAGCAGTCCGGCCTCGCCGGAAAGACCGGCGGCCCGTACGCCACCGAGGAGACCGTCCGCCCCGGCAGTCCGGTCAGCCTCGGCTTCGTCGGCGTCGCACCCGACGCGGTCCCCGCGGACGCAAGGCCCGCGAAGGCACCGGCCGGCGGGGACGGGATCGGCGGCGTCGCCTACCTCGACTTCGTACCGGGCGGCGGCGGCACCCAGGGCAAGGTCGATCCGGCGGAGAAGGGCCTGCCCGGCATGACCGTCGAAGCGGTCCGCGACGGCAAGGTCGCCGCCACGGCCACCACCGCCGCCGACGGATCCTTCCGCTTCGACGGCCTGGCCGACGGCGAGTACACCGTCCGGCTGCCGGCCTCGAACTTCGCCGCGCCCTACCAGGGCGTCAACTGGCTCGGCCCGGCGCTCGTCACCCCGGCCATCATCGGCGCCTACCTGTGGGTGTGGACCGGCTTCGCGATGGTGCTCATCGGCGCCGGGCTCGCCGCCATCCCGCGCGACGCGCTGGAGGCGGCCCGGATGGACGGCGCCACCGAAGGACAGATCTTCCGCAGGATCACCGTGCCGCTGCTGGCGCCCGTGCTCACGGTCGTCTTCGTGACGCTGGTCATCAACGTGATGAAGGTCTTCGACCTCGTCTACATCATCGCGCCGGGACCGGTCCAGGAAGAGGCCAATGTGCTGGCCACCCGGATGTGGCTGGTGTCCTTCGGCGGCGGCAACGACCAAGGGCTCGGCAGCGCCCTGAGCGTCCTGCTGCTCCTGCTGGTCGTACCGGCCATGATCTTCAACGTCCGGCGCTTCAGAAGGAGCCGATCATGAGCGCCCGCACCACCGTCGAGCGCCCGCCCGCGGAGCGGGCCGCGCCCCGTCCCGTCCGGCCCTCCCCGCCCGGACGCCCCCGCCGCCGGGGCCGGCTCGCGAAATGGCTGGGCAGCGGTGCCGTCCAGGCCGTACTGATCGTCGTCGCACTCATCTGGATCACCCCGCTGGCGGGCCTGTTCCTCTCCTCCATGCGGTCCGAACGCGACAACGCGTCCGACGGCTGGTGGACGGCGCTCACCGACCCCTCGCAGCTCTCCCTCGACAACTACACCGCGCTCTTCGAGGACTCCGGCATCGCCGGCGCCTTCTGGAACACCGTCCTGATCTCGGTGCCCGCCACCCTGCTGGTCGTCGGCATCGCGGCGCTGGCGGGATACGCCTTCGCCTGGCTGGACTTCCCCGGCCGTGACGCGGTCTTCCTCGTGGTCGTCGGCCTGCTGGTCGTGCCCGTGCAGATCGGTCTGCTGCCGGTCGCCAAACTGTTCGGCGCGGTCGGCCTGTTCGGCACGGTGGCGGGCGTCATCCTCTTCCACGTCGCGTACGGGCTGCCGTTCGCCATCTTCCTGCTGCGCAACTACTTCGCGGAGATCCCGCGGGAGATGCTGGAGGCGGCGCGGATGGACGGCGGCGGGGAGTGGCGGATCTTCTCCCGCCTCGTCCTGCCGCTGGGGCGCCCGGCCATCGCGAGCCTGGCGATCTTCCAGTTCCTGTGGGTCTGGAACGACATGCTCGTCGCGCTGCTCTTCGCCGACAGCGAGTCGCAGCCGCTGACGGTGGCGCTGCAGTCCCAGATGCGGCAGTTCGGCAGCAACATCGGGGTGCTGGCGCCGGGGGCGTTCCTGTCGCTGGTGGTACCGCTGGTCGTCTTCTTCGCGTTCCAGAGGCACTTTGTGCAGGGCGTGATGGCGGGGTCGGTGAAGTAGGGGCCGCGGGCGGGGTCCGCCGCGCGTTTCCCCACCCCGCCCCTTCCCGAACCGGGCTCCGCCCGGACCCGTACCGCGCTTCGCGCGGTGCCCTCAATCGCCGGGCGGGCTGGATTTCGCTGCGCGAAATCAGCCCCGCTGGGGGCACCTCCCACGGCCGTCAGGCCGTAGGGGGAGATTGAGGCGCGGGGGTCCGGGGGCGGAGC
>NZ_JBFAQK010000123.1:0-2035 GCF_040677245.1 Streptomyces kurssanovii
CGGGGGCCGGGGGCGGGCCTCACCACTACCGGCGCCCCCCCCCGCTTCTTCCAACCCCTCGGCGTGTGCCCAGGGATATTCGTGAAGCTGGAAGGCAGGGCATCAAGACATGCGACAGGTCACGCGCAAAGGCCTGATCACCGTTGCCGCCGCGGGAGGCGTACTCGCCCTCGGTGGCGGTTACGCCCAGGCGGACTCCGGGGCGCACGGAGATGCGTCGAACTCGCCGGGCGTGCTGTCCGGCAACTCGGTCCAGGCTCCGGTGCACGTGCCCGTGAACGCCTGCGGCAACACCGTGGACGTCGTCGGGCTGCTCAACCCCACGTTCGGCAACGAATGCGCCAACGTCTCCCGGTCGGGCCACAACGGTGGCGGTGGCTCCGGAGCGGACGGCAGCGTCAGCAACTCGCCCGGCGTCGGCTCGGGCAACCAGGTCCAGGCGCCGATCGACGTGCCCGTCAACGCCTGCGGCAACAGCATCAACGTCGGTGGTCTGCTCAACCCGTCGTTCGGCAACGACTGCACCAACGACTCGGGCGGCACCCCGCCCGGTGGTCCGGAGGAGCCGGGCACCCCGGAGGAGCCGGGCACTCCGGAGGAGCCCGGTAACCCGGAGGAGCCCAACAAGCCGCAGACTCCGGAAACCCCCGAGACGCCGGCCGAGCCGAATACGCCCGGTCCCCAGAGCGTCACGCCCGGTGGCAGCGACGGTGAGCTCGCGGAGACCGGCATGGACGCGCTGGACGTCCTGGCACCGGCGGGCGTCGGCCTGCTGCTCGCCGGAGCGGTGCTCTACCGCAGGGCCCGCGCGGCCGCGTAGGCCCCCGCCGGGGCCACGTCGGTCACGGGCACGGCTACGACCCTGTCCCGTACTGCGGTACGTCGAGGAGCGGGTCCCGCGATCGCGGGCCCGCTCCTTTCCTGTACCTGCTCCTGTACCTGCTCGCGATCACCAGGTGGCGCGTACCTGGCGGATGATGCGCCGGCGCAGCCGCACTCTGCGGCTGCCGTCCCGGTGCAGGCTCAATCGGTCCAACTCCCAGTGTCCGTACTCGGCATGGTCGGTCAGCAGACGGGTCGCTTCCTTGCGGGAGACCCCGCGCGGCACGTACACGTCGACAAATTCGTATTCCGGCATCGCATCTATTGTGCGGGCACCGCCCCGGTACGGATAGCGTCTGCACTATGTCTGATGCTGCGCAGCCCACCGCTGCCGAGGTACGTGCCGCCGCCGAGGCGGTCAAAGCCGCACTGGACCGTCACCTCGAGGCGGTCGAGAACCGCACGGGAGACGACGACCCGGCCGTCTACGACGCGTTCAACGCGCTCGCCGCGGCGGCGGAGGCGTACGACGAGCGGCTCTACGACCGGTACGACGAGGTCACCCCCTTCGAGATCCCCGGCGCGGACGACTCGCTGCCGCCGTACGCGGGCCCGGAGGAGCCGAACGCGCTGAGCGTGCTGATCCGCCGTGACTACGCGGTGGTGGAGCCGCAGCGGCTGCTCGCCCAGGCGCAGCGCATCGCGGACGTCGATCCGGAGGAAGTGGGCGCGGCCGGCGCCCCGGTCGTCGGTACGAGTGTGCACGCGGCCCTCGGCGTGCTCTTCGGCGAGTACGAACCGGACGAAATCGCGTCCCGGCACAAGGAGTTCGGTCTGGAGGAGGGCGACTCCACGCTGTGGGTGGCCGCCGCGGACGAGCTTCCCGAGCCCGGCGAGTGGCTGAGCGTCCCCTTCGACCAGGCCGACCCGGAGCGGGTCGTCTGCCGCTTCGACGTCAGCGCCGTCTTCGACGAGGACGAGCTGCGCGAGGAGCCCCTGGACCTGGACGACGAGGACTGACCGCCCGCATCCGTCCGTGACGGCACACAGCCGGCACCTGGCCGTGACGGTCCGCACCTGTCAGTGACCGCCCGTCGGCGGCGCTCGCCGCCGGACGGATCCGGCCGTTCCAGCCGTTTCACCGGGCACGGCCCGGTCCGGCCCCCGGCTCGTAGAAGAGGCCCGCCCGGTTCTCAGCACCCTGGGACCGGCG
>NZ_JBFAQK010000124.1:0-2000 GCF_040677245.1 Streptomyces kurssanovii
GGGGTCGGGCGAGTTCGTTACTTCAGAACTAACACAGTGGACGCGAGCAACTGAGGACAAGCCCTCGGCCTATTAGTACCGGTCAACTCCACCCCTTACAGGGCTTCCATATCCGGCCTATCAACCCAGTCGTCTACTGGGAGCCTTACCCTCTCAAGGAGGTGGGAGTCCTCATCTCGAAGCAGGCTTCCCGCTTAGATGCTTTCAGCGGTTATCCTTTCCGAACGTAGCCAACCAGCCATGCCCTTGGCAGGACAACTGGCACACCAGAGGTTCGTCCGTCCCGGTCCTCTCGTACTAGGGACAGCCCTTCTCAAGACTCCTACGCGCACAGCGGATAGGGACCGAACTGTCTCACGACGTTCTAAACCCAGCTCGCGTACCGCTTTAATGGGCGAACAGCCCAACCCTTGGGACCGACTCCAGCCCCAGGATGCGACGAGCCGACATCGAGGTGCCAAACCATCCCGTCGATATGGACTCTTGGGGAAGATCAGCCTGTTATCCCCGGGGTACCTTTTATCCGTTGAGCGACGGCGCTTCCACAAGCCACCGCCGGATCACTAGTCCCGACTTTCGTCCCTGCTCGACCCGTCGGTCTCACAGTCAAGCTCCCTTGTGCACTTACACTCAACACCTGATTGCCAACCAGGCTGAGGGAACCTTTGGGCGCCTCCGTTACCCTTTGGGAGGCAACCGCCCCAGTTAAACTACCCATCAGACACTGTCCCTGATCCGGATCACGGACCCAGGTTAGACATCCAGCACGACCAGAGTGGTATTTCAACGACGACTCCACCTGAACTGGCGTCCAAGCTTCACAGTCTCCCACCTATCCTACACAAGCCGAACCGAACACCAATATCAAACTGTAGTAAAGGTCCCGGGGTCTTTCCGTCCTGCTGCGCGAAACGAGCATCTTTACTCGTAGTGCAATTTCACCGGGCCTATGGTTGAGACAGTCGAGAAGTCGTTACGCCATTCGTGCAGGTCGGAACTTACCCGACAAGGAATTTCGCTACCTTAGGATGGTTATAGTTACCACCGCCGTTTACTGGCGCTTAAGTTCTCAGCTTCGCCACCCCGAAGAGTGACTAACCGGTCCCCTTAACGTTCCAGCACCGGGCAGGCGTCAGTCCGTATACATCGCCTTACGGCTTCGCACGGACCTGTGTTTTTAGTAAACAGTCGCTTCTCGCTGGTCTCTGCGGCCACCCCCAGCTCAAGCAGCAAGTGCTATCACCGGTGATGGCCCCCCTTCTCCCGAAGTTACGGGGGCATTTTGCCGAGTTCCTTAACCATAGTTCACCCGAACGCCTCGGTATTCTCTACCTGACCACCTGAGTCGGTTTAGGGTACGGGCCGCCATGAAACTCGCTAGAGGCTTTTCTCGACAGCATAGGATCATCCACTTCACCACAATCGGCTCGGCATCAGGTCTCAGCCTTATGTGAGGCGGATTTGCCTACCTCACGGCCTACACCCTTACCCCGGGACAACCACCGCCCGGGCTGGACTACCTTCCTGCGTCACCCCATCGCTTACCTACTACAAGTCTGGTTCGTCGGCTCCACCACTCCGACCTCGTCCGAAGACTCAGCCGGCGGCTTCACGGACTTAGCATCGCCTGATTCGATATTGGGCGTTTCAAAGCGGGTACCGGAATATCAACCGGTTGTCCATCGACTACGCCTGTCGGCCTCGCCTTAGGTCCCGACTTACCCTGGGCAGATCAGCTTGACCCAGGAACCCTTAGTCAATCGGCGCACACGTTTCTCACGTGTGTATCGCTACTCATGCCTGCATTCTCACTCGTGAACCGTCCACAACTCGCTTCCGCGGCTGCTTCACCCGGCACACGACGCTCCCCTACCCATCACAGTCCCCGTTGGGGGTATGTACTGCAATGACACGACTTCGGCGGTACGCTTGAGCCCCGCTACATTGTCGGCGCGGAATCACTTGACCAGTGAGCTATTACGCACTCTTTCAAGGGTGGC
>NZ_JBFAQK010000126.1:0-1640 GCF_040677245.1 Streptomyces kurssanovii
GGTAGGTGGCCAGCCGGGGCCAGTACGGGTCGGCGAGAATGTGGGGATCGAGGGTGGCGATGAGGGGACGCCACCGTTGAGTGCTGTTGTGTTCGCGGGTGATCGCCGCGTCGACGTTGTCGTGGATGAGCTTTTGCACGGCAGCTGAGCGGTTGGCGTGCTGCCCGGGCCCGGTGAGCCGGGTGTCGGCGGCGTCGACGTCGTGGGCGGCGCGGAACACCGCGATCTCGGCGGTCAGCCCGGGCTGTTGGGCGATGAGGCGGCGGGCCCAGGCCGGTGCAGTCGCTTGGGTCCAGTGGTGGGCGGTGTCGCGGATCTGGTCGGCACACTCGGTGACCCGTTGTGCACGTTCGGTGAGGTATTGGCCCCACACGGGTTCCTCACGCAGCGCGGCGGGGATGGCGGGCAGCCAGCGCAGCGGGCCCACCGTGCCCAGGCTGGTGCCGGCCGGCGTGGGTAAGCGCCAGTCGAGCACCGCGGCGACATCGACAGCGTTGCCCAGGGGTTTGGCCGCGGCGTGCTGAAGCGCCTCGATGGGGTCGTGGCCGTCGAGGGCGAGCAGGGCTAGGTTGCGCCGCAGCACCGGCCAGGCCTCAGCGTCGGTGATGTCGCTGGCGATCGCCGTGGCGGCCTGGTCGATGCGGGCCATGGTGTCGGTCCCGGCGAGGTGTTCTGCCCCGGTGGCCAGGGCGTCGGCGTACATGCTGGCCAGCCCGTGCAGCCGCTGGAACGGGTCGGTTTCGGCGTGGGCGGCGGTGTGTGAGGACACCTGGCGGCCGTCGCGGCGCAGAATCGCGGTGAGGATGTCGACCGCGGTGGGCTGCTGGGTGGCCTTGGGCGCCAGGATGCGGTGCGGGTCGGCTTCGGAAGTTGAGAAGTAGACGTGGTTTTCGTCTTTGGCGCGGGTCGCGGCGACGTAGAGCTGTTGGCGGGTGAGGTGATCAGTACCCACGATGTGGCAGGTGCCCTTGATGTCGTGGGTGCCGGCGGTCAGGCCTTGGGCGGCGTTGATCGTCGAGGCGTAGCCGAGGGTGGTGTTGGCCGCGGCGTAGTCCGCCGGCAACCGGACAGTCCCGGTTTTCGGGTCGCTGCCGAGCCGGTACGCGGTGAGAGAGCCGTCGCGGTGCACGGATTTGATGACCCAGCGGTGCCCATTCTTGACCCACGTGCCGTTGCGCATCCGCAGCCCGCGGGCGTTCTGTCGGGTGATGATCCAGTCGCCGGCCGAAGCGGTCAGCCCGTCACTGAGCGTCACGGTCGCTGAGGGGCTTTTCTCGGTGCGGAGCCGGTCAAGGCGGGCGCGTTCGTTGAGTTCGGCGACGAGCTCGTTGGTGGGCGCCAGCAGCACACTGCGATGCCCGGCCGCAACGTCGTCGGCCCAGGCTTGGTAGGCCATGTCGGCGGCGGTTTGGTCGGCTCCGACGTGCACTCGGCCGTGGTCGATGTAGTAGGCGATGCCGGCGGGATCGCCGGCGCGGACGGCCAAGCTGGCCGCGCTTTGGGCCGGGTCGCGGAACCGCACCACCTCCGACAGCGTGAGGGTTTCGGGAGGGCAGGTCGGCGTGCTTGGTGCGGAGCATGGCGAGGGAGCGGATGAGGACCTCGCGGGTCTCCGCCGGGTCGATGACGTCGTCGACCAG
>NZ_JBFAQK010000127.1:0-1120 GCF_040677245.1 Streptomyces kurssanovii
GTGTGCGGGTGCCGTTTGACGTGCTTGATCGGGTGTAGCTGCGCGGTTAGACGGTGGTGGAGGGTTTGTAGGGCCTCGGGGTTACGAACCAAGAGTTTCCGGCCCGGCGCCTGCTGATCCGCTCGGACCAGCCCGGTAAACGGTTGCCGGTTCTCATCAGCCACGGAAAGGGCAGGACTCCGGCTAATGCTGGTGCGACGGCTTGGATCTGATACCAGAGCTTTCCGTATTCCTTGACGATGTTGCTTAGCTGCTCGCTGCGAGCGGTGCTGGCATCGCCCCATGACATCGTGGGTTTGTCGTTGAGTGGGAGGCCCCAGAACACGCGGCGAGACTCGCGGCGGTCGGATCTGAGAGCGGTGTCGAAATCTTCTCGTAGCTGGTGGTACTGGGCAGCCAGGTCGAGTGCCCGTGAGAACTCTTCGCTGAATGGTGTGGTGGTCATGTCAAACATCATGGTCAATCCGTCCGACACATGACGACATCATCAGAGTTCGAGGCCGTGGCTGCGTTGCTGGGTGCGGTCGAGGTCGCGGGCTCGGTGGTCGGTTGCGCGGTATTGGAAGTTGGCGGTGAGTTGGTCGACGCGTTGGAGTAGCTGCTTGGCCTGGGCCTGATGTTCGGTACTTGCCATTGGTGCTGTGGTGCGGGTGGTTTCGAGCTGGGCGCGGGCCCGGTCGATCGCGGTGGGTGGCGCCTGGGCGGTGACTGTTTCGCTGTTGCCGAGGTGCTGGTGCCAGGGCAGGTGTGCGCGCAGGGTGTCGGTGAGCTCGCGGCTTGGCGGCGGCTGCCGGTGCTCTTGGGTGGTGGGTGTCACCGAGGCTTCGGTGTGGGTGACCAGCAGCAGTTTGGTGCGGGTCTGATTGGCATGTTCGGTGAGCCAGCGCAGCTGCTCGGGTTGGAGGTGGTCGGCGTCGTCGATAACGATCAGGGTTGCTTCGGGCAGTTTCCAGCGGCCGGCACCGAGGTTGTCGCGGGCCTCGACGGGGCTGGCGGTGGTGTCGGCGTAGCGATGTTGCGCGGCGTCGTGCTGGGCACGGTCGCTGGCGGGGATGGCCAGCACGCGACGGTCGCCCTGGTAGTTGCCGCGATGGGCAGACTCCGCGAGAGCGACGAGCAC
>NZ_JBFAQK010000128.1:0-1033 GCF_040677245.1 Streptomyces kurssanovii
GCTCAGTTGGGGTGCCGGTGCGGGCGTGAGGACTGCCCGGCCGCGCAGAACCGGGCGGCCGCTGATGCGGCCGTGGTGCATGTGTTGGCCCAGAGGTCCACGGTTGACGGCACCTCCGATGCCCCGGGCTATCTGCCCGGGCATGGGATCCTGCCGGCTGAATCGGTGCGGGATCTGGCCGGGCGCGCCAAGATCAAACCCGTCCGGCTACCCGGGGACACCGCCGACGCCGGTCCCTGTGGAGAGTCGAAGCCGGGTCATTCCGGCGACTCGCCGGAGGCGGCCGGGCAGGCCGACAATGCAGAGCCGGGGTATCGACCCTCCGCGGCACTGTCGGAGAGCCTGTCAAGTTGTTTGTGTAAGTGCGTAGCGTCGGGTTTAGAGGTAGGGGTTGATTCGGTCGGGGTAGGCGATGGCGAGTTGTCCGAGTGCTTGTTTCCAGTTGGTGGTGACTTGGCCTTCGATGAGTCGGCCCGGGGCGGTGCGTTCGGTGAGTGGTTTGCCTCGTTGTTTCTCGCGTTCTCTGGCGCGTTTGTCTTCGATGGTGCAGATGGCCAGCCAGAGCAGCTTGACTACCGAGTCGTCGCTGGGGAAATGGCCGCGGTTTTTGATGATCTTGCGCAGTTGGTAGTTCAGCGACTCGATCGAGTTGGTGGTGTAGATGACCCGGCGCAGCATCGGTGGGAACGCCAAGAACGGGGTGAACCGCTCCCAGGCGTTGCGGAACGCGGCGATAGTGTGCGGATTCTGTTGTCCTAGATCAGATTTAGCGAACTCGTCGAGCTCGGCACGGGCCGTTTCGGCGTCGGGGGCTTGGTAGATCGGTTTGAGGGCGTTGGCGACTTTTTTGCGCTGGTTGTAGGACACGAACCGCATCGCGGTGCGGATCAGATGCACCACGCAGGTCTGCACGGTGGCCGCCGGCCAGGTGGCCTCGATCGCCGGCCGCCCGGCGTGCTGGCGGGCTGGGCGCTCACGGCGGCCGGCCTGTGGCTCGCGGGACCCGCCCTCACCTACCTGTGCGGCCGTCTGC
>NZ_JBFAQK010000129.1:0-1017 GCF_040677245.1 Streptomyces kurssanovii
CTTCACCTTCATCGTGGTGATCATCAGGGATGTGGTCGGGATCCATGGGCCACATCTGGCCTGGCTGCTGGCCGCGTTCGGGGTTGCCGGTCTGGCCGGCATGGCCGCGATGGCGCGGCCCTTGGACCTGTGGCCGAAGACCTCGGTGCTGGGTTGTCTGGCTGTGCTGGCCGCCGCGCTGCTGACGCTGTCAGTGCTCGGCTTCGACCACTTGTCCGGTCAGCCGGCCCTGGTGCTCGGTGGGTTGGCCATCGTGGCCTGGGGTGCGTCGTCCACGGCTTTGCCACCCATGCTGCAGGCCTCCGCGATGCGCACCTCGCCCGAAGACCCCGACGGCGCGTCCGGCCGGTATGTCGCGGCGTTCCAGGTCGGCATCATGGGTGGCGCCCTGATCGGCGGCGGTGTCTACGACCACGGCGGTGCGGCGGCGACGGTGGCCGCAGCCGCAGCCTTGATCATCGTTTCGATGTGCGGTGTCGCGTCGTCTCGCGGCGTATTCGTAGTTTCCTGCCCTACCACCGAGAAGTAACGCGAGCACGCTCACAGTCGATAAACACCGCAGTTCAGCGCCGTGGAATCGGTCGTTGTCGGGGGATCACGCCTTCTCGCGGCAGTAGCTGGTCATAGCGCTGTGAGAGACTGGAGCGAGTTGTGCTGTCTGGAGGTTACTCATGCCGAAATCGGCAAAACGTCGACTGATCACCGCGTTCATGGCTGCGGGGCTGTTCGGTGGGCTGGTGCTCAGCCCGTCCGCATACGCAGACCCCGAGGTGCCGCCGGCACCGGTCGACCCTGCTGTTCCGGGTCCCCCGCCGGGCGCGTACATCCCACCGCTGCCGGCCGATCCGGCCGATCCGGCTGCCGCGGCTCCGGGGGCCCCCACGGCGCCCGCGCCGATCATCAACTACGGATCGCCGACCATCCCCTTCACTGAAGGCGACGCGCCGGGGCAGAACTCCACACCGTTCACCGGTGAGGCGCCGTTCCTGCCGCCGTCGTTCAACCCGGTCAACGGCT
>NZ_JBFAQK010000130.1:0-1017 GCF_040677245.1 Streptomyces kurssanovii
GGACGCCGGTGCTGGCGCCTCTCGCCCGCTGCACCCGGGTGATCGCGTACGACCGGGCGGGACTCGGCCTGAGCGTGACGTGTTGCCACTGATCGACGACTTCCGCATCGTGGTCAGCATTGCTGGCCCGCTCTAGTGCGACATACGCGACCAAGTGGTCCGCCGCGTCCGTGTGGAATACCGCGGCGGCAGCCCGATTCACTTGCGGGCAGGCCAGCAGGGTGTTCTCGATCTCGCCCAGTTCCAGGCGCTGCCCACGCAGCTTGATCTGTGCATCGGAGCGTCCGAGGTATTCCAGGCTGCCCGATTCGGTCCAGCGCACCAGGTCACCGGTGCGATACAGCCGCGACCCCGCTGCCCCGAACGGGTTGGCCACGAAGCGATCCGCAGTCAAATCGGGACGACCGACATAACCACGGGCCACGGCAGGTCCGGCCAGGTACAACTCGCCCACCACCCCGACGGGAGCCGGGTTCAGCCGTGCATCGAGAACGTAGGCATACGTACCCGGAACCGGAGCACCGATGCGCACGGGCTGGCCTACCGACAGCGCACTCCAGGTGGCCCAGATGGTCACCTCGGTCGGACCGTAGGCATTGAACATCCGTCGACCGGGGGCCCACGCAGCCACCAACTCAGCCGGGCACGCCTCGCCACCGGTCACCAACGTGTCCAGCCCATCGATCTGGGCTGGGTCCAGCGTCGCCAGAACGGTCGGCGTGATCAATCCTGCATCGACGCGCTGACCCGCCAATACCTCGGCCAATGCGTCACCGGCGTAGCAATCCGGCGGGGCTACCACCAGCGCCGCCCTCGAGGCCACTGCCCACAGCCATTCGAAGACCGAGGCATCGAACGTCGGCGCGGCCACCATCAACACCCGAGCCCTCTCGGGCACACCGAGCAGATCGTGATGTGCGGCCGCTACTCCAAGCACCCCGGCATGGCTGACCGCCACGCCCTTCGGAGTTCCGGTGGAACCCGACGTGAAGATCACGTATGCCGCGTTGTCGACGC